>CAMAYR010000029.1 GCA_945862355.1 Devosia equisanguinis | reverse complement strand
TCCCGGCACCGTCGACAGCGATTATCGCGGCGAGGTCGGCGTGATCCTCGTGAACCTCGGCACGAAAGCGTTCGAGATCGCGCGCGGCGAGCGTATCGCCCAGCTTGTCGTCGCGCGCGTCGAGCAGGCGCGGATAGTGGCTGTGACGTCGGGGAAGCTTACCCCAACCGCGCGCGGCGCAGGCGGCTTCGGCTCGACGGGCGTGGGGGGCGTCGGTGCGACCGGCAAACGCGCAGCGAGCCTGAAGCGCGCACCGGGCCGCAAGCGAATGTGATACCGCCGAGCGGAAGTCGTGACTTGTTGCTCTGTCCGCTCGGCGAGGCCGCGACTGCGGCCCGGCGCAAGCGCCGCAGCGAAAGTGAAGACCCATGTAGTGGGTCGAAACTTGCGCTCGAGGGTATGAGATCGCGAGTTGAACGCGCAAACAAGGATGGTCTTGCGGGCGCCGCGGCGACTGGTGCCAGACTGCCCCGTCACTTCCCGAGCAGCACGTCCTTGGCCTCGTTGATCTTGGCAGCGAGGTAGCCTGAGCCGCCGGCATCGGGGTGCATGCGTTTCATGAGATCGCGGTGAGCACGGCGGATGTTGTCGGGGCTCGCGCCGGGCTTGAGGCCCAGTATCTCGAACGCCTCTTCGCGGGTCATGATTCCCCCCGCGCCCGGCTCGGCCTCCGCGCGCGCCATGTCCTCGCGCCACGTTGGATGCGTGCGGTCGAGCCAGGTCTGGATGAGCTGTGCTGATTTCGGATCGGCGAATTGGCAGTCGCGCCACAGCAGCGCGAGTTCGGCCGGCGCCAGTCGCTCGATAGGCCGGCCGGCGAACACGCCTTTCAGCACGCGCCCGCGCATCGCGCCGGTGTCGTGGTCGAGCTCCATCTCGAGATGGTCAGTCACGATCCGCGAGGTGTTGCCGCTGGAGGGCACGCCGCGGCCGGGAAACGAGCCCCACGGCAGGCCCGTACTGCCCGTCATGAGCCAGATGCCGAGCATCGCGGCCGGCATCGCGTAGCCCATCATGCCCCTTACGGCGAAGCCCACCGCGACAGCCAGCGCGATCACGCCGAACCCTGTGCGCATTTGCCGGGCGAGCACTGCGACATTTGCCGTCTTGAGGCGCGAAAGCCCCCACCACCCTAGAAGAAGCGCGCCGAGACCGGCGATGAGATAGAGCATCGCTACTTCATCTGCTCCAGCAGGAAGCGCGCGCCCGCCCCGTCCTTCGATTGCGACAGCCTTAGGAGCGCCTGCCGTCCGCCAGCTGCATACACCGCCACGGCGGATAGCAGCTCGCGCAATTGCCGCGCGGAGCCATGGTCGAAGCGGCACCATGCCCCCTTCGTCAGCCGGGCGACCTCGCGGAACGCGCGCTCGGCCGTGGGGTCATGGCCCTCCTGGAACGCGAACACCGGCACGCCCATGAGGCCGACCTGCCCAGCCTTCGCGCAGATGTCGTCGATGGCCTCCTCCATCGCATCGCCGACGTAGACGACAGCTGAGACGCGGGTAGCCTCGGTCTCGGCACGGACGTGGCCCAACACGCGCCCGATCTGGGTGTGGCCGCCCATGCAGCGCACCGTCGTCATCAGGCGGGCGAGGGCGTCGGGATCGGACACCCACTTGGAGGCGCGGCACTCCCCTGCACCGCGGAAATAGACCAGCTGCACGTCGAGCCCGCCGACATCCTTCACGGCTTTGAACATATCCGCCTGCAGGCTCAGCGCCAGATCCCACGTCGGCTCGCGGCTCATGGTAGCGTCCATCGCGAAGACGAGGCGACCGCGGGCGTTGGTGGCGGCGGGCTTCATCGATTTCAGGCGCTCGACGAACTGGGCTACCTCGGCATCGGTGGCGGCACGCGCCGGCATCTGGCCGCCGGGCTGTTCGAGCGGACCGGCATCGGGATGCCGGCCGGGAAGCGGCATCCCGCCCGGCTGCTGCTCGTCGCGGAGCTTTGTCGATTTTTCGCGCTCGTCGGGCATTGGCGTCGTTCCGGGTTCCTTTGGCCCCCTCGACGTCGGACTATAGCACAGGCTGGAGCCGTCGATCACGACGAGTGGTCATTGTTTCGCCAACGCCGCCTTCGTCGCCTCGAGCAGTGGGCGGTGGCTGAGGTCCATGCACAGCGGCGTGACGGAGATCCGGCCTGAGGCGATCGCGTTGAGGTCGGTCCCGGCCGGCGCCTCGGAGCGGCTGCGGCGGTAGGCGAGCCAGAAGTAAGGATTGCCCCAAGTATCGCGCCGCTCGTCGAGGCTTAGGAGGCCCATGTCGCGGCGCCCCTGCACTGTGGCCTCCACGCCGGTGATCTCGTCCGGCTCCAGATCGGGAAAGTTGATGCTGTAGAGCATGCCCGGCGTCCATTGCAGCTCGAGCAGGCCGCGGATGATGCGCGGAGCGTGGGCGAGCGGCGTCTGCCACTTCGGCGCCGGCTTGCTCTCGGGCCCGAACGCCTGCGACAGCGCAATCGAGCGGATGCCTAGCAGTGTGCCCTCCAGGCAGGCAGCGATGGTGCCGGAATAGGTCACGTCCTCGGCGAGGTTGGAGCCGCGGTTGATGCCCGACAGGATCAGGTCCGGCCGCCGCCCCTTCAGCACGTGATGAACACCCATGATGACGCTGTCGGTCGGGGTTCCGCGCACGGCAAAGGCCTGGTCGTCAACCTTTCGGATACGGACGGGCTCGTTGAGCGACAGGGAGTGGCCAGCGCCGGAATGGTTCTGCTCGGGTGCCGACACCCAGACCTCGCCGTCGGGCCCGGCCAGATCCATACCGATCTGGCGCAGCGCGTGCAGCCCGGGCGAGTCGATACCGTCGTCGTTGCTGATGAGGATGAGCATGGGGTCTCCAGCGATCCGGGTTTGCAGGTGCGGCTTAGCAGATCGCATGCGACGGGGCGATGTCGCAATGTACGCACTCGGCGCCGTGACCGACCGGTAGCCACTTTGCGATTGCCCTGCGACGTCCCGCCGCGCTAACCTTCGCTCGAGGAAACGACAGAACGGAGGGCCAACGCATGCCCCGCCTGATCCTTGCCTGCCTCGCATGGCTGCTGACGCTGCCGGCCGTCGCACAGAACTTCCCCTCGCGGCCCATCAAGATCATCGTGCCCTTCGCGCCGGGAGCCTCGGCAGACGCCACCGCGCGCGGCCTTGGCCAGGAGCTGGGCGCCCGGCTCGGCCAGAGTGTCGTCGTCGAGAACATGGGTGGCGGCGGCGGCGTCACCGGCGTGCAGGCGATGACGCGCGCGGAGCCCGACGGGCATACGCTGGCCATCGGTGCAGCCGGTGGCATTGTCATCATCCCGCTGCTGCCGAGCGCCCCGGCCAACTGGGACCCGGCCAAGGACGTGCAGCCCGTCGCCCGGCTCGTGGATGTGCCGCTCGTAATCGTCGCCAACCCGGGCTCTGGGCTCAAGTCGCTCGCCGACGCCATCGCCAAGGCTAAAGCGAGCCCAGACGGCCTCACCTACGGCTCCACGGGTACGAACTCGGGCATGCATCTGGCCGTCGAGTACCTCAGCTACAAGACCAAGGCCCGGCTCGTGCATGTGCCCTACCGGGGCAGTGCGCCAGCCATAATGGATGCGGTTGCGGGGCAAGTGCCGTTCGTTGCCGTCGACCTGACCTCGGCGCTGCCCCAGATCAAGGCCGGCAAGGTTACGGGGCTCGCCATGATCTCCGGCAAGCGGATCGCGTTCGCGCCGGAGGTCCCGAGCCTGGGCGAGCTTGGCTATCCCGGCTACGAGGCGCAGGCGTTCCTCGGGTTGTTCGCGCCGAAAGGCACGCCCGCCGCCGTGCTCGAGCGGATCAACACGCACGTTCGCGCCATCGTAACGGGCCCGCAGTTCGGCAAGCTGATGCAGACCGTGGCGCTGGTGCCGAACTTCCTCGATGCACCCGCCTTCGGAAAATTCCTCGACGAGGACCGCGCTCGCTGGCGGCAGGCGCTGAAGGCGATCGGCAAGCTGAAGTAGTCGCTCCGCGAGGCTCGAGGGCACGGTCCGGTTGCTGGAGTGCGACCGTCCGGGATGGAGCTGTCCAGGGCGTGTCGGGCAGAAAAATCAGAGCCTTGCGGCTTTCCGGCGGTTCCGTTTCCGCCGGAAAGACCCCGGTGCCAGCCCCATCACGCCTCGATCTGCTCCTTCACCTTCGCAGCGAGCTGGGCGAGGTTGTAGGGCTTCGGCAGGAACGTGAAGTCGGCTTCCGGATCGAGGTTGTGCTTGAAGGCGTCGTCGGGATAGCCGGACACGAAGATGAACTTCAGCTTCGGATCGGTTTTCCTGAGCTCCTTCATCAGCGTCGGCCCGTCCATCTCCGGCATGATCACGTCGGAGACTACGATGTCGACCTTCGCGCCGTGCTGCTCCATCAACTCGACGGCCTCCACGCCGTCGCCTGCCTGCAGCACCTCGTAGCCTTTGCTCCTGAGCGCGGCGACCGCGAACTGGCGCACAGCGTCCTCGTCCTCGACCAGCAGCACGCAGCCCGTGCCCGTCAGATCCCGCGTCCGGGGCTTCTTCACCGCGGACGGCGCGGGCTCGACCTCCTCGTCGGCCTCCGGCACGTGGCGCGGCAGATAGATGCGGAATGTCGTGCCCTCGCCCGGCGTGCTGTCCGGGAAGATGTAGCCGCCCGTCTGCTGCACGATGCCGTAAACGCTGGCGAGCCCGAGGCCCGTTCCCTTGCCGACGGCCTTCGTCGTGAAGAACGGATCGAAGATCTTGGCCATGACCTCCGGCGACATGCCGCAGCCGCTGTCCTCGACCTCGATCATCACGTACTCGCCGCGCGCCACACCCTGCTGGCTGAGCTTCTGGCTGTCGCGCTCGGTTACGTTGCGCGTGCGGATGGTGAGACGTCCACCCTTTGGCAGCATCGCGTCGCGCGCGTTGACGGTGAGATTGATGAAGATCCGCTCGAGCTCGCTGGGATCGGCCTTGACCAGCCACAGGTCGCGCACCGAGGGGATCTTGAGCTCGATCTTCTCGCCGAGCAGGCGGTTCATCAGCATCGACCAGTCAGTGAGCAGGTCGCCGATCTTCAGCACTTTGGGCTGCATCGTCTGCCGCCGCGAGAAGGCGAGCAGTTGGCGCACGAGGCCGGCCGCGCGGTTGGCGCTCGACTTGATCGACATGATCTGCCCGTGGCTGTCGTTGCCGGGTCTGTGCTTTTGCAGCAGCAGGTCCGAGAAACCGATGATCGCGGTCAGCACGTTGTTGAAGTCGTGCGCGATGCCGCCGGCGAGTGTGCCCACAGCCTCCATCTTCTGCGCCTGGCTCATGCGCTCCTCGAGCGCCTTCGCCTCGGTCACGTCGATGACGTATAGGATGGCCCCGCCCTTGGCGTTGGCGCCGCGGCCGAGGGATGAGATGTAGACCTTGCGCGTAAGCTCCTTGCCCTTCGCGCCGAGCGTCACGTCGAACGGCGCGATGTTGGCCTTGCCCTGCTGGGCGGCCTCGAGCGCGGCGGCGAACTTGCGGCGGGTTTCCTCGTCAGCCTTGCCGATCAACTCCATCAGGCTGCCCCCGCGCTGGGCGGAGCCGTCGAGCAGAAGGCGGGCGAACGCCGCATTGGCGCTGATGATGCGGCCCTCCTCGCCGACGGCGGCGATGCCGAATGGCGCGGACTGGAAGAATCGCGAGAAGCGTGGCTGCGCCGGTGCGAGTGCCAGCTTGCCGTCTTCCGCCTCGTCCTCCTCGACGCGCTCGATGACGGCGATCGAGGTGCGCTGGGCGCCTGGTACGACGAGCAGCGTCGCGGGCCAGCGGCGCTCGTCCTCGCAGATGAGATCGATGTCGACGCGATGCGAGAGCCGCTTCGGGTCCGCCGCCAGCGACGAGACGAGATGCGCGCCGCCGTCCGCTACCAGCTCGGCTAGTTTCATGCCCAGCACGCGCGCGGGATCGGCATAGCCGAGCCAGACCGCTAGGCGCTTGTTTGCCGAGACGACGAGCCCTTCGCCATCGGTGGCGAGCAGGCCCACCGGCGCGCTCATGAATTGGTCGAGCTTGCTCTCCAGCGCGCCGAGTGTCTCGCCGAGCCGCAGGCGCTCGTTGGTCACGTCCTCCACGCGCCACAGCCTCATGCCGTGGTCGACGCCATGCGCGTCAGGGCCGAGCCGGCGCGCGGAAAGCCGCAGCCAGCGGTCCACCCCACCCGGACCAGTAACCTTCACGTCCTCCCGCGCGACGATGCCCTTCTCGGTGGTGCGCGTCAGGCGGAACATTGCCTCGCTGGCCGCATTGTCACCCGCGAGCAGCGTCTCGATCGGCGTCACTTCGCCGAGCGCGTTGAAACCCGCCATCGCGGCGTAGGCTCGATTGCTGGCGACTATGCCACCGCGCACGTCGGTCACCACCACGCCCGTCTCGTCCGCGTCGAACACGTTGCGGAACATCTCGATCTCGACCGCAGGCTGCCCGAAACGGATATGCTTGGCAGCGAGTGCGCACAGGAAGAACACGCCGACGGTCGCCAGCGCTGACAGGATGGTCAGGACGAGCGGCTCCGAGCCACGCGAGGCGAGCGTGGCGAGTAGCGCAGCGCCGCACAATCCAACCAGCACGAGGCCGATCGGCAGTAGTGCGCGTGTCGGTTCTGCAACAGGTGTGCCCGGTGCGGCACTGCTCCCTGTGGCTGGTTGTAATGCCATGATATGGCGCGCCTTGGCTTCGCTGATGAGCCACAGGTGTACCTGATTCGTCGCGCGCCGGAGTGCTTCGACTGTGGGAAGAAAATCACGCATACACTTGTAATTCGACGTGTTTCAGGTCTGGGAAGGTTGCGGATCGTTCCACACCCTTGAGGGGGCCTGCTCCGCTCCATGCTCGTTCGACTTGCACATCGCTCGAGACGACTCGTTCTGGGCCCCAGCGCAACTTTTCGATTACTCAGGTTAAGATGGAGTTGAATTTGCGCCCTGTACGCGCCAGCGAATTGAGGGTAAGTCGACCGTGTCCGTGGGATCGTCAGCGATTCGGCCCGGCGCGCCGCCTTGCGGTCGCGGCAGTGCCGCAAGTCTTCGGAATCGGGACCGAACGGTGGGGACAACGAGGGGCGCGGCACGGGCCGCGTTGAGATCGCATGTGGGAACTGCTTTCCTGGTTGTTCTTCTTCGTTTTCATCGCCGCGCTGATCGTGGTCGGCGGCCTGTTGCTGCGCGGCTACCTGACGACCGGCTCGGTTACGGGCACGATCACCAACACTTTTTTCGGCCCCCGGCCCCTGAAGCGCTTGGAGGTTACGGATCACGCCAGTGTCGACGGTCGGCGTCGTCTGATCCTGGTGCGCCGCGACAATGTGGAACACCTAATTATGATCGGCGGGCCTGTCGATGTCGTGGTCGAGACCGGGATCGACGTGGGCCGTGCGGGCTCGGCCAAACCGCCAGGCGAGGTCGTAGAGGCGCCAGTCTTCTCGCGCGCGCCGCGCACCTTGGGTCAGGCCGTCGGCGAGAAGTGAGACCGGCCGTTCTCGGCCGATATAGTTGAAACCCTGGCGTACAGGCATGAAATAGCCATGCGTATCGTGCGCGTACTCGTGATCGTCGCGGGCCTGTTTGCTTGCTTGCAGCAGGCGATGGCACAGTCCCCGCCAGCCCCGCCATCTCCACCTTCGGCGGAGAAGGCCACTCCCACCGCGCCGACGGTACCGCCGGTACCGGCGAAGCTCGATGTCGAAGACGCCCTGAAGCGTCAGGTCGAGAGCATTGATCGCGCGGAAAAAGACATCGCGAACTCCAAGGACAATGAGAGTGCCCTCGGCAATCTGCGCGCCCTGGTCGAGGGTATCATGTACGAAAGTACGCAGATCGCCGAGAAGCTGCGCCCGCGATTGAACGAGGTGCGCGGCCAGATCGACAAGCTCGGCCCGCCGCCTAAGCCCGAAGCATCAGCCGAGGCGCCTCCGGTCGCCGCGGAGCGCGCTCGCCTCAATGCGCTGGCAGGCTCCCTGGATGGGGCCATCAAGACCGCCGAGCTTTCCTGGGTCCGTTCGCGTCAACTCATTGAACGCATAACGGACCTGCGTCATTCGCTTTTTGCCCAGAGCATCACGCAGCGTCGTCCAAGCCCGTTGTCCGTCGCCCTCTGGCGGGATGTCTGGAACGACGTGCCTTCGGTCGTCAACACTCTGCAATACATCGGCGCGAGCTGGATCGACGAGGCCGCGCCCAAAAGCGCGACCGTCCTGGCGATCTTCATCGTATCGGGCGCATTGTACCTGGGCTTGCGCTGGACCTTCAAAAGCGTGACGGCCGTCCGAAAGCGACATCGCGAGAAGCCGCCGGCGTTCTTCGAGCGCGCCACCGCCGTGACGTGGTATGCCCCGATGCGGGCCATCGCGCCGATCTTCGCCTCGCTACTTCTGTTCGTCGGCCTGGATAGTCTCGACATCCTTCACTACTGGGCCGACCGCGTGCTCTGGGCCGCGGTGAAGGCAGTGCTGATTTTCAGCGCGATCGCCGCCATCGTCGTTGCCGTCATGGCGCCCGACGAATCCGACTGGCGCCTCGTGCCGCTCAACGACCGCAGCTCGATTCAGATCTCTGGCGTGTTGCAGGGAATTGCTGGTGTCTACGCCGCCGATCTCGCCCTCGCCGAGATCAGCCGTTGGCTTACCCTCACCGTCTCCGTCACCGTGGTGCAGACGATCATCGCCAACATGGTGCTGGCGAGTTTGTTCACGTGCGTGCTGCTGACCCCGTTCACGCTGCGCGAGTCCAATGGCCATCGCAGCTCGCGGCTCTATCCATTCTGGCTGAAGCTGCCGGTTTGGACCGCGGTGGTCGCCATCGTGGCCAGCACCTTCACGGGCTATGTCGCCCTCGGCCGGTTCATCGCCCATCAGCTTGTGCTCACCGTCGTCGTCGTCGTGGTGACGGGACTGCTCTATCTGGCGATCCGCGCGCTGACCCGTGAGCCGCAGGAGGTCGGACTTCCCGTCTCCGAAATCCTCGAGACGAGGTTCGGGCTCGACGCGCCTCGTCGTCAGACACTCGCGCGCCTGACCGAGCTGGCGTTGAGCCTGCTGCTGATCACGCTGGCTGTGCCCTTCGTGCTGCTCCAGTGGGGCTTCGCCGGCGCCGACATCCGCGACTGGTTCAGCGCGATGTTCTTCGGTTTCGACGTCGGCCAGTTCCGCATTTCGTTGGCGAGAATTCTCCTCGGGATTGGTCTCTTCATCGGGCTTGTCCTGCTCACCCGATTGTTCCAGCGCTGGCTGCGCGACGCGATGTTGACGCCTGGCCGCATGGATGCCGGCATTGCCAACTCGATCGACACCGTTGCCGGCTACATCGGCACCGCCATCGCAGGCTTGCTGGCGATCTCCTATGCCGGTTTCGACATCACCAACCTCGCCATTCTCGCCGGCGCGCTTTCGGTCGGGATCGGCTTCGGCCTGCAGTCGATCGTCAACAACTTCGTCTCTGGCCTGATCTTGCTGTTCGAGCGACCGGTGAAAGTGGGCGACTGGATCGTGGTCGGAGGCGACGAGGGCATCGTGCGGCGCATCTCGGTTCGCTCCACCGAGATCGAGACCTTCGACCGCTCGAGCGTGGTCCTGCCGAACTCCGAGCTCATCATGGGCCGGGTCAAGAACTGGACGCTGCGCGACGCGGTCGGGCGCAACAAGATCACCTTCAACGTCCGCTACGACATGGACCCCGCCAAGGCACGCGATATCGCCTTGGATCTGGCGCGCAAACATCCCGACGTTCTCAAGAGCCCCGGCCCGTTCGTGACGTTCGACTCGTTTGCCGGCGACAGTGCGCAGCTGACGCTGAACTTCTTTGTCGGCGACATCCTGGCTCGCGCAGGTGCCAAGTCGCAGCTCTCGTTCAGTATCCTCAAGGCGCTACCGGAGGCCGGCATCGGGCTCATGCCGACGGCGATCCCGCCGCCGTCGGGCGCGCCTGTCGTCGCAGGCTCCGTGCCGCTAACGGTGACGCTTTCGGTGGCCCACGACGGCGATCCTCGTCTGATTCGTGAGCTGCTTCTCGATGTCGCCGGCAAGACGAGCGGTCTGGAGGCCGACCCGGCGCCGATGGTCAATTTCGATGCGTTCGACGCGGATGGCCTCAAGCTGACGTTGCTCGTCCACGCCACCAGCGGTGCGACTGCCGAAGCGACGCGGACCGAGCTCGCGTTCGCGATCCATGCCGCCATGCGCGCAGCCGGCATCGAGAGCCCCTCTCACCGCCACAACGTCCGGCTGACCGACTTGGAGCCGATCCGGCAGGCCGTGTTCGCCGCGATGGAGGAGCGGCGGCGCAAGGAAAGCGGCAACGCCTGATCCGTTTTCGCGCGTGGCAGGCCACGTCCTCGGCCCGCCATGCTTCCTGGACGACGCCCGCGAGGCTGGCCTGCCCGGCGTGGCCGCGCTATAGCGGCTCCTTCGCACTCGACGAATGGAGACCACAATGGCGAGCGTTGCGTGGATCGGGCTTGGCGTCATGGGCCACCCCATGGCCGGGCACATCCTGAAGAAGGGCGGGCACGACCTCGTGGTCTACAACCGAACCGCGGCTAAGGCGCACGACTGGGTGGCCAAGCACGGCAAGGGCCGCGCGGTCGCGACGCCCGCCGAGGCAGCCGATGGCGCGGACTTCGTGTTCTGCTGCGTCGGCAACGACGACGACCTCCGCCAGGTGACGACCGGCCCGAACGGCGCGTTTTCGACCGTCAGGAAGGGGGCGGTTTTCATCGACAACACGACCGCCTCCGCCAACGTTGCCCGCGAGCTCCACGCGAGCGCGAAGGCCAAGGGCTTCGATTTCCTCGACGCGCCTGTCTCTGGCGGCCAGGCCGGAGCCGAGAACGGCGTGTTGACGGTCATGATCGGCGGCGATGCGGCGGCATTCGAGAAGGCGGAACCCGTCATCGCTAACTACGCCCGAATGATGAACCTGATCGGCCCGCCCGGCGCCGGCCAGCTCGCCAAGATGGTGAACCAGATTTGCATCGCAGGCGTAGTGCAAGGACTGGCGGAAGGACTTCACCTCGCGCAGAAATCGGGTCTCGATATTCCCAAGGTGATGGAGACGATTTCCAAGGGCGCGGCGCAGTCCTGGCAGATGGAGAACCGCTGGCAGACGATGGCGGATGGCAAGTTCGACTTCGGCTTCGCGGTCGACTGGATGCGCAAGGATCTCGGCATCTGCCTCGACGAGGCACGGCGCGCCGGCGCCAGCCTGCCGCTCACCGCGCTCGTCGACCAGTTCTATTCGGAGGTCCAGCGCATGGGCGGCGAGCGCTGGGATACATCGAGCCTGATCGCGCGCTTGAGCAACGCAGACAAGAAGTAAATCTCCCTCTCCTGGCGCACATCCGCGCGGGGAGAGGGCCAGGGTGATTGCCAAGGTGATTGCCAGGGTGATGGGCGGCAACAAGCTCCAGGTCGCTGTAAGCGGCCGCCCCTCACCCTAACCCACGCCGTAGGAACGGGGAGTGGGGACGAGAGGGGCCCGAGTGAACCGCATCTTCCATTGGTTCGAGACGCGCATCGACGCGTTCACTTCCGAGGAGCCGCCGCGCCCTCCTGAGACGCTGTGGGCGTTCTACTGGCACTTCGTAAAGCCTGTCTGGCCCTGGTTCGCCGTGCTGATGGCGGTTGGTCTCGTCGGCTCGCTGATCGAGCTGGCGCTTTATGCGTTCGTCGGCCGTGTCGTCGACATGATGAAGGACGCCGGCTCGCCAGAGACATTCGTCTCAGACAACGCCGGTATGCTGCTGTTCTGGGGCTTCATCGCGCTCGTCCTTCGCCCGGTCATCTCTGTGGCGCACGATCTTCTGAAGCAGCAGACCATTGCCGGCACCTTCACCACGCGCATCCGCTGGCAGACGCATCGCTATGTGCTGCGCCAGAGCTTGGGCTTCTTCCAGAACGATTTCGCCGGCCGCATCGGCTCGAAGGTCATGCAGACCGGCACGGCGCTGCGCGAGTCCGTCGTGCAGGTCACCGAGGCGCTGTGGTTTGCCGCCGTGCAATGGATCGGCGCATTGCTGCTGTTCGCCGATGCCGACTGGCGGCTGACGCTGCCGCTCATCGGCTGGCTGCTCCTCTATGGCTATGTGCTGTGGCACTTCGTGCCCCGCATAAAGGAGTTCTCATATCAGTCCTCCGAGGCGCGCTCGGTGCTGAACGGCCGGATCATCGACAGCTACACGAATATCCAGACGGTGAAACTCTTCGCCCACGCATCGCGAGAGGATGCCGCTGCCCGCGCGGTGATGGACGACCACCTCGTCAAGTATCAGCGCAGCCAGCGCAATCTCACGCAGATGGAGCTTGCGCTCTACACCATCAACGGTCTGCTTCTCGTGGTGGGGACGGGGCTTGCGATTCACCTTTGGTCCGTGGGTTCGGTGACGATCGGCGCCGTGGCGCTGACGACCACGATCGTCATTCGCCTGATGGCGATGTCGGGCTGGATCCTGTGGACGGTCGCCGGCATCTTCGAGAACATCGGCACGGTGCAGGAGGGCATGGAGACGATCGCCAGGCCAAACGCCGTGCTCGATGCGCCCGAGGCCAAGCCGCTTGCCGTGACGCACGGCGAAATTCGCTTCGAGGGCGTCGGCTTCCATTACGGCAAGGCCGCAGGCGGCATCATCGAGAACCTGTCGCTCGACATAAAGCCCGGCGAGAAGGTCGGTGTGGTCGGTCGCTCCGGTGCTGGCAAGTCGACGCTCGTGAGCCTGCTGTTGCGCTTCTACGACCTCGAGAAGGGCCGCATCCTGATCGACGGACAAGACATCTCGAAGGTCACGCAGGAGAGCCTCAGGGCCGAGATCGGCATGGTCACGCAGGATACTTCCCTGCTGCATCGCTCCATCCGCGACAACATTCTCTATGGCAAGCCGGACGCGCCGGAGACGACGATGCTCGCGATGGCCAAGCGCGCGCAGGCCGACGAGTTCATCGCCGACCTCGAGGACCTTCGCGGCCGCAAGGGCTACGACGCCCATGTCGGCGAGCGTGGCGTGAAGCTGTCGGGCGGCCAGCGCCAGCGCATCGCGATTGCCCGCGTGCTCTTGAAGGATGCGCCGATCCTGCTGCTCGACGAGGCGACGAGCGCGCTCGACAGCGAGGTCGAGGCCGCGATCCAGGAGCAACTCGTCAATCTGATGCAGGGCAAGACGGTGATCGCCATCGCCCATCGCCTCTCTACCATCGCGGCGATGGACCGCCTCGTCATCATGGACAAGGGGGCGATCGTCGAGCAGGGCAGCCATGCCGAGCTTCTGGCGCTCGGCGGCGTCTATGCCGACCTCTGGCAGCGCCAGTCCGGCGGCTTCCTGGTAGCGGAGGCGGCCGAGTAGGCCTCGTCCGTCGTACTCAGAGACGTGAACCGCGATTGTAGGCGTCGACGAGCTGATTGTAGTCGCGAGTCAGGCGCGGCGGCGAACCCTCGACCATCCACCCGCCGCCGGAGTTGAGCATCATGCGATCACCTTGGCTGTAGGGCACCTTGTCCCTGACGCGCCGCATAAGGAGCTTCGCGGTGACGAGGAAAGACTTGGCAGAGCTCACTAAGCCCGATGAGATCTTCGAGCCCTTGTTGGTTTCCGCATAGGCCTCCGTCGCCTTGACCATGCCCTCGTACTCGGCAAGCGCTGCGGTGATCCGGGCGGCATCGGGAGGATCGGCGCTTTGCGCACGGAACACCTGCTTCGCGCCGATCATCAGCGCCTCGACGTGAAAGCGCGCCTGGCGGCCTTCGCTGCGCTCGATCTCGGCCAGCCGCTCCACCGCACGCTTGTCCTGGATAACGTCGATGCCCGCGCGAAGCATCTTGTCCGCGCTGGCGAACGCATCCCATGCCGCCACCAGTCGGGGGTGAAGCGCCCGACCCTTGGCCATCTTGTCGTCCTTGTAGTCTTGCTGCTTGTAGTAGTCGTCGGCTTCTTTCAGCAGCGGCTCTAGCGTTGTGACGGCCTCGACATAGGCGGATGCTGCGCCTTCGAGCGCCGCCTCGCGCGGCTCGAGCGCATTGGCCTTCTCCACGTTCCGCCGACAATCGGAAGTGTCGTAGGTCGTGTATGTACCGTAGATGATCCGCTCCTTGCCGGTCGGCCCGTTCTTGCCGACCCAGCTGAAGTAGCGGGCGCGCGAGTCATAGGAGCGCGCCGAAAGTCGGTTGATGCAACCGACGTAGGCGTTCATTTTCTGGGTGAGGGTTGGTGCCTGCGCGCTGACGGGAGCCGCCGAGTTGGCCCCGAGCATACCGACTGCGCCGATCACCGAGTAGATCGCACTGAATTTTCTCATGGCGGTCGATCCCATGGCCACGCGCCGCGGCAATGCTCCGGAAATCGAAGGTACTTTAACCGATCGGCGACCGCGGTGACAGAGCGACGCCACTGCTTGGTTTCCGATCGGTGGCGTTAAGTGGTGGCATCGGCAACGCGCAAGGCGGCTTCTCACCCGCCTTCTGTCCGCGCGCGTTCTGGTCTAGACAGGTCAGATCGGGGCTGCGCCGCACCTTACGCGAGGCTCGACTAGCCGCGCATTTGCAGGGGATCAACGCGTGGAAGCACCCGGAAATGGCGGCATGTCGCGCCTTAACGTGTCACGCATCAAGGAGCTGTTCCGCGTCAGTGGCATCCCCGGCACGCGCAACGATCCGATCGCGGCCCTTCTGTGGATGACGCTCGGCGTCGCTGGACTGTCCGGCCTCTCGGGCGTTGCAAAGTACGTTGCCCAGCAGGGCGTCGATCCGCTCCTCATCGCCTTCTACCGCAACGTGTTCTGCTTCCTGTGCCTGACCCCCTTGCTCTATATTCGAGGGCCCGCGCACATGCGCTCGGCCAATCTGTCGCTGTACGGCATTCGCGTCGCGGTAATGCTCGTCTCTATGTTGTGCTGGTTCCCGGCGATGACCATGATCCCGCTGTCGGAACTCCAGGCGACGAGCTTTCTCGCTCCACTGTTCGCAACGGGATTCGCGATTTTCTATTTGCGCGAGCGCGTGCCGCTGCAGCGCTGGGTGGCGCTGGCGGTCGGCATGATCGGCGCATTCATCATTCTGCGGCCACTGGCGCCGACGTTCGGTCTCGGCCAGATCCTGGCGCTCGTCGCGGCGATGGCGATCGGCATCGGCGGTCCGCTGATCAAGCGGCTCACAGCAACCGACGATGCCGACAAAATCGTCTTCATCACCAACGGGCTGTTGATCCCCGCCTCTCTCGTTCCGGCGCTGTTCGTGTGGGCTTGGCCGCCGCCCCATATCTGGCCTTACCTGGCGGGCATGGGAGCTTGCGCCTGCCTTGGCCACGTCGCGATGACGCGCGCCTTCAACTACGCCGACGCCTCGCTGGTGGCGACCTTCGACTTCGCGCGACTGCCGTTCGCGGTTCTGATCGGGCTCTACTTCTTCAACGAGCCGACCGACATCTGGACCTGGGTCGGTTCGATCATCATCTTCGCCGCCGCCTTCTACATTACCCAGAGCGAGACCGCCGAGCGCCGCCGGGTCGCGGATGCACCCCGTCCACCCGGTTGACCCGAGGTTGCCAGTGGTCAATCTGGTGGGGCGGCCGACACCGAAGAATGCGCGCGGCACATCGAGGGAGACGATCGAGGATGAAGCCCTTTGCCTATACCTCCGATCCCGTTCGCGTGATCTTCGGCCGCGGCACCATCGACCACGTCGCCGGAGAGGTGCGCCGGCTCGGCTGCGGTAGAGCGCTCGTGCTGTCGACGCCGCAACAGAAGTCGGAAGCGACCGATCTCGCCCGGCGTCTAGGCGCGCTCGCAGCCGGCACCTTCCACGACGCCACCATGCACACGCCGACAGATGTGACGGAGCGCGCCGTGGCGCTGGCGCGCGAAGTGCAGGCCGACTGCACGGTTGCCCTCGGTGGCGGCTCCACGACCGGGCTGGGCAAAGCTATCGCGTTGCGCACCGACTTGCCCCAGATCGTCATCCCGACCACCTACGCCGGCTCCGAGGCGACCGCCATCATCGGTGAGACGAAGGACGGCGTGAAGGTCACGCAACGGACGCTGAAGGTGCTGCCCGAGGTCATCGTCTACGACGTCGACCTCAACATGACGCTGCCCCCCATGCTCACCGCGACCTCCGGCATGAACGCCATCGCACACGCGGTCGAGGCGCTCTATGCCCAGGACCAGAACCCGGTGACATCCTTGATGGCCGACGAAGGCATTCGCGCGCTCGCCCGCGCATTGCCGGTGATCGTCGCCGATCCGCAGAATGTCGATGCGCGCACCGATGCGCTCTACGGCGCGTGGCTGTGCGGCACCTGCCTCAACGCAGTCGGCATGGCGCTGCATCACAAGCTCTGCCACACGCTGGGTGGCTCCTTCGACCTTCCCCACGCCGAGGTCCACACAGTCGTCATCCCGCACGCGACCGAGTTCAACGCTGCGGCTGCACCAGAGGCCATGCGCAGGATCGCAGCCGCGCTTGGCGCGAGCGACGCCGCCCAGGGATTGTTCGAGCTGTCGCAGCGGCTCGGCGCCCCGACATCGCTCAGCCAACTCGGCATGAAGGCGGAGGCGATCGACAAGGCAGCCGACCTTGCCGTGAAGAGCCCCTACTGGAACCCGCGCCCGATCGATCGCGAAAGCATCCGGCATCTGATTGGCAACGCTTTTCACGGACGCCGGCCCGGCGCGTGAGCCGGGCAGCCACGCAGGGCTGGTTTCCTCAGCGCTGGGTTGGCGCTTGCTGTCGGTCGAGCAAAGGCGCAACTGCGGTATCTCGGGGAATCTGTAATTGAGGCCGCGGCGGCCGTGAGCTATCCACACTGATCGGCCGGCAGCGGATCGCCGGCCTGGGAGACGTGTCTTGCCCGATGAGGCTACCGCAACGGCTCTGCCGATCACGATTGCCGACGTCGAGCGAGCCGCCGACGTCATCGCCGGTGCCGTTCTCGACACCGACTGCGACCATAGCCGCACGCTGTCGTCGATGCTTGGCGCAGAGGTTTGGTTGAAGTTCGAGAACCTCCAGTTCACCGCCTCTTTCAAAGAGCGTGGTGCGTTGAACAAGCTGTCCTCGCTCACGCCGCGGGAGCGAGCCGCCGGCGTGATCGCCATGTCCGCCGGCAATCATGCGCAGGGCGTTGCCTACCATGCGCGTCGCCTTGGGATTGCAGCCACCATCGTAATGCCCGAAGGCACCCCGACGGTGAAAGTCGAGAACACGCGCGCGCACGGCGCTGAAGTGATCGTCACCGGTGCCACGCTGGAGGATTCGGCAGCCTTCGCCCGTCAGCGCGCGACGGACAAAGGCCACACCTTCATCCATCCCTACGACGATCCGTTGATCATGGCGGGCCAGGGCACGATCGCGCTGGAAATGCTCCGCGCCGTGCCGCAGCTCGACGTTCTCGTCGTGCCGATCGGCGGCGGCGGCATCGTTTCTGGCATGGCCGTGGCGGCCAAGGCGATCAAGCCCGACATCGAGATCGTGGGCGTGGAGGCCGAGCTATTTCCCTCGATGCTCAACAGGATCGACGGCGGCCATCGCCCCTGCCGCGGCGATACGCTCGCCGAAGGCATCGCCGTGAAGGCGCCGGGTACTTTGACCGAGCCTGTCGTTCGCGCGCTGGTGTCCGAGATCCTTCTCGTCAGCGAGGTCGAGCTCGAGAACGCCATAACGCTTCTGATCGAGATCGAGAAAACCGTTGTGGAAGGCGCAGGCGCTGCCGGTCTTGCCGCCATGTTCCAGCATCCCGCGCGCTTTCGCGGCAAGAACGTCGGCCTCGTGCTCTGCGGTGGCAACATAGACACGCGCTTGCTCGCCAGCGTTCTGACACGTGAGCTGGCGCGCGAAGGCCGCCTGTCGGAGTTGGAGGTCGATCTACCCGACCGCCCTGGCCAGCTCGCACGCTTGACCGCCGTGCTGGCCGACGCCGGCGCCAATGTCATCGAGGTCGTGCACCAGCGTGTCTTCACCGATACGCCGGCCAAGGCGGCCTCCGCGCGCCTCGTCGTTGAAACGCGAGACCGCGCCCACCTGGACGAAACGATCGGGCGCCTGAGAAATGCAGGCTTCGCCGTCGACATCCCCGTGCGGCGCAAACCTCGCTGAGCCTCTGCTCTATAGCGGTCCGCCGTACCGCATGGGTTCTTGTCCGCCGAAGAACTGCCAGAACGCGGCGTAGACGAGGTCCGGTCGGTGCTCCGCGGGATAGTGCCCCGTCGGCAGCGCCCAGCCGCGAACGTCGCGGCACCACGGCGCCCATGCCGCGGCGGGGTCGTAGTATTTGCCGACGTGACTTTTCGCACCCCACAGGTGCAGCACCGGACAACCTATCTGCCGGCGCCCGAAATCCGCCTTGTCCATCTCGAGATCCACACCGAGCGTCGCGCGATAATCCTCGCAGACGGCGTGGATCTGCGCAGGCGTCGTGCAGCGCTTGTACTCGGCCAGCGCCTCCGGCGTGAAGATGTCGAGGCCGACGCCGGGCTTGTCGAGCTTCGTGGCGATGTAATAGTCGAGGTCGTTCGAGATCAGCCGCTCGGGGTACGGCGCTTTCTGCGCAAGGAAGAACCAGTGATACGAGTTGATCCCCCACGCCACGCTCATGTTGGTCAGCACGTGCAGCGTCGGCACGATGTCGAGCGAGGCCATGCGCTCGATATTGTCGGGATGATCAAGACACATCCGGAACGCCACGCGCGCACCGCGGTCGTGGCCGGCAATCGAGAAGCGGGGATAGCCAAGCTGCGCCATCACCTCAACGTTGTCGAGCGCCATCACCCGGAACGAGTAGTCCGAGTGATCGCCGCCGCCCGCGGGCTTCGAGCTGTCGCCGTATCCGCGCAGGTCGGTCGCCACCACAGTGAAGCTCTGCGCCAGCGACGGCGCCACCTTGTGCCAGGACACGAGCGTCAGCGGATTGCCGTGGATGAGCAGCAGCGGCGGCCCGCTACCCGCGATAGCCACCTCGATCTCCGCCCCGCTCGTCGCAATCCGTCGGCGCTCGAAGCCTGCCATCAGCTCCTTGCCGTGAGGGATGAGCGGCGGCATGTCGTTCGTCGGTGAGGTCGACATCGGGTCACAGAATCGCGCGAGATTGCGTCACACCATCACCGCGTTGAAGCTCACCGAGATCCGGTCCTCGGCTGCCAAGTTGGTGGGCACCTCGTGGCGCAGCCAGCTCTCCCATAGCAGCACCGTGCCGGGCGTCGGCTTGAAATACGCGAAATTTCGATTGTGCGCCGCCGCTCGTGCTTTCCGCGGTGGAGCGGCCATCATCATCGCCAGTCGCGGATCCTCGAACCGGATCGCGCTCGCCCCATCGGGCACGTCCACGTAGACGGTGCCGGAAATCACGCTGTTGGTATGGATGTGCCCGGTATGCGTGCCGCCGTTTTCCAGCACGTTGATCCAGATGGAATCGATCTCGGGCCTGAGGCCCCGCATCTCGAAATCGACCGCCGCTGCAAACTCGACGAGATGCGGCTTCAGCCGCTCGGCAAGCTCGGCAAAGCTCGGATTGCGCATCGGCAGGTCGTCGAGCGAGGCATAGGAGGTGTAGCCCTTGTAGCCGGCATCGGCCGACCAGCGCTGCCCGGCGATGTCCTCCTGCGCGATTGACCTGCAGGCCGTCCTGAGCTCGTCGATGAGCGCCTTGACGCGCGGACCGCCGAGCGGCGCGCTGTAGATCGACGTTGCGAAAATCTGCTCGACGCGCGCCATCTGTCCTTCAATACCTTTCAGTTCGCCGATCGCCCACTGCCCGTTCAGTTCACGCCGTGCGGCAGCGGCTTTCCGGCGAAGTGCGCATCGATGTTGTCGAGCGCCTCGTTGCCCATCTCGATGCGAGCCTCGATCGCGCTGGTGCCCATGTGCGGCAGCAGCATCGCGTTGTCGAGCCCGAGATACCCCGGATGGTGATTGGGCTCGCCCTCGAAAACGTCGAGACCGGCATAGCCCACTTGGCCCGACCCGAGTGCGGCAATGAGATCGTCGTCGGCTACCAGATCACCGCGCGCGGTGTTGACGACGAGCGCACCGCGCGGCAGGTGCGCAAGCGTCCGTGCATTGATCGAGTGCCGCGTCTGCGGTGACGATGGCGCGTGGATCGACAGTACGTCCGACGACGCCATCAGGCTTTCGAGTGTGGCGTGATAGATCGCGCCCTGCTCTTCTGCGGGCGGTCGCCGCGTCCGGCTGTGGTAGTGGATCTCCATGTCGAACGCGCGCGCGCGCCGCGCCACCGCCTGGCCGATTTTGCCATAGCCGTAGATGCCGAGCCGCTTGCCGTTGAGCCGCCGGCCGAGCAGCGCCATCGGCGCCCACCCGCTCCACTGCCGCTGCGCGATCAGCCGTTCGCCCTCAGGCGCGCGCCGTGCCGCACCGAGGATCAACAGCATCGCGATCTCGGCGGTGGCGATGGTGACGCCGTTGGGTGCATTGCCGACGGGAATTCCTTTCGCGCGGGCCGCACCGACGTCGACATGCTCGTAGCCGACCGAGAACGTCGAGATGACACGAAGCCGGGGCGACAACCTCTCTATCGCCGTGGTGGGCAACTTCTCCGTCAGGCAGACGAGGTAGGCGTCGAACTGAGAGGAGAGCGCTACCAGATCATCCGTCGAGTAGGGCCGGTCCTCGGCATTGAGCACCGCGTCGTAGTCGCGCATCGCACGCGCGTGCGTCTCTTCCGGCAGACGGCGGGTTACAAGCAGTCGCTTCTTCATGCACGTTGACCTCGGCGCTCGATCCCGGCCCTTATGGCAGCCTTCCGGGGATGGTCGCAACAGATCCGCTCGCTAGTGTTCCGGTTCTGACATTTGCTTCCCGTTGCGGCGAGGCTCGGTGCAAATGTCAGAACCATAAGGAACACTAGCAAGTCTATGATTCTAGTGTAGCTTCTTCATCTGACGTTTGGTTGAGAGCCCAGCCGCAAGCGGGTACCAAACGTCAGATGCGCTACACTAGATGGTTTTCGGTCCAGATGGCCCCTTGTCGGTCCCCGGCAGGCGTCACAGTAAACCTTGACGAAGCCTTCCGCGTGCGCTTCTAGATGGTTATTACAGGCGCGGAGCGTCGGCCGGCCGGACTGGACCGGGCGGACTGTTTGTGTAGGATGCGGGAACGCCATTCAGGCCGGAATTTTGGGGATAATGCTCGATGAGCGGTAATGACGTTGGCGCCAGGATTCCGGGCGGAACGCTGATGGCGGGCAAGCGCGGGCTTGTGATGGGCGTCGCCAACAACCGCTCGATCGCTTGGGGTATCGCCAAGGCGCTGGCCGATCATGGCGCCGAAATCGCCCTTACCTACCAGGGCGATGCGCTCAAGAAGCGTGTCGTGCCGTTGGCCGCCGAACTCGGCTCTAAGATCGTTCTCCCCTGCGACGTCAGCGACAACGCCTCGATGGATGAAGTTTTCGCCACGCTCGAGCGTGAGTGGGGCCGCCTCGATTTTCTGGTCCATGCGATCGCCTTCTCCGACAAGAACGAGCTGGACGGCCGTTATGTCGACACGTCGGAAAAGAACTTCACGCAGACGATGCTGATCTCATGTTACTCGCTCACTGCGCTCGCCAAGCGCGCCGAGCCCCTCATGAAGGGCGGCGGCTCGATCCTGACGCTGACCTATTACGGCGCCGAGAAGGTCATGCCGCACTATAACGTGATGGGCGTCGCAAAAGCTGCCTTGGAAGCGAGTGTGCGCTACCTCGCCGCCGACCTCGGCCGTGGCGCAATTCGCGTGAATGCGATTTCCGCTGGGCCGATCAAGACATTGGCTGCCTCAGGCATCGCAGACTTCCGCTATATCCTGAAGTGGAACGAGTACAACTCGGCCCTGCGGCGCACGGTTACGATCGAAGAGGTTGGCGCTTCGGCGCTTTACCTTCTGTCAGACCTCGGTCGTGGCGTGACCGGCGAAATTCATCATGTCGATGCCGGCTATCACGTCCAGGGCATGAAGAACGAGGACGCGCCGGACATCTCGGTTATGAAGTCCGACGACGCCGCTTAGGCATTCGCGCTCGCTTCGCAAATGCCGGCTCAATTTGCCGGCGTGGACTTTGCGGCGATAAGCTCGGCAGCGACCTGAGTTTGAGCAGCGACATGCTTCGGTGCCGATCGTTGGCTTGGCCACTCGACGCGCTCCAAATGACGCGCTCCAGACGACGACGGATCGAGGTCAGTCCGACCCCGATCCGCCAAGAAGTCATGAGCTTAGAGCTGAATCAGCCCTTGCTTTTGCACTTCTTCGTCTTCGTGTCATAAAACTTCATGACGCCGCACTTGCCGGGCGCGTCTTTCTTCTTCTTTGCCATTACGGGCGCGCTAATCGCAGTTGCCGCGAAGGCTGACATGATGACGGCGAGGACAATCTTCTTCATGACCTGCTCCCTGGATGGTCGACCAAAACGCTCGGGCACCTGACCCGGGTGAGATTGGTAAGGGGACGTACTCGGGTTGTCACGAGCGGAAATCGCACAGTGGACCTCGCCATACAAGACTGCCCTGGACCGATGCGAATCGGCAACACGCTGATTTTTGCACCCCTTAGCTCAACCTGGCCCGGGTTGGGTTCGTGAACCGATCTGAAAATGAAAAGAGGAGCCTGGGTAGCGGCCCCAGGCTCCTCCAAGTTTCAAAAAGTGCCGGTAGCTACGCCGCAAGGTTGCTCAGACCATGCCGCGCTCGACCGTATCGATCGCGAAACAGATCTCGATGGCAGGTTCGGCACGGCTTGCGCCCGCCTCGCCTCCATAGAGAACTCACATCGGATCTCTTGGATTTCACGCATCCGAACGGCAGAAACCTGCCGTTCTTGAACCATGACTCGATTGGTCTATGCCCAGTCCCCGGCATTACTGCCGGTGCACCGCATGACCTGACGCCACCAACCTACGAGGTTGTGGACACCGCGCCGGCTCCCTTGAATATTTCAAGCCGAACGCGCACCACGCCTAGAATCAGGCAGCGGCAATCAAGTGATAATCAATGCGTCATCCGATTGCCAGCCCTTGACATCGGCTTGCCGCCCGCGCGGATCAGAGTTCGGACATTTTAACGGTGGTATGGTGGCGCGTGGGATACGATATCCCCACGGCGAGGCGGACGTCAGCGCCGCATCAGCAGGTTGTCCATTGGCTTCATCCCTGGCATGAGGGGGAAAAGCAAAGAGTCTTCAATGTCCCACAACACATTCGGCCATCTTTTCCGTGTCACCACCTGGGGCGAGAGCCACGGGCCATCCATCGGGTGCGTGGTGGACGGCTGCCCGCCGGGCATTCCCCTCGCAGAGACCGACCTGCAGCGCTACCTCGACAAGCGCCGCCCCGGCACCTCGCGCTTCACCACGCAGCGTCAGGAGCCCGACCAAGTGCGTATCCTGTCGGGCGTGTTCACCGACGACGATGGCCGCCAGGTGACCACCGGCACCTCGATCGCACTGCACATCGAGAATGTCGACCAGCGCTCCAAGGACTACGGCGACATCAAGGACAAGTTCCGCCCCGGCCACGCCGACCTCACCTACTGGGAGAAGTATGGCATCCGCGACTATCGCGGAGGTGGCCGCTCGTCCGCACGCGAGACGGCGATGCGTGTCGCAGCGGGCGGCGTGGCGCGCAAGGTGCTCGCCGGCGTCTCGATCCGGGGCGCTCTCGTCGAGATGGGCGGCGTGCCCGTCGATCGCTCGCGCTGGAATTGGGCCGAGGTCGACAACAACCCGTTCTTCTGCCCCGATGCCGGCATGGTGCAGGAATGGACCGATCGGCTCGATGCCGCGCGCAAGGCCGGCTCCTCGCTCGGCGCCGTGATCGAGGTGGTCGCAGAAGGGGTCCCCGTCGGCTGGGGTGCACCGATCTACGGCAAGCTCGACCAGGACCTCGCGAGCGCCATGATGAGCATCAACGCCGTCAAGGGCGTGGAGATCGGCGACGGCTTCGAGGCCGCCCGCCTGCGCGGCGAGGACAACGCCGACGAAATGCGCATGGGCAACGACGGCAAGCCGCTGTTCCTGTCGAACCACGCCGGCGGCATTCTCGGCGGCATCTCGACGGGACAGCCGGTGGTGGTGCGCTTTGCCGTCAAGCCGACGTCGTCGCTCCTGATCCCGCGCCGCTCCATCGACCGCCATGGCAACGAGACCGAGATCATGACCAAGGGTCGTCACGATCCCTGCGTCGGCATTCGCGCCGTCCCGGTCGGCGAGGCGATGGCGGCGATTGTCCTGGCCGATCACCTGCTGCGCCATCGCGCCCAATGCGGCGGGCGCTGACGCGCCCGTTCAACCCGGCAGCCCGCGCACCACCAGCCGGTTTATGCGCGCGGCGAACGCGGCCGGGTCCGGCGGAACCTCGCCGTCGAGAATGCAAGCCTGATCGTAAAGCAGCTCCGACAGATCCGCGACATCGGCTTCGCGGCTTGCCAGCTTCGCGTCGGCTATCGCCTTCGCCAGCGCATGGTGCGTATTGATCTCGAGCACCGGCTTCGCCCCGGTCGCGCGATCCTGCATCGCGAGCAGCCGCTCGAGCTCGCGGTCTAGCCCCTTGCCGTCCGCGACGAGACATGCCGCACTGTCCGTCAGCCGCTGCGACGCGCGCACGCTCGCCACCCGCTCGCCCAGAACAGCTTTTACCGCCGCCGTGATCAGCGCATCATCGACGCTCGGCAGCGCCGATTGCTCGTCTTTCTTTTCGTCGAGCAGCGCCACCTCGCCGAAATCTACGTCGCCGTGGCTGAGCGATTTCAGCGGCTTGTCCTCGAAGGTATGCGGCACAGCCGTCCAGAACACATCGATGTGCTCGCCGAGCAGCAGCACCTCCACGCCGCGTGCCCTCGCCGCCTCGAGTTTAGGGCTCGATGCCAGCCGCTCGATGCTGTCGCCGATCAGATAGTAGATCGCGCTCTGGCCGGGCCGCATATCGGAGAGGTAGTCTTTCAGCGAGCGCGGCTCGCCGCCCTTCGTCGTGTGGAAGCGTGCAAGGCCCAGAAGTTGCGCGCGCCGCTCGTCGTCCTCGTAGATGCCTTCCTTGAGAACGCCGCCAAAAGCCTCCCAAAGGCTCGCGAGCTTCTCCGGCTCCTTCGTGGCCAGGCTCTCCAGCTCCGCCAGCACACGGCTCGTGACGGCCTTGCGGATCTGCACCACTTGCGCGTTGTTCTGCAGCATCTCGCGGGAGATATTGAGCGGTAGGTCCTCGCTGTCGATCACGCCGCGGATGAAGCGGAGATAGGGCGGCAGCAGCTCGGCGTCATCGCCGATGTAGACGCGGCGCACGTAGAGCTTCACCCGGCCCTTGCGGCTCGGATCGTAAAGGTCGAACGGCCGGCTCGTCGGCGCGAACAGCATCACGGCATAGGACTGTCGCCCCTCCGCCTTGTAGTGCAGCACCATCGCCGGCTCGTCGAATGCGCCAGCGATCGTCTGGTAGGCCTGAGTATAGTCCTCCGGCTTGAGCTCGGTCTTCGCGCGCTGCCAGATGGCGCTCGCCGCATTGATCTGCCGAAGCTCGCCCTTGTCGGCGGCCAGCATGATCGGGAACTGGATATGGTCCGAGTAGGTGCGGACCAGCCGCTCGATCTCGAAGGTCTCGGCGTACTTCTTCGCGTCATCCTTCAGGTGCAGCACGACCTCAGTGCCGCGCGGCACGCGCCCCGCAGCATCCTCGCTCGCCGGCGCTACCTCGAAGCCCGCCCCGCCTACCGAAGTCCAGGTCCAGGCCTCGGCCGTGCCAGCCTTCCGGCTCGTCACCTGTATGCGGTCCGCAACCATGAACGCGGAGTAGAAGCCGACACCGAACTGCCCGATCAGACCCGCACCGTCTTTCGCCTCTGACAGCCGTTGCACGAACGCCTTTGTGCCCGAGCGCGCTATGGTCCCGAGGTTGTCGATCAGCTCCTGTCGGTCCATGCCGATGCCGTTATCGGCTATGGTAAGCGTTCCGTGGGACGTATCCCCGCGGATGCGAAGCGATAGCTGCGGGTCGTCGTTGGAAAGCTCCGGCCGGGAGATCGCCTCGTAGCGCAGCTTGTCGCAGGCATCGGATGCGTTCGAGACAAGCTCCCGCAGGAAGATCTCCCGCTCGGAGTAGACCGAATGCACCATCATGTGCAGCAACTCGGCCACCTCGGCCTGGAATTGATGCGTCTGGGTTTGATTTTCTTCCGAGGAAGAGCCCGCGTCGTTCATGGTGAAGCCTGCTCGATCTGTGTGAAACCTGCTTGAGCGTTCTGAAATCGGCGTGGATATAGCGAGGCTGTAGCCTGAGACAAGACTTGACCGGCCATTGCATGTCGAGGCCCGCTCACACCTCCGGCATCGCGATGCCGCGCCGCGCGCACGCAGCCTCGAGCGTGTTCCGGAGCAGACAGGCGATGGTCATCGGCCCGACGCCGCCGGGCACCGGGGTGATCGCGCTGGCCCGTTCAGCCGCCGCCGCATACTCGACATCGCCCACGAGGCGCGACTTGCCGCCGCCCACCTCCACGCGATTGATGCCGACGTCGATAACGATCGCGCCCGGCTTGATCCACGCCCCCTTGATCATCTCTGCCCGGCCGACGGCAGCCACCACCAGGTCCGCACCGCCGACGACGGCGGGGAGATCTCGCGTGCGCGAATGCGCGATCGTCACCGTGCAGTCCTGCCCCAACAGCAGCTGCGCCATCGGCTTGCCGACGATGTTGGAGCGCCCGACGATGACGGCATTCATGCCGGCAAGGCTCGTCGCTGCAGACTTCGCCAGTATGAGGCATCCCGCCGGCGTGCACGGCACCAGCGCCCTCTCGCCGGTCGCGAGCCGTCCGGCGTTGAGCGGATGGAACCCGTCGACGTCCTTGGCGGGGTCGATCGCCTCGATCACCTTCTTGCAATCGATATGCTTGGGCAGCGGCAGTTGTACGAGAATTCCGTCCACGGCGGGATCGCGGTTGAGCTTGTCGACCAGCGCCAGCAGCTCCGCCTCGCCCGTGCACGCCGGCAGCTTGTGCTCGAACGAGGCCATTCCCGCCTCGGCCGTCTGCTTGCCCTTGCTGCGCACGTAGACCTGGCTCGCTGGATCCTCGCCCACCAGCACGACGGCGAGCCCCGGCATGAACCCGTGTTCCGCAGCGAGGCTGGCGACGGCCTTGGCAATTCCGACCCGCAATTGCTCAGCGGTCGCCTTGCCGTCGATGATATGCGCCGTTGCCATTGCGATCGAACCTCCCGCTATGCTTTCGATTTCTCGAGCGCGGCGACGGCGCCGACGAGGCGCGCTTCGATATCCGCAGCGCCGCCCGCGATGGCGAGCACTTTGGTCCGCGACTTGTGTCCCGACGCGATCGACACGTCGCGCTTGGGAAGACCGAGCCAGTCCGCCACGCACTCGGCCAAGGCAGCGTTCGCCTCGCCATCCTCGGGTGCGGCCCGAACCCGAGCCTTGATGGCAGGCCCTTCGGGCGCCGCGGTCAATCCCTCGATGGTGTCGCGCCCACCCTTTGGTGTCAGTCGAACGCGGACCAGCACGCGATCACGTTCCGTGCGCCAGGGCTGGCTGCCGGCCCCGCTCATCAACTCACTGCCGGGATCAGCCGTTCGTTGATGACGATCCACCGCACGAACAGCAGTGCGAGCAGTAGTATGACCGGCGACAGATCGAGCCCGCCGAGATCCGGCATGATCCTGCGGATAGGCCGCAGCAGCGGCTCGGTCACGGCGGTGATGGCCTGCCACAAGGAGCGCACGAACGGGTTATGTGTGTTGATCACATTGAAGCCGATCAGCCAGGACATGATAACGGCTGCGATCACCACGTACTCGTAGAGGTGAATGACGTTGGCGGTGAACAGCAGAATCCCGGTCATTCGGAGGTCCTAGCTAGTTTGGGGCGCGGCCATAGACGGCTCGACCCGATTGTCAGGCACGGTAGTTTGAACACGCGCGGTTTTCACAGTCGTGAACACTCGAGGCCGCCCGGGCCCGTTGGCACGGCACGAGCGGCACCCGACCATGACGCTGATTTAGCCGTGCTGTCGTCCTGCGGCAAGGGGCGGTGGGGTGTGGCTCGAACGCTGCGGAGGTCACGGGATGGGGCCTCTGGTCCTTGCCGCGACCGCATAAACTATGGCACAGCCCTCGCAGGGGTTGGATTGAATATTTCGATCGTTCTGCCGGGGGCAGAGGCTATGTTGCTCGCTCTGATTTCGCGTGGACACCGCGCCGTTGCCCTGGCTGCGGCGATCACATTCGCATCGGCAGCGCTCGCTTCCCCCGTCGTTGCGGGGCCCGCGCTGCTGATCGAGCAGGCGACCGGCCGCGTGCTTTATGCCGAGGAGCCCGATCAGAGCTGGTATCCCGCATCGCTGACCAAGCTGATGACCGCCTACGTCGCGTTCGGTGCCGTCAAATCAGGCAAGATCAAGCTCGATACACCCGTGCCGCTGTCGGAGAAGGCGCGCGGCCAGCCTGCCACTCGCATCGGCCTCAAGGCCGGCATACCGCTCAATGTCGAGCAGGCCGTGCGCGGGCTGATCCTGCGCTCCGCGAACGATTTCGCGATGGCCCTGGCCGAGCTCGTCGGCGAGAGCGAGGAAGGCTTTGCCGTGATGATGAACGACGCGGCCAAGCGCCTCGGCATGACGCGCTCGCACTTCAAGAACCCGCATGGCCTTCCCGATCCCGAGCAGCAGACGACGGCCCGCGATATGGCAACGCTCGCGCTGGCGCTGCATCGTGATTTTCCCGAGAAGGCGGAGTTCTTCTCAACCATGCAGTTCGTCATCCATCGCGGCACGTTTCACTCGCAGAACGACCTGCTGCGCACGCTGGATGGCGCGGACGGCATGAAGACAGGCTTCACCTGCGGTGCCGGATACAACATCGTGGCCTCCGCCACGCGCGACGGCCGCCGCATGATCGCCGTCGTGCTCGGCGAGGAGCATCGCGAGGAGCGCTCGCTGCGCGCCGCGGCCCTGCTAGAGCACGCTTTCGCGACAGCCGACTGGAAGGGCGTGCTCGGCGCCCCGACGATGGCCCGGCTCGCCTTGGATCCTGCCGTGGCCCAGCCCGTTCACGACATGACGCGGCTGACGCGTACCCGCAAGTGCGGCAACCCTGTCAGGCGCGCCCGGCCCGCTGTCGCCCGCGCTTCAGGCCATCGTACCGGTGCGAGCGAGCCGGGCACGGCTTCCACCACGGCCGGAGTGAATGCGCCGGCCACCGCCGGAGCGGTGGCATCTCCGCCCAGGGCATCGGCCGCATCCCCGGTCCGCACGGTGCCGGCGCGCAGCGCCGCCAGCGGCCCCGGCGGCTGACGCGACAGGCGCGATGGCGTGCATCCGGCGTCGGCGGCAGGAAGTCCACGTCGCGGATTGCATTTGGGATCGTCGCGCTCTGCACTATGGTGCTCGAAAAGATCACGCGAGCATCACATGATCCCCATTTCCGTACTCGACCAGTCCGTCGCCACCGTGGGCCGGCCCCACGGCCAGGCGATCCGCAACACCGTCGAGATGGCGAAAGTCTGCGAGAAGCTCGGCTATGCCCGTTTCTGGGTCTCCGAGCACCACAGCCACGGCTCCATCGTCGGCACCGCGCCGGAGGTTTTGATCGCGGCCATCGCGTGCCAGACGAGCACGATCCGCGTCGGCAGTGCCGGCGTGATGCTGCCGCATTATTCGCCCCTCCACGTGGCCGAGCAGTTCCGTGTCCTGGATGCCCTCGCTCCCGGCCGCATCGACCTGGGGCTCGGCCGCGCGCCGGGCTCCGACGGCCGCACGGCATACGCGCTACACCCTCTCGCCAACGAGCGGCCCAATCAATTCGTCACCGACGTGCGCGACGTGCTCGCCTGGCTCGCCGACAAGCCATTGCCCGAGGGCCACCCTTTCGCACAGGTGAAGTGCCTGCCGCAGGACGAGACGGTGCCTGAGATGTGGATGCTCGGCAGCTCCGACTACGGCGCCCAGGTCGCAGCCTTCTTCGGACTGCCCTATGCCTTCGCGTGGTTCTTCACCGACGGGCGCGGCGGCCGGGAAGCCATCGAGATCTACAAGCGCAGCTACAAACCGAGTGAGCGCCATCCCGAACCACATCCGGCGATCTGCGTCTGGGCGCTGGCCGCCGAGACTGAAGCCGAGGCGCTCCGCCAGTACCAGTCGCGTGCCCGTACCCGCCTTTTGCGTGATCGCGGGATCTTCGCCACGCTGGAGTCGCCCGATGCTGCCGGCGGCTACGACTACACCGACGCCGAACGCACACGCCTCGCCCAGCTTCGCAACAGCGCCATCGTCGGAGACGCAGCCCAGGTCGCCGACGGCATCGACAAGCTGGTGCGCGAACTCGGCGTGAAGGAGGTAGCCGTCGTCACCTGGGCTTACGACGAGGAGGTTCGCCAGGAGAGCTACCGCCTCATCGCCAAGACGATGGGGCTCTCACCGCGCGACGATTGACCGGAGGGAAGGCGCCGGGCGGGTGGTGCGGCCGATCTCCCGCCCGAGCGAACCCGCTACTTGGGCTGCAGCAGGGTGCGCATTCTCGCCACCACTGCCGGCGAGACGGACGCCGTATCCGCGATCAGCTTCTGCAGCTTTTCCCCGGTCATCGGACTGAATTCCGCCTTCGCCTTGTCGACGTCGGCAATGAACTCTTTGTCCTTCATCATGGCGTCGAACGCCCGGCGTATGGCGGTGACGCGGTCCGCCGGAACACCCGGAGGTGCCAGGAATGAGCGTCCGACCTCGCCGCCGGAAGCATAGAACGTCAGCAGTGTTCGGTCGGCATCGTTGCTCGCCAACTCGACCACTGCGGGAACGGGCAGATCCTTCTCTCGCTGCGGCGCGAACTGCACGAGCACTCGCAGTTGGCCGGAATCGTAGGCCGCTTTGCGAGTCACCTTGATCGTCTGCCACGAGGTCAATCCGCCATCCACCTCGCCGCGTTCTGCCGCCAGCATTCCCTCCGTCGAGCCCCGGAAGCCGCCGATTACCTTGAATTTCGTTCCCGCCAGCGCATTGAGCAGCAGAGGATAGCCGACGGAGGGCGAGCCTGGTCCCGTGCCAGCGACCGGAATCTCGTGCAGCTTGGCATCGGCAATCGTCTTGGCCTTCGATTTTGCATAGACGAAGGTGACCTCGACGATGTTCGTCGCCCGCCCGATCCAGTTGAACTCGGCCGCCTTGAACTTCACGGCCTGGTTCTTCAGCAGCTCCTCGATCGCCATCGTCTGGGAAACGATACCGATTGCGGTTCCGTCCTTGGGTGCTGCCGAATAAAGCCAGTTGGCTGCGGTGAAGCTGCCCGCGCCGGGCATCGAGTTGGGCACGCCTGTCGGCGATCCTGGAATGTGCTTGCCGATATGGCGAGCGACCAGCCTGCCGAAAAAATCGTAGCTGCCGCCGGGTGAGAAGCCGATGTAGACGTTGATATTACGGCCCTTGAAGAACTCGGCCGGCGATTGCGCGGCAGCCTGCTGGGCTACGATCGCCGACGACGCAGCTAGCAGCAGTGCCTTCAGTGTCACTGACATGGCGTCCCTCCCTTGTGTTTGGCCAGCAGTTAATGTTGCAGCCGACGCAATGTCCATAGGGGCCTGTACGCTCGTCCGACCTCGAATTGTGCATTTGAGTTTTTGCGTCGGTGGAGCAAGGCGCGGCGGCGGTCAACCCGCTATGTCTGCGGTGTTCCCCGCCATCTAGGCGCACAGGCTTTGGAGATGAAGCTCGCTTCGGCGGGGCCTTGCGCGATTATTCGCGCTAAATGGCAGGATCGGTTCCTTCCGCCTAGAAGTCTTTCGAGGCAGTAATCGCGGCCCGGCGCCTGTGCGCCGTGACGTTAAAAGAATATCAGTCCGCCGCGATCACCAGCACGGTGCCTTTAGCGCCGGTCACCTTGGCGCGAGCTCCTTCGGGCATGTCCGGGCCTTCCGCGGTCCATACCGTGTCGCCGACGCTGACCTTGCCGCGGCCGCGATGGATCGGCTCGACAACCGTTACGGTTCTACCGACATATTGCTGTCCGCGCTCGTTGAGGTCCGGCTCGTCGGTTACGATCTCCTGCGGGCTCCAGAACAGCCGCGCAACGACGATCATGGCCAGGGACAACAGCGCGAATATGATGAGCTGCAATGGCAACGAGATCGGCATGGCGAGAACGAGGCCGCCCATCAGGACGGCGGCCAAGCCGAACCACATGAAGTGAATACCCGGAATGATCGTCTCGAGCAGAGCCATGACGGCCGCCACGATGAACCAGTTCCAAGCCCCCAGGCTCCACACGAAATTGGTGATCTGCGTCATTGGTATCTCCGAAGGCGGCAGCGCGGATTGGACGAGGGAAGCCCGCAAGGCAGCTCTCGCCGCTCCTGGCCATCTCTGGCGATCGGCTGGCTCTGTCCGCCATGGCCGGCTCGATCAGGATCGCTTACGAGCGCGGCACGCTGCCCCGTGGATTGCCGACGGCGGCTTTTGCGGCTGCACTCCCGCTCCCGCCGCCACCAAACGCCTCGCTTGTAATCTGCGCGAGACCAGCGAGCGAGCCGATCACCGAGGACGCCTCGAGCGGCATCATGATTATCTTCGAGTTCGGCGCCTTGGCGAGCCCCTCCAGCGCCTTCACGTAGTTGTTGGCGACGAAGTAGTTGATGGCCTGAACGTTGCCGTTGGCGATCGCGTCGGACACCATGCGCGTGGCATTCGCTTCGGCCTCGGCGAACCGCTCGCGCGCCTCGGCCTCGCGGAACGCGGCTTCCTTCTTGCCCTCGGCCGCCAGCACGACCGCCAGCTTCTCGCCTTCTGCCTTGAGGATGGCGGCCTGGCGCAGGCCTTCCGACTCCAGGATCTGCGCGCGTTTTTCGCGCTCGGCCTTCATCTGGCGGGCCATGCTGTCGATCAGGTCGCGCGGCGGAGCGATGTCCTTGATCTCGATGCGTGTCACCTTCACACCCCACGCCTCGGTCGCCGCATCGATGATGCCGAGCAGCTTGGCGTTGATCTTGTCGCGGTTGGACAACAGCTCGTCGAGGTCCATCGAGCCCATCACCGTGCGGATGTTGGTCATCACGAGATTGACGATCGAATTGTCGAGGTTGTCGACTTCGTAGGCGGCCTTGGCCGCGTTCAGCACCTGATAGAAGCAAACTCCGTCCACCTTCACCATGGCGTTGTCGCGCGTGATGACATCCTGCGAGGGGATGTCCATCACCTGCTCCTTCATGTTGATGCGATGGCCGACGTGTTGCACCACAGGCATCAGCAGGTGCAGGCCCGGTTGTAGCGTTTTCTCGTAACGCCCGAAATTCTCAACCGTGTAACCTGAATCGGTGACTTTGCGCACCGTTCGGCTGGCTGCTTTGCAAGTGGCTGGATCGGGGTGGCCGGTGGCAGAAGGGCGAAAGCGCGCAGGCTTCGCACTTCGCGGGGGCGACACGCCCCGGCGGCTGGCACTGCGACGCTGGCG
>CAMAYR010000028.1 GCA_945862355.1 Devosia equisanguinis | reverse complement strand
CACGATAGGTCCAAAATATCGCGCGACCGCTGCCGTGCCACGCGCCTGCATGGCAAAGAGCCCGATGATGATCGCCACCGTAAACGGCATGATATAGGGGTCGAAACGGAGCGAGATGAGCTTCAACCCCTCCATCGCCGACAGCACGGAGATCGCCGGAGTTATGATCGCATCGCCGTAGAAGAACGACGCACCCAGGATGCCAAGAACGATAAGCACACCGGAGGACTTGGGCGAGGCCATCAGACCAAGCGACATCAGCGCGAACGTTCCACCTTCCCCCTTGTTGTCGGCACGCAGCAGAATGAGCACGTATTTCAGCGAGACGATCAGCATGAGCGTCCAGAACATCAAGGATAGGATGCCGAGGATCGTCGCCGAACCGCCCGCGCCGCGCTCAGTCGCGGCCTTCACCGCCTCCTTGAACGCGTAGAGCGGACTGGTTCCGATATCGCCGTAGACGACGCCGACGGAGCCGATAGCCAGGGCGATCAGCCTGCCTGTCGTGGCATCAGCTTTTTCCTCGCCGCCATGTGCTGACATAGTTCCCTGTGCCATAGAGGCACCTCGTCACGCAGGCGCGAGGTCCTGCTGGATCGTCGCGAGGCTATACGCCTACAATTCGAGCCGGTGAAGTGGGGTTCGCATGCGGCATCTCGGACTTCACTGTGAGCCCCATGAGCCAGCTCGATGAGCCAGCCCCACACTGTGGCGCCCAGCAGAACCAACCCCTTACACAAGGCGGGTGGCGGAACATATGTGTGCCGCCGCGCCAGGGAAAGCCGTACAACCCCCTAGTTGCCCCTACCCTACCCGGTCGACAAGACTACAATCTGTGCACGAGCCGAGCCCTGATCGTACCCGGATTCGCGCGGATTTCCGCCAGGATTTCATCGGCATCCGCCACCGCGCCATCGGCGTCGAGCACGACGTAGCCCACGTCCGCGTCGGTCTGGTAGTACTGCGCCGCGATGTTGACGCCGCGCCTTGCGAACACGTCGTTCAGCAGCCTGAGCTCGCCTGGAATGTTCTTCTGGACCTGGATGAAGCGCGTGCCCACCGGCCGGGGCGGAAGCTGCACTTGCGGGAAGTTGACCGCACCCACCGTCGAGCCGACGTCCGAGTACTCGACGAACTTGCGCGCAACCTCCGCGCCGATGCGCTCCTGCGCCTCCTCCGTGGAGCCACCCACGTGGGGCGATAGGATCACGTTGTCGATGCCTTGCAGCGGGCTCTCGAACCGCTCCGCATTCGAGGAGGGCTCGACGGGAAAGACGTCGATCGCCGCGCCGGCGAGGTGGCCGGCGCGCAATGCCGCCGCCAGCGCGTCCAGGTCGATCAGCGTGCCTCGCGCGTTGTTGATGAGGTAGGCCCCCTTCTTCATGCACCCGATCTCGCGGGGCCCCATGATACCCATCGTCGCCGGCGTCTCGGGCAGATGCAGAGAGACCACGTCGGAGGCCTCCAGCAGCTCGTCCAGCGTATTGGTAGGCTCGACGTTGCCGCGCCTCAGCTTGTCGGTGTGGTCGTAGAAGATCACACGCATCCCCATCGCCTCGGCGAGGTCCGAAAGCTGGCTGCCGATGTTGCCATAGCCGACGATGCCGAGCGTCTTGCCGCGCACCTCGTGGCTACCGACGGCGGACTTGTCCCAGCCCCCGCCATGCGCGGAGACCGATCGGGAGAATATCCGCCGGTAGAGCATCACGATCTCCGCGATCGTCAGCTCGGCGACGCTGCGGGTATTGGAGAATGGCGCGTTGAACACGGGGATGCCCCGCCGCCGCGCCGCATCGAGATCGACCTGATTGGTGCCGACCGAGAAACAGCCGATCGCGATCAACTGGTCGGTGGCATCGACGATCTCCTGGCTGATCTCGCTGCGCGAGCGGATGCCGAGCAACCGAACCCCGGCGAGCGCCTCGACGAGATCGGGTCCCTCCAGCGCTTTGGTCAGACGCTCGACGTTGGTATAGCCTGAGATCTTGAGGGCGTTCACCGCGGTGTCCGAGATGTTCTCCAGCAACAGGACCTTGATCTTCTCCTTGGGCAGGGAAGGGTTCTGGATCTTGCCCATGCGTCGCTCTCCGCGCGATTGATTCTGCGCGAACGTCGGCGGTGGGGGGCTGAGTGTCAACCGCGCCGATGCCGCCTTTGGCTGCGCCTGATCCGCGCGAGGGCCCATCGTTCGGCCCCAGCACTCCGATCCAATCGATTACTGTTGCTACTCCTTGCCCCGCACGACATGCACGGAGGCAGCGGAAGCGGCTAGCGTCACCGCCATGATCGCGAAGATACCGCCGGCCCCCATCGCCGCCGCGACGATACCTGCCACGATCGGCAACGAGACCTGCCCCACCCGGTTCCCCGTGATCCTGAGCGAAAGCGCCAGCCCCCGCGCACCGGGCGGTGTTATATCCACCATATTGGAGATCGACAGAGTCGCCGCAATGCCCAGGCCGAAGCCGGTGACCGCCATCGCCACATAGAGCACCGGTAGCGGCATGGGAGAGGCCAGCACCACCAGCCCGGCCGCCGCCGCCGCCATCGTGCCGACAGTCAGCGGCACCCGCCCCACGGCGCGGATCATCGCGGGATAGAACAGCCTCGACACCACCGACGAAATCGAGCGGATCATCAACAACGTGCCGACGTGTGCCACCTCGATGCCGCGCTGCGCACCGAGCACCGGCAGGTAGATGACTATGAGGTCCTGCGCCGTCACGGTGATCACGCTGGCGATCATCAGCGTCGGCACGCCGCGCGTGCGCAGCAGCTCCGGTAGCGGCACCTTGCGCTGTTGGGCGGCGACGGCCCGGGAAGAGCGCTCCCGCGCTTTAATTCTAAGCGAGATGACGAGCGATACGATGGCGAGCGCCACCGCGATGGCGAACAGCAGCTGCGTCGGCGGAATGCGCTGCGCACCACCCAGCCAGCCGACGATCAGCGGCCCCACCCCCTGCCCAACGGCCGCGCACACCATGTAGTGGCCGAACACGGATTCGCGGCTGACGTCGTTGCTGGAGGCCCGCACACACAGCATCTGCTGCGACACCATCTGCAGCGTGTGGCCGACGCCGAGGAAGGCTGTGAAGAACAACAGCTCCCCGAGCTCCGCGCTAGACAGCCGGTAGCCCAGGCAGCACGCCAGGATGACGACGCTCCCCACCCGCGCCGTCAGCGCGTCGTAGCCGCGGTCCACGAAGCGACCGATCGAGACCGCCAGCAGCATCGGCAGCACCGCGGATGCCCCGGTGATGATGCCGACCCAGATCGGCGAGAGGCCGAGCTCGATAGTGCGATAGGAGATCGTCACGCGCAGCATCGAATAGACGATCTGCGAGACCACCGCATGCATGCACAGGATCGACAGCAAGCTGTAGTCGATCATATGCTGCTGGCCGGCAGAGCCTGGCTTGGATGGATCTTGCATCGACGAGTGGCGCAACACGGAAAAACGGGTGGGATTCGGCATCCACTTTTGCGCCCGGTTGCGTGGCAGCGCAATCCATCGGTTTCGACAGTTTGAAACGACGCCGACACGACACGCCCCCTGCCCCCTGCGGTCGTCACTGTTGCCGATTGAACGCACAGCACCAGCATTCAGGCCCCGCTTCGTTGACCCGATGGACACTGGCCAGCTAGGTTCGCGACCGGTTGGGTGACAGTGGGGGTTACAGGCGTGCGTCGTGTCTCGACAATCTGCAAGGTGCTGGGGGCCGTTCTAGGCCTCGCTGCTGCGTCATCCGCAGCCCAGGCCCAGGACCTCGTCTTCAACCAATACTCCGTCTATCGCATCTCCCCGACCGCGAAGTACTTCACGCCGGGCTCCATCATCCGGGGCTACAATTTCAAGGGTGTGCTCAAGGTCGAGATGATTTGCCAGAACCGGGTCAATGTCACCCAGGATCCCGCCATCCTGCGCGACCAACTCGTCTCTGCCGGGTTTTTCTCGGAGAAGGGCTTCACATTCGATGCTGGCGCCACCGTCGTCGACCGTCTGAACGCCGAGTTCGGCGCCCGCCTCGTCAACACGGTGACGATGTCGGTGACCGACGCCGTGGTCTACGAGTATTCCGCCGAGGATCTGAACGAGATCCGCAAGGAGCTGCTGGCGCGGCCGGGCTGTGCCGATGCGGTCAGGAACCCACGCAACAAGTACCGGGCAGAGTTCAATGGCGCGCCTGCGGGTCTGTTCCAGAACCAGCGCTTCGTTATCGGCAACCTCACGTACAAGGTGGAGTTCAACCGCGGAAACCCCAAGGCGGCAAACATCAGCATTCAGGCCCAGGTCACCAAGAAATTCCAGGTCAAGTTCGGCCTCACCCATCTCAATGCCAGGACCAACGAGCTAAGGGGCGAGAATATGGTGATCGGCCTCAACCCCTTCTGGCAGCCGAATTGGTCCAATTGAACCCAACTGCATCGTCGACCACGCCCCCACCCGCGTCGACCTGAGGCAGGTCGCCAGTGCTGATGCCTGATATTCCATGCGCGAAGCGTTCGCACTGCCGCACACGCCGCGAATTTTCACAAATACAATGACTTATGGCTCACTTGGACCTTAAGATCGCTCCCAATGCAGCTAGTATTGGCCTACCGAAAGTTCAACTTCCGTTGTCCTGTGCCGGGCCGGTATGCCCCTTTTTCTTGCCCGCAGCCGCCCCCCCCCTGCGCGCGGATATCTCCAAACCAAATGCCCGACGAAGGGTCGAACATTTGGTTTTCCGGTTCAGTCAGCGCGATATTGTAGGCTGAACGGGCGTTCCCGGGCAGTCGTGGGCGGGCGTTCAGGATGGCGCAACACGAACAACGCCGGGGAGGTGGGCAGGGAATGCTCGTGCATCTGCGGGGTGCCACGTGTCAGGGTGGGAACATCAGATGCCGACCGGCTGCCCCTCGGAAACGGGGAGTTCATGGCCACGCCCCCTGAATGCACCATGCTGTTGTATCACGATTTTTATACAGAGCCGATGGTCACTTCCTGCGCGTAAGCCCCAGTCTGGACCAGGGTTCGATGACGGTCGAGACCATCAGCGGCTCCCCGCCGGAGCACACCGCGACAACCAACATTGCGCGCGAGGATCATTTGGGGTTCATTCGCGCGTGTGGACACGAGCCGCGCATCCTATATCTAGTGTTCGGGTTCTGACATTTGGCACCCGCTTGCGGCTGGGCTGGCAACCAAACGTCAGATGAAGAAGCTACACTAGGTAGCGAGCCGTCGCAGGCGTTCGACTGTTGCCCGCCCGGCTTCGCATCACCGCAATTCGAGCGCACTCCGGTCGCGGGCCGAGCGAGCGCTGCGAGCGACTGGCTGATCGAGCTGACCGATCGAACCGACTGATAAAGGAGACCGACTATGGATCTCGGCTTTGGCAAGCGTCCGGGAACTGCACCTGCTGCCGGCGGCGCCGGCAACATCGTCAAAGAGACCTCGACGGCAGCCTTCAAGGCCGATGTCATCGATGCCTCGAAAAACGCCGTCGTCCTGGTCGATTTCTGGGCCGACTGGTGCGGCCCCTGCAAACAACTCGCCCCCCTCCTCGAGAAGGTAGTTCAGAGCTACGGCGGCAAAGTGCTGCTGGTGAAGCTCAACGTCGACCAGCACCCCTCTATCCCGGGCCAATTGCGCATCCAGTCGCTACCGACCGTCTATGCCTTCCGCGACGGCCGGCCCCTCGATGGCTTCATGGGGCTGCAACCCGAGAGTGCGATCAAGGCCTTCATCGACCGCATCCTTGGCGAGGACAGCGCCGCCGACCTGGACGCTGCGCTCGCCGAGGCCGATAAGGCTTTCGAGAGCGGCGATCTGCAAGGTGCTGCCCAAATCTATGCCACCGTCCTGCAGGAGGACCAGCAGAACGTGGCCGCCCTGGCCGGCCTTGCGCGCTGCTACTTGCAAAGCGGCGACATCCCCCGCGCCGAGCAGACGCTTTCCCTGGTGCCCCCCGACAAACAGGCCAGCAGCGTCGTGGCGAGCGTCATGGCTGCCATCGACCTTGCCAAGCGGGGCGCCGGCTCCGCCTCCGACCTCGCCGGACTCGAGGCCAGGATCGCCGCCGATCCAGCCGATCATCAGGCGCGTATCGACCTCGCAATGGCGTTGGCCGCGCGCGGCGACAAGGATAGGGCGATCGAGCAGCTGCTGGAATCATTCCGCCGCGACCGAAACTGGAATGAGCAGGCATCCCGCAAGCAACTCGTGCAGTTGTTCGACGCCTGGGGCCCCAAGGACCCCGCCACCCTCGACGGACGCCGCAGGCTTTCTTCGCTGATGTTCGCATGAAGTCTCGCGCCGTCCATGGGCGGCGCTTCCATAAAGGAGCAAGTCGTGGCGCTGAGCGACAGCTATCGGACACTGGGCGATCTGCCCGCCCGCATCCCTCTGTTCCCGCTCAGCGGCGCCATCCTGCTGCCGCGATCGGATCTGCCGCTCAACGTATTCGAACCGCGCTACCTGGCGATGATCGACGCCGCGCTTAAGGGCGATCGCATGATCGGCGTCATCCAGCCCGGTGACAACGTAGAGGCGATGGAGAGCCCGCAGGGCAAGGCGGTTCCACTGAAACGCATAGGTTGCGCCGGCCGGCTCACTGCCTTCCAGGAGTTGCCCGACGGGCGGTTGCGCATCGCGCTGACCGGCATCGCCCGGTTCTCCGTCCTCGCGGAAATCTCGAGCGATGCCCCCTTCCGGATCGTCGAGACCGATTTCTCCGAGTTCTCAGGCGACCTCGACGAGGACGAAAGCGTGGAGCGCATCGACCGCCAGGAGCTCATGCGGGTGCTGAAGTCCTACCTCGCGATCCGCCGCCTCGAGGTGGATTGGAGCACCGTGACGCGTGCGCCCCTCGAGCCGCTGGTCAACGGGCTGGCGTCGATGAGCCCGTTCCGGCCGGAGGAGAAGCAGGCTCTGCTCGAGGCTCGCACGTTGAAGGATCGCGCCGACGTGCTGATGGCGCTTGCCGAAATGGCCATCGCTGCCGGCGATGCCTCGGGCGGCGGCGGCACATTGCAGTAGGTCCAGCCTTTGGCCCGGCTATGCGACCAACGGAGATGATGCAGTATGACGGACGCGACACGCGAGCCCACTGGTGCTGACTCTGGTGCTGACTCTGGTGCTGACTCTGGCACTGGCACTGGCCACGGGGTCGACCGCCGACTGCTCGAGCTGCTGGTTTGCCCCGTCACCAAGACGTCGCTCGACTACGATGCCGGGCGCCAGGAGCTGGTGAGCCGCGTCGCTCGCCTCGCCTACCCCATCCGCGACGGCGTGCCGATGATGACGGTGGAGGCCGCCCGCAAGCTCGACGACGACGAGGCCGTGCACAAATAGGCCCCCTATTGGGCGGACCTGTTAGTCAGACTTGGTGGGCAGACCTGGTGGGCAAAGCCGGGCGCCTCAGCCCATGAACGCCTTGAGCTCGAAGTCCGGCTTCTCCACATCGCTCGGGGTCACGCGCTTGCGGGCGCCGAGGACGCGCCGCGCCGCCATGAAGTCTCCCGGCCGGTTCACACATTCGACGCCGATCAGCGCCCCCATGGCGAAACAGTAGATCGCCACCCCACCCTTTGCCTCGTCGACCTTCAAGATCGTCTGGTCATGTCCCGCCGCCAGCCCGGCAATCTGCAGCTTGAGGCTGCCCTGGTCGCTCCAGAACCAAGGCAGTGCGTCGTAGACCCGCGGCCGGCCGACGATGGTCTCGGCTGCGCACTTCGCCTGGTCGATCGCGTTCTGAACGCTCTCGAGACGGATGCTGTCGAGCACCCCGTGCGCCGGCTTGAAGCGCGTGCAGTCGCCCGCCGCCAGGATCGCGGGATCGGAAGTGACTGCATGCTCGTCGACGAGGATGCCGTCCTTCACCTCGAGCCCCGCGTTCGCCGCGAGCCCCGTGTCGGCCAGAACGCCGATGCACACCAGCACCAGCCCCGTCTCGATCCGCTGACCGTTATCGACGCGCACAGCCGCGACCTTGCCCTCGCGCCCTTCGATCGCGGTTACGCTGGCGCCGAGGTGAACCGTCGTGCCCAGTCCCCGATGATACGCGAGCAAATGAGCCGAAAGCGGTACACTCGAGATACGGCCGGCGAGCCGTTCGCCCAGCTCGATCACATGCACCTCGATCCCAAGGCCTCGCGCCACCGCGGCGACCTCCAACCCGATCACACCGCCGCCCACGATCACGATTTGCCGGGCCGCCTTGATGCGTGGACGTAGATCGTGCGCGTCCTCGAGCCCGCGCAGCATGACGACACCGTCGAGATCCGCGCCGGGAACGGGCAGCCGTCGATTGATCACGCCGGTCGCCAGCACCAGCCGGTCCCAGGCCGCCGTCTCGCCAGTGGACAGAGCCAGCGTCCGCGCCTTCCGATCGATCGAAGCGACCCGCGCGCCCAACTTGCAGTCGATGCCGCGCTCGACGAAGAAGCGCTCGGGGCGCAGGTAGACTTTGTCCGGGGCACTATCCTCCTTGATGTAGGTCTTGGACAGGGGTGGCCGCTGGTATGGCAGAAAGGGCTCGCCGGCAAAAAGCGTGATCGATCCAGTGAACCCAAACTCGCGTAGCGTGAACGCCGCCTGCAGTCCGGCTTGGCCGCCGCCGACGATGGCCACCTTGTGCACGTCTTGTCCGCTCATCGAGCCCCGTCCCCAGAACCATTCCCACTACCGTCACATCACCCGCGCCGCGCATTCCTGATCCAGCGGCCGGCATCGACGGCCGAGCCGACGCCATCGCGCCAGAGCTGGAACGTTGGATAAGTGCCTCAGCCGTGTCAACTGGCGGCAACCGATGGCGGCAACCGATGGCGGCAACCGATGCATGATCCGCATCGAGGCAGGTGCCAGATCCGGTGCAGCTTCCCCTCGATCGGGTCCGAGCGACTATCTGTTGCCCAATTGCGTAATCGCGTCGATGAGCCCCCTGAACTGATGATGCAGCGAGCCCGAAAGCAGGAAATCCCACATCGCGACCAGCACGATCAGAACGAGCAGCGTGTAGATCGCGTCGAGCTTGGGAGCCGCTCGCTCCCCCGACGGAAACCAGCCACTGATACCGAGCATGAAGCAGCTTGCGAGCAGACCGAGCATGTAACGGAGCTCGAGCGCCAGCTCTTTGGCAAGCTCGGGATACTGGAGCCGCGCGACGACAGTGAGGAGCAGCAGGAACATGCTGGCAAGAGCAATGCCATCCGAGCGACCCCACGCATAGGGAACTCGCTCCTGCCTGGCTGGCGCAGAACGATCACGTCGGGACCGCTGCGCGTTAGCCTCGCGGGGATGCGTGCCACCATTGGTCACGCCGTCCGTTCCTGCAGCAGAGCCGTTCGCCACCACGGCACCGGCGGCCCGAAAAAGTGCCTCGCCCGACTTCTCATGGTCCTGGACAACCATCGCATGCACCCATTTTGACAGAGGTGTCGATGTGCGCGGCATTTTTCGGCTTCAAACGCCGAGCAGAACTTTTCTGAATGCAGTACAGTCCAAACTATTTCCGCAACAGCATAAACAAAAAGAAACTTCATCCCGAGCGGTTAACGCAGCCCGGGGCATGCTGCCTGCAGACACCAGCGCTCGAAGGCCCGGGAACGCCGGCCTTATAGTTTCGCCGCAAGCCGCCGCCGCCCAATTTGCCTTATGCTGCCTTTTCCTGGCGGATGCGCTTGGCCGCATCCATCATGGCGTCGATCAGCCCCTGATAGCCCGTACAACGGCAGATATGCCCACCCAGCACGTCCTTGACCTCATCGACCGTAGGATCGGGATTGCGGCGCAGGAAGTCCGTGAACGACATCAGAATGCCGGGTGTGCAGAAGCCGCACTGCAGCGCGTGGTGATCGCGCAGCGACTCCTGCAGTGGATTGAGCTTGCCGCCCGGCCCCGCGAGGCTCTCCACCGTCTCGACCGCCCGGCCCTCGACCGCGTGCGCAAGTGTCAGGCATGAGCGCGCCGCGACGCCGTCGATCAGCACGGTGCAACAGCCGCACACGCCATGCTCGCAACCAACGTGGGTGCCCGTCAGACCGATCTCATGGCGCAGAAAATCGGTGAGCAGCATCCGCGACTCGGCCTCTCCCGATGTCGTTTGCCCATTGAGCGTGAGCGTCACGCGGGCCTTGGTGTCCTTGGCTACGCGGCGCATGCGATTGCCTCCTCGATGACGATGGGGCCGAGCCGGCGCAGCAGATCGCGGCGATACCGCGCCGTGGCGTGAATGTCGTCGGAGCCTTCGAGCTCCCAGGCGAGCGTGCCGAGCGCTTCGGCGATGGCCGCCTTGCTCGTCGTGTCGATACGTGTCGCCACCGGCCGGTCGGCGAGCCCGCCGATACCGAGCCGAACGCTCTTGTCGTCGTCGGCCACCGCGGCCAGCGCCAGGATCGCGAAGTCGCCGTGCCGCCGCGCCACCTCGCGGAAGGCCGCGCGCCTCAAGTTCGGTGCGATCGGGAAACGAGCCGCCACCATCATCTCGTCGGCCTCGCGCGCCGTGGAGAGCATCCCCGTCTGGAACTCCTCCGCCGCGAGCACCCGCTCGCCTCGCTTCGAGCGCAGCACGACCTCGCCGCCGAGCGTGGCCAGCGACAGCGGGATCTCGGAGGACGGATCGGCATGGGAAAGCGAACCACACACCGTACCGCGATTGCGTGTCTGGAAATGACCGACCCAGGGCATGGCCTTGGCCAGCAGCGGCGCGGTCTTGGCAAGCTCGGGCCAGGACAACAACTCGTTCTGCGTCACGGACGCGCCGACCTCCAGGTAGCCGCCAGCCACCTTGATGCCTTTGAAATCCTCGTGCCCGCCGATGTCGATGATGACCTTCGTCTCGGACATGCGCAGGTTCAAGATGGCCATCAGCGATTGCCCGCCCGCCATGATGCGCGCGTCCTCGCCATGCTGCGCGAGCAGGTCGATGGCCTCAGCGGCCGTGTCTGGCCGCACGTAGTCGAATGCGCGCGGTTTCACTTGCTGTCCCCCTTCTTGCCGCCCCACAGCGAGCCGAGCCGCTTGGCGAGGCTCTTCTTCTCGGGCGCACCGCCGAGCTTGCGGCCGAATGCTGCGAAGAACTGGCCGATCACGATCTGCGCGGCCCCTTCCAGCATTCGCCCGCCGACCGCGGCTGCCTTGCCGAACACCGAGACCTCGTAGTCGTAGTCGATGCGCGTTCCCGACCCATCCGGGCTCAGTTTCAGCAGACCCGAGCCGGAGGATTGTCCCAGCGGCCCGGAGATCGAACCGCCGATCCGGCCGGACTGATGCGGCTTCAGGTCGGACAACTTGACCGCCGCCTTGAACTTGCCGCGCACCATGCCGACACCGAGCGAAACCTCTGCCGTGTAGTCGTTGGGCCCGACGACGACCAGCGAATGACAGCCCGGGATCACCGACTTCAAGTTCTCCGGATCGAGCAGGGCAGCCCACACCTTCTCCGGCGGCGCAGCCACCTGCACCGAGCCAGAGCCTTTGATCTGGCGCGCGTCCTTCTGCTTGCCGGTCGCTGTGCCCGAAGATGCGATACCCTGGCGCGGCGCAATGTGGGCAGGCCGCGCCGGCTCCTCGCCCGCGATCATGGCGTTGATACGCGCCGGCGTCGCAGGCAACTGCACGTTCTCCACACCGAGCGCATCGGCAATCGCATTGGCGATGCACGCCGGTGTGCTCATGCAATTGCCTTCCGCGAGCCCCTTCGCGCCGAGCGGCGTGAACGGCGAAGGGCTCTCGATGTGCATCAGCTCGAGCTCGGGCAGCTCCGTCGCCGTCGGCACGACATAATCCGCGAAGGTGCCCGTCAAGAACGAGCCGGCGTCGTCGTAGACGAACTCCTCATAGAGTGCCGTCGCCACGCCCTGCACGAACGCACCGCGAATCTGGCCTTCCGCGATCAGCGGATTGAGCAGCCGCCCCGCGTCGTGCATCGACACGTAGTTCTCGACCTTGACGTCGCAGGTGACGGGGTCGATCTCCACGCCGCACATGTCGAACACGAAGCCGTAGGTGAGCGAGGTATTGATGCGGTCATCCGAGGACGGCGGCGTCAGTTCCTGCGGGGCCCAAACCGCCGTCTCGCGCAGCGCGGGGTCCATGCCGTCGGGCAGCATGATCGGCGACCAGTGCGCGGTGCCCGCTACTCGGCCGAAGGTCATGGCGTTGTCCGGGTTGGACCGCGAGCGAACCTTGCCTTTCACGAACTCGATGTCGTCGGCGAGCACGTTGAGTTGCTTAGCCGCGATTCTGGCGAGCTTGTCCCGTATGCGCTTGGCAGCGATGTGTGCGGCCACCGCCGTCCCCGGCGTGAAGCGGCACGAATAGGTGCCCGCTGCGATCGACCAGTCGGACTGTGCCGTGTCGAGCTCGAGGTTGACCTTCACGTCCTCTATGCGCAGCCCCAGCTCCTCGGCCACGATCTGCGACAGCACCGTCTCGTGGCCCTGCCCACAAACGACGCTGTCGGCCGTCACCGAGACAGCGCCCAGCGCGTCGATGCGCACGGTGGCAAGCGACACAGCGCCATTCTTCGGTCCAGCCTTCTCGCGCGCTTCCGGCGAAAGCAGCGTCGAGAGATACCCCATATTCGACATCGCCGGCTCGACCACCGCGGCAAAGCCGATGCCGTAGTACTTGCCGGCCTTGCGCGCCTCGTCACGACGCTTGATGAGAGCCTCGAGACGGCCACCGCCGGTCGCCAACTCCACGCAGCGCGGGTAGTCGCCCGAATCGTAAAGTGATCCGGCCGCCGTCTTGTAGGGAAAAGCCCCCGTCGGAACCAGGTTGCGCTTGATGACCTCGAGATGATCCAGGCCCATCTCGCGCGCGATCTTCTGCACGAGCCGCTCGAGCGTGAGGTACATCTGCGGACCGCCGAACCCCCGGATGAGGCACGACGGCATCTTGTTGGTCATGACGACGCGGCTCGTCACCGCCAAATGCTGAATCGTATAGGCGCCCGTCAGCGCGCCATGCATACGGTAGAGCGGCCCCGGCATCGGCGCGCGCAGGAATGCGCCGTAGTCCTCGATCTGGTCGAGCCGCAGCGCGGTGATACGACCGTCGGTGTCGACCGCGGCCTCGACTTCGGTGACGCGGTTGGGTCCGGAGCTGGCAGCCACCAGATGCTCGAGCCGGTCCTCGACCCACTTTACTGGCCGCCCGACGATCTTGGAGGCGAGCCCGCACAGCACCATGAAGGGGAACACGCTGAGCTTGATGCCGAAGCTGCCGCCCGAGTCGGCGGGGATCTTGATCCGGAACCGCGTGCCCGGCACTCGGCACGCGCGCGCCATTACCGGCTGCGTCGAGAACGGGCCCTGGAAGTTGGACATCACCTCGTAGCTGTCGTCCGCCTCGCGATAGTCGGCGACCACCACGAAGCACTCCATCGGCATGAACGATTGCCGCGGAAACTCGCTCGTCATCTTGACGATCTTGTGCGCCGACTTGAACGCTGCATCCGGATCGCCATACACGAACGCGCGGGTATGCACCTCGTTGGTCTTGGCACCCTCGTGGACGAGGGGCGCGTCCTTCTCGCGGGCCGCAAGCAGGTCGATCACCGCCGGCAACGCCTCGTATTCGATCTCGACGAGTTCGCCGGCGTCCTCGGCGAGGTAGCGCGTCTCTGCAAGCACCAGCGCCACCGGCTCGCCGACGTAGCGCACGCGGTCTACCGCCAACGCCCACTGCGGCACGTCCGCCTTGACCGCAACAAGGAACGGGTCCGAGATTTTTTGGATGTCCGCGCCAGTGATGACGGCGACGACGCCGGGGATCTCGAGCGCCGCGCGGATTTCGATCTTCCCGATCCTGGCGTGCGCGTGCGGCGAGCGGACGACGTGCGCCTGCAGCGTGCGCTTGGGCTCCCCGAGGTCGTCGGCGTAGCGGCCCCGACCAGTCAGCAGCGCGGCGTCCTCCTTGCGGACGAGCGGTTTTCCGAGCACTTCCATCTGCTACCCTCATTGCGACGGGGGCGACGGCGCCGTCCGCCGGGAGGCGCAGGCGCGCCGGGCGGTATCGCCTTCGACCAGAAGGGAATACGCCGGCCGGGCAAGCTCAGCTCACCACCCGCGACGATCGCCTGACGCTAGCAACGGGTGAGCCCACGTGTAAAGGCGTGAAAGGCGCATGGCTGATTGGTCACATCCCGGTGCGCCAGCATGCCCCTTGAGCGTGTATTAAAATGCATATTCAAGGGATTGCCTCCTTCCTCCGCAGACGCTGCGCCATCGCGGACCCAACCGCGAGCGCGAGAAGTTGCAGCCCGGCCGCCCAGACCATGACCGACTGGAAACCGGCCAGGAATGCAGCATCCGGCGACGCCCCTTGGGCCGCCGCCTCTGCCGCGAAATAGCGGTGCGCTGCAAGCAACGCACTCGCCCCCACCACGATGCCCAAGGCCCGCGTCACCATCGTCAGGCTGCCCGCGACGCCGCGCTCGGCAACCGGCAGCGTCGCAGTCGCATGATCGGCATAGGAGACCAGAAACAAGCCATAGCCGGCGCCCTGCACCAGAAGCGAGGCGAACATCAGCACCATCGGGGTCTCGAAGCCCCATGCCGCCATTCCCAGAAGGCCCGTCGACGACAGCACCATGCCCAGCGCCGACATCCGCACTGAGCCCGCCCGCGCGATCCCCCGCGGCGCCGACCACGAGCCGATGATGATGCCCAGCGCCGCGATCGCCAGCATCGGCCCTGCAAGACTGAACGGGAACTTCGCGATGACGACGAGATGGAACGGCACCAGCAGCACAACACTGAAAGCCGCCGCGTTGGTCACAATGCTGCCGATGTTCATCAGCGCGAACATAGGGGCGAGGAACGCTACCGGCCGGATGATCGGCGAAGGGTGACTGGCCTGTCGCCGCACGAAAACGGCGAGCAAAGCCGAGCCCGCGCCGATCAGCGCGAGCGGCAGCGGCCAGCCGAACGTTCCCGGATCGAGCGAGATGCCGGCCAGGATGACCGCGAGCGCAATGGCAAGCTGCACGCTGCCCACAGGATCGAGCGCAGCCCGCGCCCCGCCCGGTCGCCGCGCGGGAATGGCAAACGACAAAGCCAGCGCGAGCAGCATCAGCGGCACCCGCGCCCAGAATACCGCCGCCCACCCGAAGCGCTCCATCAGCACGCCGGCAGCCAACGGACCGATGGCATGGCCGAGCGCCATCGCCGCGCCGTAGATGCCGAGCACCCGCGTTCGCCGGAGCTCGTCATAGAGAGAGGTCGCCAGCGCCGGCGCGCACGCGAGCACGAGAGCGATCCCAACTCCCTGCACCACGCGCCCCGCGAGCAGCAGCCCGTATGTCGGCGCCATCCCGCAGGCGATGAAGCCGGCCGCACAGATCACGAGGCCGGCCTGGAACACGATACGGTAGCCGATGAGGTCGCCGAGCCGCCCGCACACCAGCAGCAGGCTCGCGTGGGTCAGCACGTAGAAGATCGCCACCCAGCGGATGTCGGAAACCGGCAGGCCGAAATGAGCCGTGATACCTGGAAAAGCGACGTTCACGGCAGCGTCGAGTGGTGCTGCCATCATGCCGGCACACACGACTGCGAGGCCGATCCCCGCACGCCATGGCGAGATGTCCGATAGCGGCGGAGGGGAGGCCTGCTGCATCATCGATCCGTTCACGATTGCACGCGACCGATCTCGCGCAGATCATCCACCCGAATGCAACCGCGGCTCGCCGCCTTGCGATGCCGGATTGCGATGCTGGATTGACAACGCCCGGCACTTCCCCGACCCAGGCACGCGACAGGCCAACGCGCAAGCTGCAACGAGCCGGGAGCGACGAGCCAGCATGTGGCAACAGCTGTTCAATTACTGCGAGCGCGGGCTCAACCCGGGCTTCTGGGCCGAGCCGCTCAACGCGGTCTCGAACGCGGCGTTCATGATCGCGGCGGTGCTCGCCTTGATGAGCTGGCAACGGCATCGCTATGATCTGGCCGGCGTGCCCCGCCGCGGCGGGGCAGAGCTGTCGCTGATCGCCCTCGTCGCGATCATCGGAACGGGCAGCTTCCTGTTCCACACCTACGCCACGCGATGGGCCGTGATAGCCGACGTGGTGCCGATCACCATCTTCATGATCGTGTATCTGGGCTACGTGCTGCGCCGCTTCGTGCACCTCGGCTGGATCGTGACGCTCGCCTCGGTCGCGCTATTCATGCTCGCGCTGCGCGAGGCGGACATGCTGCGCTGCGGCCCCGGCCCATGCCTCAACGGTTCCGTCGGCTACCTGCCCGCACTCGCCGTGCTCTTCGGTATCGGCAGCTGGCTCGGCCTGAAGGGCCATCCAGCCGCCGCCTGGGTCCTTGGCGCGGGTCTCGTGTTCGCCGCATCTCTGACGTTCCGCACCCTCGACCGCTCGATCTGCCCGCAAACCGCCCTGTTCAGCGGCCGCGTTCTCGGCACCCACTTCATCTGGCATATGCTCAACGCAACACTGCTCTGGATGCTGCTGCAGGCCGCAATCCGTCACGGACGCCGAGGGTGAGTCGCCGGCACGCCGGCTCCCCGCCAACTTCGGCGCGAGGAGCCAGCCCGGCGCAACCTCGACCGCATGCTTCAACGGTTGCGCGGCCCGCACACCCAGCGGCCGAACTTCCAGCAGTGATCGTAGCCGTAGCCGAAACGCTGGCCGAAGTGGAATTTGTGACCGCCGAAGCGGTGCCCGCCGGATTTGTGGCCGAACCCATGACCATGCCCGTTGCCGCGGAAGCCCTTGGCTTCTGCGGACGAGGCCACCGCACCGCCGGCGAGCGACGTCGCGACAATGCCGAGGGCGAGGATCTTGGCGAGGCTCTTCATGGCAGTCTCCGATCTGTTCCAGTGGGTGGTAATCGGGAGCTGTTCTCCCGTCCGGCGGCGGCATCTGCGATGTCCGGCGCCGATGAAAGAAGATTGCCTGGAACCGCCGCACGGCGTTGTGCTGTCCAGCACATCCAGCGGATTTCTGGGAGATCACGATTTCCGAGGGATCAAACAGGTTGGATCGAAAGCTTGATCCCCGGGCGCCGGTCTGCGAGCGTTCGCGCCACCAGAACAGGAGGAAAGCGACAGCCAGGGTTCCTGACCAATATGCGGGTCGGCCGGTTGGAACCTGGTGACAGATGTGGTCAAGCCAGCAGAGTAACGAGCTCCCGCAAGGCCGAGAGCTTGCACAGCCGCCCTTCGTCGACCCGGATTCGAAAGAGCGTGTTATCGGCTATCTCGAAAAAAAGTTGAATTCGTTCGTCGAGCTTACTGCTGACGAGTTGTCATGCCTTGCGGACCTGCAATCCGCCTCCGTCCGCGTGCAGCGCGGGAAGGAACTCGTGCGCGAGGGCCAGACGGGCCACAAAGCCTACATCCTGCAATCCGGTTGGGCATGCAGCTTCAAGCTGCTACCCGACGGCAGCCGCCAGATCATCGGATTTCCGATACCCGGCGACTGCATCGGTCTGCGCAGCGTGCTCCTGCGCACCTCCGATCACTCGTTCTCAGCGCTGACAGACGCCTCGGTCTGCAGCGTCGAGGCCGCACGAATGTTGCAGGTGTTCAACGAATTCCCGCGTCTGGCCGCTGCGGTATTGTGGGCAACCTCGCGCGACGAGGCAATGCTCGTGGAGCACCTCGTCAGAATCGGCCGTCGCAGCGCCTTGGAGCGAACCGCTCACTTCTTCCTGGAACTCGCCGAACGGCTGCGACTTGTCGGATTGGCGACCGACCAGCAGTTCCCGTGTCCCCTCAACCAGTATGTGCTGGCCGACGCCCTTGGATTGAGCGCCATCCACGTGAACCGTGTTCTCCGACAGCTTCGTGAGAAGCAGATGATGACACTCAGAAGGGGCAAGGTCACCATTCACGACCTCCAAGCCCTCCAGCATTTGGCCGGGTTCGAGAGCCAGCGCCGCACCAGCGATGGACCTGCTTTGGAAGGCTGAACCTTGGACTTCTTCAGTTCGACGCTGCATCTTGGACGCGATGCCGCGTCGAACTGATGCGCTGGAAACCATTCACATTCTGGCCCCATGCTGATCCAGATCAGCAATTCTGTTTTGCAGAGTGGGTAAGCTAGCACTGCAGCGAGCAAGCGAGAACGGCCCTCCAGACGGACGCTGCCCCTCCCAGCGTTGCGGCCGTGCTACAGCCTCCGGGGCGTCACCCTCCATGCTCCAGGAGGACCTTGCTCGCTGCAAACCAAACTTCGCACCGCGGTGCCAACCCGTCCATGCGCTGGTGACGACAAGCGCCCACGACCACTCGACTTTCCGGAGTTTCCCCCATGACAACGAACACCACATCCGGAAAGATCCTCATAGCCGGCAAGCTAGCACCGGGGCTTGCCATTCACGGCTACGACGCCGTCGCGTATTTCACGCAAGGCGAGCCCACTCTCGGCGACGCTAGCCACGCCTGCGTGCATCTGGATGGCACCTATCGGTTTGCCTCCAAAGCCAATCTCGAAGCCTTCAAGACCAATCCTGGCAGGCATACGCCCCAGTTTGGCGGCTTTTGCGCCTACGGCGTATCCCTCGGCATGAAGCTCGACGGTGATCCGACAAAATGGCGTATCGTCGAGAGCAAACTCTATCTGAATCTGGATGTCGCGACCCAGGATCAGTGGACGAAGGACATTCCCGGCAACATAGAAAAGGCCGAGACGCAGTGGCTGACGCTTGCCGAGGCGCTGCTGTGAGACGGATGGTGTTCGGAGACTGCGCACATGCTTTCCTCAGAGACGCCGGTCTCGTCGCGATTGCATCCGGCACAACCTGCTCGATGCCTGCTCGCCCACTGAACGGTCGATCAACTGGTTTTTTCGGAAACGAGTGCATAGCTCACCGATAAGCTAACTCAGATCAGCAAATGCCCACAAAAGTGCCTCTATGATGCCGTCGTGGCGGGCGTCAGAGAGTACGCCGATGCCAGAACGCGCGGGCGGCACGCGCACATCTGTCGCCTACGGGCCTACCACTGCCCTCCTCGGCTCCTCGATGTCTCTTCTTGAGCATGCTGGCGCCGAAGTACTCGAGCCGCACGATACGACAAAGCCTGCTCGTGCACTCGGGCGCGTACTTCCAGTTCGCCCTCGCCCACCCGTCACTGCCGCCCGCTGACAGTCCGGCCGGCGAATAGGCGCATGAATTAGCCAATCGAAGGGACGACGACCATGGAAATGCCAACTCAAGTCGCGCCTGCCTTCTGGGGTGCGGTTGGTGGAGCCGCCGCGGTAGCATTCATCGGGTTCAGCTACGGCGGCTGGGTCACCGCCAACACGGCAGAAACGCTTGCTGCTCAACGCGCCACGAAAGCAGTCGTGACCTCTTTGGCACCGATCTGCGTGGAGAACTTCAAGCGCAGCAAGGACGCCACGACACAACTCGTCGAGCTGAAGAAGGCCAAGTCTTGGGAGCAGGCCGCATTCATCACGAAGGGTGGGTGGGCAGTAATGCCCGGTACGGCGACGGTCGATGACGCAATGGCGACGACCTGCGCCGAGATGATCGTCGGGCCCCAGACATGATCCCCAAATCGGCACTCCGCACGCGTGGCCAACAGCTCGATCCACGATGACGGCCACCTCGTGCCTGCTTAGTAGGTCTCCAGTATTCCGGTGATGGCACTTGCCGAATTCTGCCATGCGCTCAACCGATCTCGGACAGAAAACAGTGCGCGTCCGAGAGAAGCAAGCTCAGGTACGGTGAGTATGTGCGTGATGCAGCATCACTGGACTCTTGCGTGCAGCGTCCAAGAGGTCGAAATCATCATGGCCAAGAGAATTCAGAAGAGCAATCGCGAGATACGCAAGCCGAAGAGCGATAAGCCCAAGCCCGCCACGCAGGCATCTCCGTTCGATAAACCGCTGGGCACGGGTTCACAGAAGAAGGGCGGCGGCAAGTAGGCACGTTGAGCATCGTAGTGCGAAACTGGAATCGTTCCGGCTCGATCAGCCCCCCGGAACGACCCTGATTTCTGATTTGTCGAGCGATTCACGCCCTCGGTGATTTCACCTCGGACGTTCGCACTTCAGGCGAGGATAAATGCTTCACCACAAGTACAAGCTCGGACAGAGCGTCCAATACGTACCCGACAAGATCCAGGCTGCAACGCCGGCGGGAGTGTACAAGATCACGCGTCTTCTGCCGTCGGCGGGCCGCGAATTGCAGTACCGGATCAAGAATGCATTAGAGCCCTACGAGCGCATCGCTCAAGAAAGCCAACTGTCCCAGGCCTGAGCCAGCTGCATCCGCGCACGGATATGGACACCTATTGCGCTTTCAGGACTGAACGCGGCCCCTAGGGTGTTGCGGGCCGCGTGCCGGCTGGCTCTTGAAAATGCAGTGCAGGCAGCGACCGGGCGCGACGGGTGACAGCCTGTCGACCCGCCGCGCGATCGTGCGGCCTCACCGGGCCCTGATCGCGACAGCGTGATTGTCCCACGCGCAGGTGAGCCTCGCGGCAAGTGCCTCATAGCCCTGCGTCGCACTGACTGAGACGATCGCGCCCGTCCCGCTCGTGAGCAGAAAAGATCCCCCCTCCCGTCTGGGCGCGACCCCCGACACGTCGGCGAGCCGTGCGATCCCGATCAGCCTACCTTTTCCGATCTCGATCAGCACAGCCGCTCCGGCACGCGATGAGGTGACGGCCGCGATTGTGCCGGAGGCATCGACCGAGACGGAGCTGACATAGCCCGCCAGCGGATCACCCTCGCCGCAGTGGATTTCCCTCAACTTCTCCTGCCGATCGTGTGTGAAAACGACGCGACGCGCACCAGCCGATGGCGACTGCTCCTGGGCGCCGATCACGACGGTATCGCCAAGGCCGATCTCCAGATGACGAAGCGACAGCCCCGCCGCGTGCGGTAGCGCGTGCTTCTCCAACAGGGTCCCGCTCGCGGCATCAACGTATACCAACGATGTCTCGATCGCATCTGGGTTGAGCACGCGACGCCCTCTGCCGATATCCGGATGCTCGCGCAAACCACCGTTGGCGACCACTAGCGTGCGACCATCGCTCGACAGGGCAATGTCGTGCGGTCCGATGCCGTGGCTCGGTAGCTCCGCTATCCGCTGGAACCGGCGCGTGGCATCGTAGATGCCGATCACGCCCGTGCCTCGCTCGAAATCGTTTTCCGTCGCATAGAGCAGCCGGCCGTCGGGGGCAAAAACGCCATGCCCCTGGAAATGGCGATCCGCGGGGGTTTCGAAATTGAACGTCTGCAATGGGCGATCGATGTCGAGCACGACCGCGAAACTCCCGGGGCGGCGGGCGAACGCAACCATTCGTCGGGAAATCGGACAAACGGCCAGATCGTGGCCGCGTCCTGGCAGCCCGACCACGCGCACATCTTCACCATTGCGCGTGATCATCGCCACGGCGTAGCGCCCGTCCCCATCACGCCGCGCGGCAGCAAACAACTCTCTGGCATTCGTCGTTGCAACGGCTGCCCGTCCAAGAGCAGTTTCAGCCGCCACGCCAGCCGCTGTGAGCAGCACTGTTCGCCGGTCAATCGCCATCGGATGAGTTGAACCCAAGCGTGACACCGGCGACTTCCCCCAGCAGCAGGTTGGCTCGATGCCGCGCATTCTTCAGCGGAAAGCCCATGCTGATGATGCTTCGGGTTGCCGTCCCGCCGTCGAACGGCTTGCGGTGGATGAGGAGAGCGCCTGCCAGCTTGCTGGCGGTTCCAAGCTCCAGGCCTACCAGTGCGGCAAGCTCGGGTATCGTGCCCGTTGCTTCGGGCGCGCGTGTGGCGATGATCGCGGCCTGCATACCGCCGGCCGTCCACAGGTCGTGAAGGCCATCGATGTTGGCCTGCACGAGCCGCATCGTGCGCGCACTCGACCCGAGCACGGCCGGCAGCCTGCGGCGCTGCGGCCCGAAGCCGAGGGGGCCGACGATCCGCTCGTCGCGCACCTGCTCGATACCGCGGCTGAGCGCCTTGGCGAGCGCCAGCGTCGTCTCTGTATTCTTCAGGAATGCAGGATTCCCGGCGCCGGGCTCCAGCCAGTGCTTCGCAAAGCCGTCGGCCCGCCGCCACTCGCTCGACACGGATTTCGCAATGGCCGCGATATTGCCGGCGATCGCCAGACCGAAACGGCAGCGGTGATCCAGATCAGCACGCCCCTGCGAACGATCGACGTCGGCGAGCAGAACGACCTCGAACGCGCCGAGCCCCTGCAATGCCACGCTCCTTCGCGAGAGCGCATCAACATTGGTCACACTTGCGTCGTGGCTGCGCAGCGCAGCCGCGATCTGCCGCGCGCCCAGCCCGCGCCGATCGGGGAAGAACAAAATCCGCTCGATGCGGTTGCCGGCCGCGATCGGCCCGAATGTGATGTGCTCGATCCGCCCCCAGGCCGTGACGACACCGTCGAATGCGGCGTGGGCAGCCTTGGCGCCCGCGGCATCGGGCTTCGCGCAGTATGCGCCAACTGCCTTCTCGAAAGCGACGCCCGCTTCCTCCAGCCGATGATAGCCTGGCTTGATGTGGCCTTCGAGTGCGCTTCTGGCGAGTGCGGAATGATCGAAGGACCGATGCGATTGAGCACGCAGTACGCCCGCGGCCACCACCGACATTGCCAAGGCCGCGCCCAACGCGACGAGCCGAGCTGCCGTGTGCACCAACCACCTCCTCACAGCGAATTGACGAACGCCAGCAGGCGCCTTCGGTCCTCCCGCGGCAATGCCACGAACGCATCCCGCGCCCGCTGCGCCTCGCCGCCATGCCAGACTATCGCCTCGGTCAGGTTGCGCGCGCGCCCATCGTGCAGAAAGAAGGTGTGCCCGTTGACGATCGACGTCAGACCGATACCCCACAACGGCGCCGTCCGCCATTCCCGCCCGTCAGCCTGCGCCTCCGGCCGGTTGTCGGCAAGGCCCTCGCCCATGTCGTGCAGCAGCAGATCGGTGTAGGGCCAGATCAGCTGTCCGGCGAGGTGGGGATCGGGCGAAGCGCCAGTGCGGTGGCTAGGAGTGTGGCAAGAAGCACAGCCGACAGAGTTGAACAGTCGCTTTCCTGCCAGAACGTCCGGGGACGACGGCTCACGACGGACTGGAACCGCAAGGTTTCGGGCATAGAACGCGACGAGCTCGAGCAGCTTGCGGCTGATCTCTTCATTCGGTGACTGCGGTGTTCCGCCGTGAATGGCCTCCCGGCAGCGCCGTTGCTTGCCTGTGCAGTCGCCATGCGCCTGCGCTACCATCGAGCTGCCGATGCCGATGTCACCGGCAAAAGCCTCCGCCGTCTGTTGCAGCACCGTCGGCTGCCCGGCCTTCCAGCCGAAGCGACCGAGCGCCAGCCCGTTTCGCTCGACCGACCACACCCGGTTGGCGCGACCCGATATGCCGTCACCGTCGCGGTCGTCAGGGTCCTCGCGCGCCACGATATCGGCCTCCGCGATTGCCTCGAGAAGTCCAAGGCCGATCATCTGCGGCGTCAGTCGCGGCGAGATCATCGTGCGCGGGTGGAGGGGGCCATAGCCGGCGTCGGCGATCCGGTAGGAGGGCACCCGCAACTGAACTTTTTCGCCGCCTGCCAGCGCCACGGTCCGCGTGCGATAGGAGACTACCATGCGGCCTTCGCCCTTGTGGCCCTGTATTCCAACCTCTTGCAGTTGCGTGCCGTAGACGGGCTCTGGAATGACGCTTGCCCGTCCCGACATCAAGGCATCGCGCTCCGCAGCAGTGCCCGGCGGGATCGACAGCCTCAGGAACATCGACTGGGAGCGCTCCGCCCGCAAAGGGCCGGATGGGGGATGGCCGCGGCCGTCCTTCAAATGACAGCTCTGGCACGCCCGCGCGTTGAACAGCGGCCCCAGGCCATCCGATGACTTCGTCGAGGCCGGCGCGGAAACCCAGAGCTTGCGGAACACGCCGTTGCCGATCTTGAAATCCAGCTCGCGGGCAAAGCCCATGTTGGCCGACGGCTGGGAGAAGGCATCAGCGGTCAGCGTGCCGACGCGCGTGGTTGCAGCCCCTCCAGGCGCGTCCTCCCCCGGCTCCAAGCGATCGGTCACTGGCACGGAAGCCTGGACGGCGTGCTGGCCGACAAGCTCGGTCAGCACCGGGCCGGCCAGCACCACCAGCGCTCCTGCCAGGAGAGACGCCCGCCACGCCGATACGCGTTTCGACCGTTGCATCGGCTCTGCTACTTCTTCTTCGACAGCGTTTTCGCCGGATCGTCGAGGCTGTCAGACCCCTCGATCTTAACCGCCTTCAGCTCGAGCACCGCAATAGCCCGCTCCAGCTCCTTCGTGTGCGCGATCAGCGCCTCGATGCCGGCTTCGATCATCGCGTTACCCTCCTTGTTGCCCTCCGCCAGCATCTGATCGTAGGCCTCCTTCGTCTCGGCCCGCGTCTTGATCGCAGCCATAACCGACACGGTACCGCCGATCGCCTTCCTCACCCGATCGTCGATCTCAGGCGACTTCGCGCGAACCAGACCGGACACGCCAGCCCCAGCCACCATCGAGCCGTCGATCCGCTGGTAGCGGTCCAGGTACACGTTCTGGATGCCTACGACGTTGTAGAAGTGGGAGTTGTGCGTGTTGTCGGAAAAGTAGTCGTGCTCTTCCTCCGGATCGCTGAGGATGAGACCGAGCTTCATGCGCTCGCCGGCCATCTCGCCATAGGACAGGCTGCCTAGCCCGGTGAAAATGGCAGTGAGTGCGTCGGTATCGGAGACCGCCAGCGCCTTGCGCGCCGCCCCGCCGGGCTTCCATTGCGCGACCATCCACTCGAGATCGTCGACGAGCAGGTCGGTGGCGACGACCAGATAGGCAACGCGGCGGTCGCAGTTGCGCCCCGTGCACCGCGCCTTGTCGAAGTCGCTCGCCGGACGACGGCCCGCGCCGGGGCCGGTCCCGTTGAGGTCTTGGCCCCACAGCAAAAACTCTATCGCGTGGTAGCCGGTCGCGACGTTGGCCTCGATCTTGCCCGCCTCGTGCAGCACCTCCGTCAGCAGCTTCTTCGTGATCCGCCGGGCATCGACCTTGCGTCCGCCCACGACCAGGTTTCTGGTTGCAATGACGTTGGCCGAATAATGCGGATTGCTGTCGGAGGCTTTGCCATAGCTCTTGTCGACATAGTCGATCAGCCCCTCGTCGAGCGGCCATGCATTGACCTTGCCTTCCCACTCGTCGACGATCTTGTTGCCGAAACGATAGGTTTCGGTCTGCATGTAGGGCACGCGTGCAGCCTTCCACGCCTCGCGGGCCGCGCCGAGCGTCCGATCGCTGGGCTTGGCTGCCAGAGCACCGACGGCAGCCCTTAGCGATCTCGCGCTGACAGCCGCGTCCTCGTAGGCAGCGAGCGCGATGTCGGCATATGTGTCGACGACCTCGCGCACCGTCGGCGCGGCTGCAAGCGGTAGACTGAGCGACAGCCAAAGCGATGCTGCCATAAGGCCCAGCCGCGCCAAGCTCCGTTTTATCGGGCTCCGTTTTATCGGGCTCCGTTTTATCGGGCTCCGCTGTGCCGGTACGGGCTTCGCCTCGCCCCCGAACCCTGAAGCCGTTCGTCCGTCGCGAAACTGCATGGATGTCCTACCCGCCATGAAACGAGCCATTCTTTAACCGAGCATCAGCTCGCTCGGCGGCACCCAAGCTGTATGCCGCCTGCACAGATCGGTAATCCGACCATGTTTCGCCACCTCGATCCGTCCTGCGATACAGCCGTGCCGCCCCAGTGGCTGAATCCGGCGTCTGCTTGCACCCAGAAGCGACCACGGCTGTCCCATGCAGGTGATTGATGGTAGGCACTAGCCTGGGAGCCCGGGCTGCGCACCTGCGCACCTGCGCACCTGCGCACCTGCGCACCATCATCTACCGCAATAAGTTTACTTGAACAATATAGTTACATCGCAATAGGTTCACACGCTCATCTGGCCAGATCGCTCCACACAGACCGCCGAGCATCCGCAGCCTCCGCGCCACCCGCTTTATCAAGTGCGCAGACCGGCAAGCCGACGCGCCAGAGGCCGGCAAACAACCAACGCAAACGACCGACGCACACGTCCACGCTGTCAACCGCACATGGGGATACCGGCGCCGACACACCCTCGTCGCGACGCTCCGCTCTCCACGAGCGCGGGGCACACCCTGACGCGCCAAGAGAGATGAATTTTGTGCAATTTTTTCCGCACGCTAAGCCTCCAACCTAACGCTGCGCCTCGCTCCCACTCCGCTCAGCCCCGGCCGTTTTCCCGCGGGACTGCTTTTCCATTGCCGTGTACCCTACTCGGCCGAATACCTGAATGGACACGACACGCCCCGAGGAGGCAAACTGCCCCCAAGACTGTGCTCCGCACCTCTGGTCTGGATCGCGTCGAGGTCAACAATCCGATACCCCCGTGCGGGTGGGGCCCGAATGTGGCCCAAGGGAGGACTGAATGCTCGCAAAGCTCATTGGCTTTGGTATCGCCGCGACCGTCGCGGCAACCGGTGCCGCCAACGCACAGCAAGTGCGCGTGATCGCATCGAACCCTCAAGGCTCCGTCTTCTTCCAGGGTAGCGCCGTCATCGGCAAGCTGCTCGACGAGAAGCTCAAGATGCAGGTTCGCGTGCAGCCCACGGGCGGCTCGTCGACCTACATTCCCCAGATGAATGCCGGCGATATCGATTTCGGCTTCACCAACGTCGACGACTCCATGACCGCCTTTAAAGGCACCGGCAACTTCAAGCGCCCGAGCCCGAACCTGCGATTGATGGCGGTCACCTTTCCGTTGACGCTCGGCGTCGTCGTTCCGGGCGATTCCCCGATCAAGACCATCGCCGATCTGAAAGGCAAGCGCATCCCCTCCGGCTACAACGCCCAGAGCACTGGCCGCATCCTTCAGGACGCGGTGCTGGCGACGGAAGGCCTGACGATGAAGGACGTCACAGGCGTTCCCACCCAGAGCCTGTTCTCCGGTGTCGATCTACTCGGCGAAGGCAAAGTCGATGCCGCGACCATCGCCATGGGCGTCGCCCAGATCCGGCAGGCTCATGCCAATCTGTCCTCGCGCGGCGGCGTGCGGTTTCTCAACATGAAATCGACGCCCGATGCGATGACGGCGATCCGCAAGATCCTGCCCGCGCGTCCGATCCTGATCCAACCTGCTCCTCACACGGTCGGCGTTGCAGTACCGACTACGATCATGGCCTACAACATCTTCTTCTCGACGAACGCCAAGATGTCCGACGACGTGGTCTACAACATCGTCAAGACGCTCCACGACAACAAGCCCGCGCTCGTCGCCGGCCATCCCGTCTTCCGCGGCTTCGACCCCAAGGCGATGACCCAGGAGATCGGCGTGCCGTGGCACCCCGGCGCGATCAAGTTCTACAAGGAAACCGGCCAGTGGCCGCCGAAGGGCTGATGGCCGGCTAGACCTCGAACCTGTCGACGGCCTCCCTGCGCCAGGCGCGGCGGGGCCGTCGACACGATCCGGCGCACATCCGATCGCGCGCCGCGCTGCCGCAACGGCATTAAACTTTATCCCGGGTAACCGACATGGCCGTCCCCCCCAATCCGACCGCTGCCAGCGCTGCCCCCCACTTGGTCGAGCACGAGATAGGTTCGTCCGGCGAGGGCGGTGGAACGCGCGAGCCCGGCCATTGGCTTCATCGATGGACCGCGACATTGGCCGGCGTGGCCTTGACGTCGCTGTGTCTCGCCTGGGCCTGCAACGTGCCATACCTGTTCGGCCAGGCTTTCTATCGCGAGCAGTTCCTCGTGCTCGTGCTCGGGCTGTCTACCGTCCTGGCTTACAACTCGGTCGATTGGCGCGGCAAGCGTCAGGCAGGCCTTGCCGTTCACGACTTCCTGCTCGGCCTCGTCGGTCTGGCAGTCGCCCTCTACATCTGCTTCGATTACGAGCGCCTGCTGGGCGACGTCGCCTACCGTACCGAGGAGGTGCTGGTGCTCAGCGTCGTCATTGTGCTGCTCACGCTTGAAGGGCTGCGCCGCGTCACGGGCATGGGGCTCTTCATCGTCGTGCTGACCTTCATCGCCTACGCGATGGTGGCCCATCTGGTTCCCCTCGAGATTCGCGGTAAGCAGCAGAACCCGATCACGCTCGCCGTCTATCTGGGCTTCGATCCGTCCGCGATCTTCGGCACGCCGCTCGTCGTCGGCTCTACCATCGTCATCATGTACATCCTGCTCGGCGATCTGCTGACGCGGGCCGGCGGCGGTGATTTCTTCATGGATATCGCCACCGCGACCATGGGGCGCCGGCGCGGCGGCCCCGCCAAGATCTGCGTTGTCGGCTCGGCCATGTTCGGCACGATATCCGGCAGCTCGATCTCGAGCGTCGCATCCGTCGGCGTGTTCACCATCCCGATGATGAAGCGCACGGGCTACACCGCGCGCGACGCTGGCGCCATCGAGGCCGTTGCCTCGACAGGCGGGCAGCTCGCCCCTCCCGTGATGGGCGCTGCCGCCTTTCTGATGGCCGAGTTCATCGAGATGCCCTATCCCGAGATCGCGCTGGCCGCGACGATCCCGGCCATCCTCTACTACTGGGGCCTGTACTGGCAGGTCGACCTCATCGCCGGGCGCGAGCGACTGCAGCGCCTGACCGAGGTGACCGAGACCGTCGGCCAGGTGATGCGCGACGGCTGGCACTTCCTAGTGCCATTCATCGCGCTCATTCTGATCATGTTCGTTTGGCGAACTTCGCCCGAGCTCGCCGCCATCGGCGCATCGGTGGTGATGTTCCTGGTCGGACTGTCGCGCAGCTATCGCGGCAAGCGCCTGAAAATCTCGGACGTCTGGCACGCGCTGTCATCGACGGGCCGCAACACGTCCGACCTGTTCATGACGCTCGCCGGAGCGGGCATCGTCATCGGTATCCTGAGCGCGACCGGGCTGGCATACGCCCTCACGCTGCTGCTCGTGAAGGTCGCCGGACTGAACATCTTCATGCTGCTGGCAGTTGCAGCCGTCATCAGCATCATCCTCGGCATGGGAATGCCGACGACCGCCGTCTACGTGCTGCTCGCCACGCTGATCGCCCCGTCGCTGATCGACGCGGGCGTGCCGAAGCTGGCGGCCCACATGTTCATCCTCTACTTCGGCATGTTGTCGATGATTACTCCGCCCGTGGCGCTGGCAGCCTTTGCCGCCGCCAACATATCGAAAGCGGGCGTGATGGAGACGGCATGGGCCGCATGCCTGATCGGCTGGACGAAGTTCGCTCTTCCGATCATGTTCGTGCTGTCACCGACGCTGCTGCTGATCGGATCCGCCGAGCAGATTGCGATGGATACCATCACCGCGCTCGTCGGCGTCTACTTCGTCACAATCGGGATCGTGGGCTACTTCCAGGAGCGCATCGGCTGGCCCTACCGACTTCTGATGATCCTGATCGGCGGTCTGGCCGTCGTGCCCAGTGCCAGCGTCGGCGTGGCCATTCCCTGGTATGTAAGCGTCGTCGCCGTGATCGTCGGGAGCCTCGTGCTCATCCTCGACTACAAGTTCCGCAGCAGCCGGGCAGCCGCAGCCGACGCGGCCTGACGGATCGCAGTTTGAAAGGCTGATACCGGCCCACAGAAGGATTCACTCGAGCGTCGAGGCAGTCGCCAGTATCACACTTTTGCTTGCGCGCAGCCGCGACACCAACCCTGCGCGCGCATACCGGAAAACCAAATGCCCGACAAAGGGTCGAGCATCTGGTTTTCCGGTATGATGGGTTCCAGGCTGCACGCAGCGCTCTGGCAGAGCCCGAGGGCGGATGTCGTTCGCCCCTTGCTGAGTGGCGTCCTTCCGAGCCATTGTAGGTAAGTCTCCTCAGACTTGGCCCGGAATGCATCATGAGCCTTGCGGCTGGCGCGCCTCCTCGGGCCGTCTCGACGATCGATCTGCTGAAGACCGTCGCGGTCGTGCTTATGCTGGCAGACCACGTCGGGCTCTACCTTTTCGAGAACGCCTGGTTGCGCGTGGCGGGCCGGCCAGTCGCCGTGATCTTCGGCTTTCTCATCGGCTATTCCGCTTCGAGCCGTATCCCGCCCTCGTGGATCGGCCTGGGCCTGGGGCTGTCATTGCTCAACCGTTGGCTCTTCCCCGGCGAAGAGAACCATCCCCTCGACATCCTGGTGACGCTCGCCCTGACGCGCGCAGCAATGCCCTTCGTCGACCGGGTTCATGCGAGCAATCCGCTTTTTCTGGTGCCACTCGCCGCGGTGCTCGGCCTCCTCACCGTGCCAGTCAACGAGTTCCTGGAGTACGGCACGGAAGTGCCGATCCTGGCCCTGCTCGGCGCCGCCGTCAGGCTCGATCAGGGCATCCGGCCCCAAAAACCCGCACGTCAGGCGACGGGCCTGGCCGCCTTAGTCGCCATCAGTCTCGCCGCGATCCTTCACTTCGACTTCACGCCGCTCCAAGCAACCGCCTGCGTCGCCGTCCTGGCGGCCACGATCCTTGCCCTCACCAGCTTCGAGCGGCGCGACATCGCGGCCCCTGCCGCTCTCGTGCCACTGCTGAGCTGGACCGGCCGCAATACGCTGTGGATATACGCCGCCCACCTCGCCGCCCTGCAACTCCTCGCCTGGTCGATGATGGACGCGCCCGCTGCCGTCACCGATGAGGAAGACAGCTGAGCTCGAAGGCCTCGACAGCCTCGGCAGCGCTACGTGCGCAGTGGCTTGTCCTCGCCCGCCTGGGCAGCCGAGCCTGCCAACTCCTGTAGCTGGGCTTGGTACTCGGGCGTGACCATGCCCGCCGTCATCACAATCTTCGCCGCATCCTCAACGCTCATCTTCAGCGGCACCACGTCCTTGCGCGGCACCACGCAGACGAAGCCCGTCGGCGGCATGAAGCCCGTCGGCATCCACACGATGAGATTGTCTTTCTCGCCGCCCAGCGCCAGCTCCTGCAGCTCGCCGCTGGCCTCTCCCGTAACATAGACGAGCGACCAGATGCCCTTCGAGGGAAACTCCAGCAGGCCCACGCGCATCACCGGCCGTTGCGGCTGAGCCGCTGCCGCAACCGACTCGAACATCTGCTTCAGGCCACGATAGAGGTTCCGCACGATCGGCATACGATCGACGAACATCTCGCTGGCCGAGATCAACGTGCGCCCCAACAAGTTTGCAGCAAGCGCCCCGATCAGCGTCAACCCGACGATGGAGAACAACAATCCGAACCCCGGCACCGCGAACGGCAGGTACGTCTCGGGATTGTAGATCCGTGGCACCAATGGCCTTACCCACTGATCCACATAGGAGATGAACCACCATACGAGATAGACGGTGATAGCGACCGGCCCGACGATCACGAGACCGGTGAGGAAATAGTCCCTCAGCCGCGCCCCCACGGCCCACGGATTGGCGGTCGGGCCCTTTTCCATGGGGTCCACTGGTCCTCCGCCGCTCACGGTAGGGCCGGCTCTGCGCTTTATCACACTCACCGCAATGCCCTCGGACCGGCTATCGACTGCGCCATCGCACGAGCCATGAAGCAAGTATGGGCTGACGTGCCAGCAGCCAGCTTTAGCCGGACAGGTACTTCGCGCAATTGACGAAAAGTTCTACCATGAACGTCTGTTTCGCAGCGTGCTGGCCGGGAACAGTGCCCGAATAGCGAGAGGCTCGACTACTGGCCGACCACACGGCAATCCAATCCGCCGCTCTTGAGCTTCGCGCAAAGCCCCGCAGTCTCGCGCACCGAAGCGAAGGGACCTACCTGCACACGATAGAACATCCCGAAATTACCGGCTGAAACCTGATCGATCACGGGCGCGCGCCCCGCCAGTTCGGCTGCGAACTGCGCCTCGAGCTTCGCGGTTACCCCCTGGGCCTCCTGAGCGCTGCGTACTGCCGCAACCTGGATCACCACGTTGCCGCCGACTGGAGCCACAGTCACCTTCCCTTTTGGTTGTGCCACCGGCACTGGCGGCATCGACGCAACCTTGGCTGCGGGCTTGGCCACGGCACGGGAAGAATCCTTGGCCGGGCCACTGGCCGCAGCCGCAGGCCGAGCCTGCTTCACTTTCGTCGTATCCTCCCAGGATCGGGCAACCGTTCCTGGCGGCGTTGCGGGCTGAGGCTGTGCTGCCCGCGCGGTGGTGCTGACCTCCACATGGCGAACCGGTGCGCCCATATCCTGGAAACCGGCCGGCAGTGAAGTATCGACGGATGAGTAGACTGGGACCGAGCGCGTTGCCTGCCGCTGGCCCGTCGATGGCAGCGCAGCGGGTGCCGCAGCTTGAGCTTGTGTTGCGACAGGCCGTGCCGGAATGCTCGCCGTCGTATTGGGAGCCACTCTGGGAGCCACTCTGGGAGCCACTCTGGGAGCCACTGCCGCCGCAGCAACCTCGGCCTTGGGCGCAGCCGCTGGCCCAGTTGCAACAGCCGGCGCCGGCGCACCGGCTCCGAACAGCGAGCTAATGAACCCACCGGCACTGGACAGCGTGGTCGACGAACCCGACGGGGCTGCCGGTGCCACGCCAGCGAACGGCGCCGTAGCCGAGCCGGCCTTGGCATTCAATACTTTGCGGGAGCTGGGAGGATCGGCCTGATCCGGCAATCCAGCCTCGCGATAGGCCCCGGAGCGTTGCTGCAGCGCGTCCGCCCTCTGATCCTCCGTGAGCCCGGCCTTGATCCAGAGTGCATTCGTGAGATCGGAGATCGCCAGCGCCGGCTTACTCTGCCGGCGGTGCGCCACGCCGCGATAATAAAGCGCACGTGCCGTTTGGGCCGAGGGCAGGCTACCTGCGGAAACTGCGTTGCTGAGGCTGGCTACGGCGGCATCGAGACGACCCTGGCCGAGCGCATTGATACCGGCCTCGACCTCGCCTTGAGCAGCAGCCGGATCGGCCTTCGCAGCCTTGGCACCTTTGGCAGCAGTAACTTTAGAAGCCGGCTTACGCTTGTCCGCCTGCGATTTCGAGGTCGCCGCCTTGCTTTGAGACGCAGCCGCTGGCTTCCCACCGGTCGTCGCCTGCTGCGCACCCGCAACCGGAGCGCTCGCGACGATCCCGAGGGCCACTGCAGCTAAAAGGCACCGTCGCCAGGACGGGGTCATGGGCAAAATCCCTCGGCTTCCTTACGCCCCGCACAGAATCTCTGACGTCAGCTAATGCCAATTGGCCTCGGCAATCAAATTATCAGGACAAGACATCCACGATTTCGATGGGAGAGCGCGCGATCAATCGCCCGCCCACACCGGCCTTAGACTTCGAATAAGGCAATACTGGGCCGACGAAGAGAGCTCACCCACCGGACGCCGCAGCAGATCGGCCGAGCACCCGGCTCGCTATTCCACAGTGACGGACTTCGCCAGGTTACGTGGCTGGTCCACGTCCGTGCCCATCTGCACCGCCGTGTGATAGGCGATCAACTGAACCGGCACGGCATAAATCAGCGGGTTCGTGAATGGATGCGCATCAGGCATCGGGATGTGGGCGGCGAGCCGGCAGCCGGCCTCGTCGGGATCGGCGTCCGACACCATGATGATCTGCCCACCGCGCGCGGCGACCTCCTGCATGTTGGAAACCGTCTTCTCGAAAAGCTCGTCCTTCGGCGCGACCACGACGACCGGCACGTTCTCGTCGATCAGCGCGATCGGCCCGTGCTTGAGTTCGCCGGCAGCGTAGCCCTCGGCATGGATGTAGGAGATCTCCTTGAGCTTCAGTGCACCTTCGAGCGCGATGGGGTAGTTGATGCCCCGGCCGAGATAGATCACGTCCTGCGCCTTGGCCAAGAAATGCGCCAGCTCCTCGAACTTGTGCTCGTGGCGCACCAATTGCGAGATGTGACGCGGCACCTCCACAAGCGCCTGCACGAGTTCGCGCTCCTTGGCCGCGTCGATGTGGCCCCGCGCCCGGCCGAGCGCGATGGCGAGGCAGGCGAGCACGGCGAGTTGGCAGGTGAACGCCT
>CAMAYR010000027.1 GCA_945862355.1 Devosia equisanguinis | reverse complement strand
GTGTCGGTGTCCGACTGCACGATCTCGAAGCTTCGCATCCCATCACCTGCCGAGTGAGCCGCCCTCGACAAGAGAAATAGCTGATTCGCAAACCAACCCAGACCCTTACGCCATCACCACCGGATCGGAGTTACGGAAGCAGGTCAAAGATAACGCCTTGTCTCATCAAAGCCTCGAGCATGTTCTTAGCTTGTGCCGCTAGAGTTGGTTTAAGAATTTAGATCGCCGACATCTCGCTCATTGGATATGAAATGCCTTGATATCGCCACGTTTCCCTCGTGATGAGGTCAAGAGTTTGTGTTTTACTTCGCCAAGGCGAAAGACTGACTTTCAGACTTTTGGTATCGACCGGTCGATGTTTTGTCTTGGAGGGTGCACTTTATGAGCGATGAGAAGGTGGTTTCGTTGTTCTCAGAGGTCCGGCAGCATCCACGCCTCCTTCAAGACGAGGTGACCAATGCACGGTTGGGCGTAGTGCTGGATAATGCTGTCATCGAGTATGAAGTGGATGACGACGGAGACCTCTACATCAAGGATGGAGTGCAGTTTCCGTTCTGGATCTGGGTAGATTCCAAAGCCCAGCACTTACGTTTTTATACGTTCTGGGAGAGCGACGGGGCTTCTGTTGAGCTGATCAACGGCTTCAACAAGCGGTTCCGGGTCGTCCAGTTCTACCTTGATGGAACGATTACCAAAGCCGGTTACGACATGACTTTCCGGTTCGGTCTCGATTGCAGGCAGTTGGTGGTCATGTTGCGGCAGTTTGGAGAGGTCTGTCAGGCCGCATTGAAGGAATCCCTGGCACACAATGCACAGAAGAAGGCCTCAGAAGCCCCGCCTCTCGAGGTTGAGGGTTGAGCGGGGCCAGGGGAGATGGTGAGGTCGGCATCCCTGCCGTCGGTGGCAAAATCACGGGATCCGGTGTCTGGCTCAGCTTGCAGGCCGCAGACTGCCGTCAATTGGTCGTCGATTGGGGTCGACAGTGTTCTGATGTGGAACTCTCTCTCGGATCATTCCGCTGACGGTCGTGATGCCCATCGTGCAGAGGCTGTCCGATCTCGTGCACGCAGAGATGACAGACCGCTTGAGCGCATGAAGGCCGTCCCACATGGCAGCCTTGTCCTCTGGTGGAGCCGTTGCTGTGGCATAGACGACCAGAACGACCAGCGTGATCTTGATGAGACGGAACACGACACGGATACCGGTTGCGGAGAACGAAACAGGATCATGTGGCTGATGGGTTACCGAACCCTTAAGCTTCCGCCGAGCAACTCAGAGGGGAGGAGGTCATCATCGTCGTTGGCGGTCAAAGATCGTGGTCTCGATGGACGGCTTGGGCTAGAAATATGGATCTAGCCTGGACGCACTTCAGATGCCGCAGAGCCGCAAAAATTTGTGGTAGGCATTGTGGGCTTGAAGGAGACCAACCCCTGAAAAGAACAGCAGTTTCAGGATGTTAAGGAAAGATAATGGCGGAGACGAGAGGATTCGAACCTCCGGTGCCCTGTTAGGAGCACAACGATTTAGCAAACCGCCGCCTTCAGCCACTCGGCCACGTCTCCGGACAGCCAGAGCCTATATGGGTGGTTGGAACAAAATGCAAGGTTCACGAGCAGCGATCCGGACCGATCACCTGCGACATCGCGCAAGTGCCGCGCCTGTCCAGCCTCCCCCGGATGAGCGGCGTACTACGCTGCCACCCCATCCAGCCGCATGGGCACGCCGGCTGCCGCCATGTGGCGCTTCGCCTGGCCGATCGAGAACGTGCCGAAGTGGAAAATCGAGGCAGCCAGCACCGCGCTGGCATGCCCCTGCACGACGCCATCCACGAGATGATCGAGGCTACCCACACCGCCCGAAGCGATCACCGGGACGGATACCGCATCCGCGATGGCGCGCGTAAGACCCAGATCGAAGCCCGCCTTGGTGCCGTCGCGATCCATCGAGGTCAGCAGGATTTCGCCCGCCCCGAGTGCCACGACCTCGCGCGCGTACTCGACCGCGTCGAGCCCCGTCGGGCTGCGCCCCCCGTGCGTAAAAATCTCCCAGCGTGCCGGCTCGTCCGCGCCGGAGACCCGCTTGGCGTCGATGGCGACGACGATGCACTGCGCGCCGAACTTCTCGCTCGCCTCACGCACGAGCTCGCGCCGCTTCACCGCCGCCGTATTGATCGAGGCCTTGTCCGCGCCCGCCTCTAGCAGCCGACGGATATCCTCCACCGAGGATATACCGCCCCCCACCGTCAGCGGCATGAAGCAACGTTCAGCCGTGCGCTGCACGATGTCGAGCATGATGCCGCGCTTCTCGTGGCTGGCTGTGATGTCGAGAAAGCACAACTCGTCGGCGCCTGCCGCATCGTAAGCCGTCGCAGCCTCCACGGGATCGCCCGCGTCGCGCAGATCGACGAAGTTCACACCCTTGACGACGCGGCCATCCTTGACGTCCAGGCAGGGGATAAGGCGAACCTTGAGCATAGCCCCTCCCGACGAACCGCCTCTCGCTTCTGGCGCCGAGGCGCGACGCCTCACTAGACCTCTTCCTCGTCCTCGCCGACCCCGCCGATGATACCGGAGACATCGCCACCGTCCTCTTCCTCTTCCTCGAGGAAGGTCTCGTCTTCTTCCGCCGCGACCGGCTCGTCCGCCCCCTCAACGTCCGGCAGATCCTCCGGCGCGACCTCTGGCGCCTCGCCCGGCACCAGCGCACCGGTGTCCGCAAACTCCTTGTTCGGCTCGACGGCACGCTCACCGACCACGTCCGCGATCAGTGGAGCAGAAGCGATGAAATAGTTGGAGCCGCAGATCGGGCATGTGATCGGATCGCGGTTGAGATCATAGAATCGGGAGCCGCAGCCCGAGTTCTGGCAGGTGCGCTTCGTCCCGCGCGCCAGTTTCGTGGACATGGTTCAAGCCTCGAAATGAAATGCTGAAGGGTTGCGGCGGGGTCTGCCATGCATCAACCGGGTTGTCAAAAGCTATCGGGAAGCCTCCGCCGCCCCGGCCGAGCGGGCACCTGCCGCCCCCCGGCCAACACGCCTGACCATCGCGCCAGCCCGGCCACAGCGACGGCTGGCCTTTTATGTGGAATGCCGCTATAAGGCGGCTGACCTCGACGGTCTCGAAGGCAGGATCGAAAATTCCACGGGCGTACCCCTGGGTGCGTTCGCTCGACAGTTTAATGTCATCCCAGCGAACCGAGAGACCGTCACGGGGAACGAATTGCGACGTGGTCCTGCCGCCTGCGGCAGCGCGGCATGCAGCGGCAAACGATCAAACTAAAGCTTAAGCTCGGAGCTCGAAAATGGCAGTACCCAGGAAAAAAGTTTCTCGCATGAAGCGCGGCTTTCGTCGCTCGGCCGACGCGCTCAAGGCTTCGGTCTACATTGAGGACAGCAAGAGCGGCGAGCGCCGCCGCCCGCACCACCTCGACCCCAAAACCGGCATGTACAACGGCAAGCAGATTCTAGAGCCTAAGGCCGAGGCATAAGCTCGGCGCGCCCGTCGCCGGAACCACGTTTCTGCCACGCACCTGTGGCACACGGTTCAGGCGGCGCGACTGGCGGCGGAGATTGCATTGCAGTATCCTGTCCGCCATCGGTTGCACCCAAGCCTGCTGCTCGCCGGCAGTGGTTGTAGCTCTATCCAATTGCGCCAGCCGCGACGTTCAAGCCGCAACGTTCAAGCCGCGACGTTCAAGCCCGGAGCCCCGCATGTCGTTCAGAGCACTGCCGCTGATCGTTATCTCGTTCATACTCTACAACGCGATCGTGCTTCTCGACCGAGGCGGCAACGCGGCTGCGTTCCTGGCGCAGCAGGTGCTTCCCGTGCCGCTGATGACGGGTACGCTTTGGCTGACCTGGGGCGACCTGATCATCACACTCACGATGGGGCTCCTGTTCATCGAGCTCATGAAGGCGACCTACACATCGAGCGCCTCCCTCCTCGATCACGGCTTGTCGATGCTGGTGTTCGTCGCCTGCCTCATCGAGTTCCTGCTGGTGAAAGCCGCCGGTACCTCCGTGTTCTTCTTTATCGTTATCGCCGCGCTGATCGACGTCATGGCCGGCTACACGATCGGCATCCGCGTTGCCCGTCGCGACCTTTCGATCGGCAGCGATCACTGAGCTTTCTATCGCATTTCACGCGCGGCCGTTTCGTTCGGCTACCTTGCCGGCCATGACGGCGTCGCGGGTTCTCCGCGCGAGCAAGTATGCCACGTGCGCTGTGCCGGGATTGTACGGATCTGGCCGAGCCCGAGAGCATCGGCAAAGGCGAGGGCGAGGCGTGCGCGACGTGCGGCTCGGCGCGCATCAAGCGCCACCCCGAGCTCGAGACATTGGGCATCGCCCATATCGACTGCGACGCATTCTACGCCTCCGTCGAGAAACGTGACCGCCCCGATCTCCGCTACGTGCCACTGATCGTCGGACACGCCAGTGGTCGCGGCGTGGTCACCACCGCCTGCTACATCGCTCGCCGTTACGGCGTTCATTCCGCCATGCCGATGTTCCAGGCGCAGGAGCTTTGCCCGCAGGCGACGATCATCCCGCCCGACATGGCTAAGTACCGTCGCGTAAGCAGCCAGATCCGCGCCATCTTCGAGACCGCCACGGCCGTCATCGAGCCCGTATCGCTCGACGAGGCCTATCTCGACCTCACTCCGGAGAACCTGCTCGGCGATGCCACCGCTGCCCAGGCCTTGGCGCTCATCGCCCGGCGCGTCGAGCGCGAGATCGGCATCACCGTGTCGATCGGCCTCGCCCCCAACAAGTTTCTCGCCAAGCTCGCTTCCGAGATGGAGAAGCCGCGCGGATTTTCAGTAATCGGCCAGCGCGAGGCCCGCCGCCTGCTCGCCCCGATGTCGATCTCCAAGATCAACGGCGTCGGCGCCGTCACCGCACGCCGCCTGTCTGCAACCGGCCTCGCCACAATCGGCGACCTGCAACGCCTGAGCGAGGCCGAGCTCGTCGCCCGCATCGGCAAGCTCGGCCGCAGGTTGGCGCTCTTCGCGAAGGGCGAGGACGATCGCCTCGTGACCGCCCACCGCGCAGCGAAAAGCATTTCCGCCGAGACCACCTTCCGCGTGAACAAGTCGCGCCCGGCCGAGCTGATGGAGGCAGCCGCCCCGCTTTGCGACCGCGTCGCGGGAGCCCTCCTCCGCAAAGGCAAATCCGGCAGCACCCTCGTCCTGAAGCTGAAGACCGCCGACTTCCGCATCATCACGCGCAACCGCCGCCTGCCCCACCCGACCCAGCGCGCAGACGTGCTGTTCGCCGCCGCCCGTCCCCTGATCGAAAGCGAGGCCGACGGCCGCAGCTTTCGCCTCGTCGGGATCGGCGTCGACCACCTTCTCCCCGCCACCCTCGCCGATCCCCCCGACCTGTTCGGCGAAGCGGTTTGAAGTGGATTACTTCACATAACGCGCGAGATCGACCGCGGGATACGAGACCTTGATGGGGCTCTTCGTCGACGACGCCGGCAGTGTGGCGTCGATGATGACCTTGCACTGCACGCCGTGCTCGTCCGACGTCGGATCGAGCTCGTTGCCGTGCGCACCGGGGATCGGCAGCAGGTCCTCGTGCCAGCGCACCCGCGTGCTGAGCGCCCACATCACGTCGGCAGGGTCGTAGATGTCGACGTCTTTGCCGACCACGATCACCGTCTTGATGTTGACGTGGGCTGCCATCGCCGCGATCGCCACGTTTCGCACCTCGCCGGGAGCTGGATCGTCGAGCGCGATGATCGCGGTGAAACCCGCTGCATAGGGCGGCAGATGCACCGCGATCAACTTGCGCGTCATGTGCCGGATGAAGCGCGCCAGCAGTGGCTCGCGGGTGATCGTGTTGCCGATGTAGACGTGCTCGTAGCCGCCGCCGTTCATCGTCTGCCAGATCGGGCTCTTGCGATGCGTGATCCGCGTGATGCGTGCCACATGCTTCTCGTCGCGGGCTGAATAATGGCCGGTGAACTCCGCCATCGGACCTTCCATCCGCCGCTCACCCGCGATCACCTCGCCCTCGATGATCATCTCCGCGAACGCCGGCACCATCACATCGCACGTCTGCGCGCGCACGACGGGGATCGGCGCACCGCGCAGCGACCCGGCGATCTCGTATTCGTCGCCGTCGTAGCGGCAGGCCGCCGCGATCATCAGCGTCGGATCGGGACCGATGGCGACGCAGAACGGCAGGTTGCGGCCAGCGTGCTCGCCCTTGTCGTAGAACGCCTTCATGTGGCGCCAGATGTTCATGGAAATGCCCGACGTGTCGGGGCCATAGACCTGCATCCGGTTATAGGAAAGGTTGTGCAGGCCGCTTTCGTGGTCGCGCGAGATGACGACGCCGGCGGTGATGAAGGCGCCCGCGTCGAGCGGCGAATGCGTCGGGATCGGCAGCTTGGTGAGATCGGGCTTCTCGACCACGACCTCCTGGCTCGCCGCCTTGCTCGTCTGCAGCTCGGGCTTGATCGGCTTCTCGGTCGCCGATGCCATCCGCTCGCCGACCTCCTCGGAGGGACATTCGAGCGCGCGCCCGACCCAGCGCTGTGAGCTGAGCAGCCCCCCGACGACGGGCAGGTCCGAGCCCTCGACCTTGTGGAAGTAGGCAGCCTTGTCGACGCGCTCGCACGCCTTCAGCACCCGGCCGAGCTCGTGGACAGGGCTCACCGGGCCCTCGATGTCGTTGACTTGCCCAGCGGCGCGCGCGGCAGCGATGAACGAGCGAAGATCGTGAATGGACATGCGCAGGCTCCGTCGATCATTTGTCGGGTGCGGCAGCTGATCGTACCCCACCGCGTCTTCACGAGCCGGTGCTGGTAACCCGCCCACGCAAGATCGCAGTCCTCAGGTATCAAGCCTCGGAACGCAGGTAAATGCGCTCGAGTGCTCAGCCTTGCTGTCTGGGATCGGCGGCGTCGTCGATCATCAACTCTATCTTCTCGCGCCCCCCCCAGCTGTCCCGCCGAAGCGTGCCGGCGACATGTATCGGCATACCGCCCGTGCCGAGCAGTACCTCGCCCAACGGCTGCCCCACCGCGCGAAACGCGATCCCGTCGATCTTGGAGGCATCGCCCGCCTCGAGTGTCACGCGCACATGCGCCTCGCCCATCACCTTGGCGAACTTGATGCGATGAGCGGGAAACACGAACCGCGGCTGAGGATTGCCCTGCCCGTAAGGTCCGGCCTGCTCGATCAGATCGATCAGCTTGTTGTTGACGGCCGCTGGCGTCAGAGCCCCGTCGATGTCGAGCGTCGCGGTCGAGCGCGCAGCCCCTGCCGCCGCGCGAACGCTCTCGATCAGGAACCCGCGCGCGGCATCGAGCCGCCCCCGCTCGACGGTGAGGCCAGCCGCCATCGCATGTCCGCCGCCCTTGACGAGCAGGCCCGCCGCCGTCGCCGCCCTGACCGCACTGCCGATGTCCACCCCGGCAATTGAGCGCAGCGAGCCCGTGCCCTGGCCTTTACCGCTGCCCGAGCCGTCCTTCTCCCAAGCGATGACGCAGCTCGGCCGCTGAAATCGCTCGGTCAGCCGGCTCGACACGAGACCGACGACGCCCTTGTGATAGTGCTCCGAGCCGACCATCAACAGCGGCAGGGTAGGTTCCGCGGCTACCATCGTCTCCGCCTCGGCCAGTGCCGCAGCGAGCATGTCCGTCTCGATCGTCTTGCGCTCGCGATTGAGCTTGTCGAGCTGCACCGCGATCCGCGCCGCCTCCCCTTCGTCCTCGAAGGTCAGCAGCCGAGCGCCCAGCGCCGCATCGCCGATCCGCCCGCCGGCATTGATTCGCGGCCCGAGCACGAAGCCCAGCGTATACGTCGTAGGTGGCTGGTTGAGGCCGGCAGCGTCGCTCAGTGCGCGCAGCCCGATGTTCTCCCGCTGCCGCATCACCGCCAGTCCGCGCGTGACATAGGCACGGTTGAGCCCCTGCAACGGCACCACGTCGCAAACCGTGGCGAGCGCCACGAGATCGAGCATCCCCAGCAGTGGCGGTTCAGCGAGGCCCTGGCCGTAAGCCCCGCGCCGCCGCAGCTCCCGGGTCGCTGCAACCAGCGTCATGAAGGTGACGCCCGCCGCGCACAGGTGGCCCAGGCCCGAGATGTCGTCCTGGCGGTTGGGGTTCACCACCGCTGCCACATCGGGCAGGCGCTCGTCGGCCTGGTGATGGTCGATGACGATCACGTCGGTGCCGAGTTTGCGCGCCACCGCGAGCGGCTCGAAGCTCGTCGTCCCGCAGTCGACGGTGACGATAAGTCGGGCTCCCTCCGCCACCAGCGTCTCGATCGCCGCGGGGTTGGGCCCGTAACCCTCGAAGATGCGGTCTGGGATATAGATGCGCGCCTTGACCCCGTGATGGCCGAGCCAGCGCGCCATCAGTGCCGACGAGCAGGCCCCGTCGACGTCGTAGTCGCCGAACACTGCCACCGGCTGACGCTTGCCGACCGCATCCGCGAGCCGATGGGCCGCCGTATCCATGTCCTTGAGCACGCTGGGATCGGGCATCAGCGCCTTGATGGTCGGCTCGAGCACGACTGGCACCTCGTCGATACCGACGCCGCGCGCTGCCAGCACCCTGCCCAGCAGCTCCGGCAATCCGTGTCGCTGGCTGATCGCCAGAGCCGTGTTGCGCTGCCCGGCCTGAAGCCGCTCGCGCCACTGAAATCCACGCGCCGAGTTGCCGACCCCCAGGAAAGGGGCGACCGCATCGTTGCTGGATGTTGCCTTGCGCCGGGCAGCTGCCGACATGTCGTTACTCCTCGAAACCCACGTCAGGTTAGGGCGAGTCCCTGCCATGTAGCGACATCCATTCTTGGTCCGCCGTTACTTGCCTGGGGAGAACCTCCCCCAAGCGGACCATCCCCGCATTCTCGATGCCAGCCGGGCGATGCCAGCCGGGCGTTGCAATGCACGACCCTCGCAGGTATAACGCGGCCAGCCTGTCAAGGGCCCCCCGCCGCGCATTTGCACCCTTGGAGGCCGGGCGGGGAAGCAACGACCGGGGCCGGAGTGGCCCCTTTTTCATTGGAGAGTGCCATGGCCAACGTCATCGAGATCAAGGCCTCGGCGCGCACGCGGAGCGGTAAGGGGGCCGCACGCACAGCGCGACGCGAGGGCAAAGTGCCTGCCGTGATCTACGGCGCCAAGATGGAGCCTGTCGGAATAGTCTGCGACTTCACAGAGATGTCGAAGATCATAACCCGCGGCCGCTTCCTCGCTACCATTTTCGACATCGACATCGACGGTAAGAAGACCCGCGTGATCCCGCGCGAGTTCCAGCTCGATCCCGTCAAGGACACGCCCCTCCACGTCGATTTCCTCCGTGTGACACCCGAGAGCCGCATTCGCGTGCGCGTCCCCGCCCGCTTCATCAACGATGCCGCCTCCCCGGGCCTCAAGCGCGGCGGTGTGCTCAACATCGTTCGCCGCGAGATCGAGGTCTACTGCCCGCCGGACACGATCCCGGAGTTCTTCGACTTCGACCTCACCGGTCTCGAGATCGGCCGTTCGATCCATATCTCCGCCATCGAATTGCCCCCTGGCGTGCGCCCGACGATCGGCGACCGTGACTTCACGGTGGCGACGGTCGCCGGCGCGCTGACCAAGGACGAGGAAGCAGCCGCTCCGGGCGCAGGCGATGGCGCCGCAGCCGGTGGCGATGCCAAGGCCGCTGCGGCAAAGGCTGCACCGGCGGCCGGCGCCAAGGGTGCACCAGCCGCGGGCGGCAAGGCCCCCGCAGCGGGCGGCAAGAAGTAAGAGGGGGGAGCGGGCCCTGGTTCTGGGGATTGGGTTGTTTGCCGCTCGCAGCGGCAGCACCCGATCTCCGATCCCGTCACCCGATCCCCGATCCCCATGAAGCTCTTCGTCGGGCTCGGCAATCCGGGCGAGAAGTATGCGCGGCACCGCCACAACGTCGGCTTCATGGCCGTCGAGCGGATCGCCGAGCGGCACCGTTTCGGCCCCTGGAAGCGCAAGTTCTCGGGCCTCGCCGCCGATGGCGAGATCGCCGGCGAGAAGGTGCTTGTGCTTAAGCCCGACACCTACATGAACGAATCCGGCCGCGCAGTGGGCGAGGCAACGCGTTTCCTGAAGATCGGCATCGCCGATGTCGTAGCCTTCCATGACGAGCTCGACCTCACCCCCGGCAAGCTCAAGCTCAAGACGGGCGGCGGCAACGCCGGCCACAATGGTCTGCGCTCCATCACCCAGCACGTCGGCAACGACTTCGTCCGCGTGCGCATCGGCATCGGCCACCCTGGCGCCAAGGAGCTGGTGCATGGCTGGGTGCTGCACGATTTCGCCAAGGCCGACGAGGTTTGGCTTGGCCCCCTGCTCGATGCCATCGCCGATACGGCCGGACGATTGGCGACCGGCGAAAACGAGCGCTTCCTGACCGATGTAGCCCGCACCATCCCAGCAGAGCAAAGTCTGCCCGCGAAGACCCCACCCGAGCCGCCGCCCGCTCCACGTCCAGCAACCGGCAGACACCCCGCCGGTGAGCGCAACGCCAAACGTCAGTCAGCGTTGGCCGAGAACCTGAAGAAATGGATGTCGGGCCGCACCGGCAAATCCTGACGGAACGCCGCAGCCTCGGGAGGCTTCGGCCCGGTTTGCTTCGGCCCGGTGGAGCGCGGATCGGCATCGACCGGGCCCCCCGCGCCCCGATTGAGCCCCGTGCACCCTTTCATCCGTGCGCGCCTCCCTTCGCCTATGACTTCCCCCTGACAGCAGCCACCTGGAACCATTTTCTTCACACGAGGCGCCATCACACAAAACGCCATCACACAAAACGGTTGACGCAAAATCCGTGGTACACTATTTCTGTGTCCACATGACCTGCAGATTGCAGCAGGATTGGCACGATGAAAAACGTCACACTCACACTGCGCGAGGACGTCGCCGACTGGCTGCGCGTCGAGGCGGCCAAGGCTGATCTCAGCATGTCCGCCTATGTCGGCCACCTGCTCGAGACGCAGATGGGGCGCGGCCATGAGCAGATCGAGGCGCTCGAGCACTTCCTGGCCGGCGCCGGGTTCGCAGGTCTTGCCGTCGACCTGCCCAAGCGGGACGAACTCTATGACCGGCCGGCTCTTCGTCGACACCAACATTCTGATCTACGCGCTCGATCCAGTGGATCCGCGCAAGCGGTCGGTGTCGGCGGATTTGCTGAGGCAGACGATCAGCAGCCATACACTCATTCTGAGCCCACAAAGCCTGAATGAGTGCTACCGGGTGCTGACGCAACGACGCCGCCTGATCCCTGTGGAGGAAGCGCGCGGCTACGTGCGCCTTCTCGCCCCGTGGGCCGTCGCGCCCCTCGATGCGGGCACGACGGAGCGCGCATGGGCGGTTCAGAACACGGTAGGATCGAACTGGTGGGATTCGCTGATGCTGGCCTCGGCCCTCCGCGCCGATTGCCGCCTGTTCGTGTCCGAGGACATGGCCGACGGAACCACTATCGACGGAATGCGTGTCGCCAACCCGTTCACGCCAAATTTCGAACGGGCCGTCACCCGCTCGTGACGCCCGCGACCACGACGCGAATTGTGAGAAACACCGCCCCGTTGTAGCCGAGGCGACAACCATCAACGCAGGCGAGTGATCATGGGCTTCAAATGTGGCATCGTCGGCCTGCCGAACGTCGGCAAGTCGACCCTCTTCAACGCGCTGACGCAGACCGCGGCGGCCGAGGCGGCGAACTATCCTTTCTGCACGATCGAGCCCAACGTCGGCGAGGTCGGCGTGCCCGACGAGCGGCTCGACAAGCTCGCCAAAATCGCCGCCTCCAAGGAGATCATCCCGACGCGGCTCACCTTCGTGGACATCGCCGGCCTCGTCCGCGGCGCCTCGAAAGGCGAAGGACTGGGCAACCAGTTCCTCGGCCACATCCGTGAGGTCGACGCCATCGCCTACGTACTGCGTTGCTTCGAGGACGGCGACATCGTCCACGTCGCCGGCAAGATCGATCCGCTCGCAGATGCCGAGGTGGTCGAGACCGAGCTGATGCTGTCGGACATGGAGAGCCTGGAAAAGCGCAAGCACGCCGCCGACAAAAAAGCGCGTGGCGGCGACAAGGATGCCAAGACGCAGCTCGTGCTGATGGACAAGGCCCTCGCGCTGTTGGCTGAAGGCAAGCCCGCCCGCCGCGTCGAGCTGACGCCCGAGGAGATCCCCGCCTTCAAGGCCCTCCAGCTTCTGACCGCCAAACCGGTTCTGTATGTGTGCAACGTCGATGAGGCGTCCGCCGCTCGCGGCAATGCCTACACGGCGCAGGTCGAGGCGTTCGCGAAGTCCGAAGGCGCCGGCTGCGTCATCATCTCAGCCAAGATCGAATCCGAGCTGTCCGGTCTCACCGACGAGGAGCGCGATGCCTTCCTCGCCGAGATGGGCCTCGAGGAGCCTGGCCTCAATCGCCTGATCCGCGCGGGCTACGAGTTGCTCGGTCTCGTCACGTACTTCACGGTCGGCCCGAAGGAAGCCCGCGCGTGGACGATCACGGCCGGGACCAAGGGGCCGAAGGCGGCCGGTGTGATCCACACCGATTTCGAGAAGGGTTTCATCCGAGCCGAGACCATCGCCTACGACGACTTCGTCTCGCTCGGCGGAGAGAATGGCGCCAAGGATGCCGGCAAGATGCGCCTCGAAGGCAAGGAGTACGTCGTCAAGGACGGCGACGTCATGCACTTCCGCTTCGCGGGCGGCTGAGGGCGGCCGCGCTGAGCAGCGGTTCTGCAGCCTCGCGCGGCTTCCCACCACCATCGGCGTCGCGATGGGCCACCGGCCGACATCGGCTTGGCCTCGATTCCAGCACCACCTTGCCGTCACCCCGGCGAAGGCCGGGGCCCATGTCACCTTGATGCTTGTGTGCGACCGGCGGCGCGCACCACACTGGCCGCGTCGGCAGTTCGGATTGGAACATGCAATGCGGTGACAAGACGCCCTGCGTTTAGATCCTCGCGAGCCGTCGCAACGGCACGCTCGACACAGATGTGATGCCGCCGAGCGGAAGTCGTAACTTGTTGCTCTGTCCGCTCGGCGAGGCCGCGACTGCGGCCCGGCGCAAGCGCCGCAGCGAAAGTGAAGACCCATGTAGTGGGTCGAAACTTTCGCTCGAGGGTATGACGAGCGATCTTCATGGCCACGTCTCGGCGCTGCTATCCTACGCGAAAAGCAGATCAAGGAATGGAAGCGGGCCTGGAAAATCCGTCTGGTCGAGATCATGAATCCGGAATGGATCGATCTGTTCGACGAGAGGACGGGAGCGATCCTCGACAGGCTGGCGGACAGCATACGGCGCCGCCGCTGAGCGCTCCCCCGTGGACAAGTGACCTGGGTCCCGGCCTCACACTCGCGGCGCGCTGCGCCGCTCGTCGCCGGGATGACGGAGCGAGGAGGTTGGCGCGGCCCGAATTCGCCTCCGGGTCAACTCCCGCCATCTCGCCGAGCTTGCCGCCAATGATACTCTCGCCATCTACGGCCACGGCCGCCACGTCGCAGCGGCCCCCATCGGCCGATCGTCCCCCCCACTCAGCCCGAGATCACCCGCACCGGCGCGCCGGCCAGCCACGCCTCGACGTTCTCCACCGTCTGTTGGAAGTAGATCTCATAGGTCTCCCGCGTGGCGTAACCCAGGTGCGGCGTCAGCAGCGTGTTGGGCGCGCTGAGAATTGCAGCATCGGCCGGCAGCGGCTCGCGCTCGTAGACGTCGAGCGCCGCGCCCGCGATCTTGCCCGCCTTCAGCGCAGCGATCAGCGCCGCCTCGTCCACGAGACCGGAGCGCGAGGTGTTGATGAGGAACGCCGAAGGCTTCATCGCCCCGAGCTCCGCAGCACCGACAATGCCGCGCGTCCGCTCGCTCAGGATGAGATGCAGCGATACGAAATCGGCCTGCGCGAAAAGCTCCGCCTTCTCGACGCGTCGCGCGCCCCCCGCCTGGGCCTTCTCTTCGGAGAGGTTCTGGCTCCACGCGATCACGTCCATGCCGAACGCCCGCGCATAGCCCGCCATTATGCCGCCGAGCCGACCGAGCCCGAGCACGCCCAGCGTGAGCCCACTGACGCCGAACCCCAGCCGCTGCGTCTGCCACGTGCCGGCACGCAGCGAGGTTTCCTCCGCCGGCGTGTTCCGCGATAGCGCCAGCAGCATACCGAATGCCAGCTCCGCCGTCGGCGAGCTGCCCGTGCCGGTGCCGCAGACGACGATGCCGCGCGCTTTGCACGCGTCCAGGTCGATGCCGAGGTTGCGCATTCCCGCCGTGATGAGGAGTTTGAGACGCGGCAGCTGCTCGATCACCTCGCGCGGGAACTTCGTGCGCTCGCGGATCACCATGACGACGTCGAAAGGCGCCAACCGCTCGATCAGCGCTTCGCCCGTGACGTTGTCGGTGAAAACCGTCGTCTCAGCCCGCGGCCTCAGGCGCCCCCAATCGCCCATCGCCGCCGCGACATGCTGAAAATCGTCGATGATCGCAATCTTGATTGCCGTGTCCATGCCGATCCGCCGTCCTTCTCGTGCTTCCAGAATTCCTGCGGCCCGCTGCTACTTCTTGCTTTTGGCCAGGAACGCCTCCACCGACGCGCGGTGCTCGCTTGTCGTGTAGCAGATCGCCTGCGCCTGGCTGCCCTTCTGGAACACTTCCTCTGCCGCATGTTCGAACGTGGCATTGAGGATCGTCTTGGCGAGCGCCAGAGAGGCCGACGAGCCCTGGCTCAATTCTCGCGCCCAGGCAACCGCATCGCCGACCAGAGCATCGGGCTCGGCTATGCGATCGATCATGCCGATGGCGAGCGCCTCGTCGGACATCACCCGCCGGCCGGAGAAGATCAGCTCCTTGGCGCGGACGAGCCCGACGCGGCGCGGCAGGAAGTACATTCCGCCCCCGTCTGGAATGAGCCCGCGATGCACGTAGGTCATCGCCATCATCGCATCGCGCGAGGCGACGATGAAATCGCACGCCAGCGCCAGATCGCAGCCGAGGCCCGCAGCGGCCCCGTTCACCGCGGCAATGGTCGGCTTGGCGAGATCATGGATCGAGGACACGAAATGATGCGTGCGTTGCTGCCGCCGCCAGCCGTTGATCGCCACCTCGCCCGGCGGTGCGGCGAGCCGCTGCTGCATGCCGCGAATGTCCCCGCCCGCGCAAAACGACTTTCCCGCGCCAGTCAGAACGAGCGCCTTGACGGCATTGTCGCGCGCCACCTCGTCGAGTGCCGCGATCAGCGCCGTCCGCGTGGCGTCGTCGATGGCGTTTCTCACCTCCGGCCGGTTGATGGTCAGCACGGCCACGCCGCCGTCGTTACGCAACTCGATGTTCGCCATGATCGGGCGTCCTGTACTCGCTGTTCGCAGATGGATACTGCCGCCATGATGCGGCAGCACATGTACTTTCATGATGCGGCAACGCACATCTATTGCCAAGCGACGGGCTAAGCCATGTCGGGCTAAGCCATGTCGGGCCAACGCATGGTTAGCCCCCAGGACTTCCCGAGCCGACAACCGACACTGCCAACGACAACGGCAGCAGGCACCGAAGCCAATGCCCGATCCAGGCCGCCGTATCTCAGCTTCGCCCCCGCGACGTGATCCGGTCTACACCGGGATCTCCCGCGATCGAACCATCCGATCTCGGTCCTGGCCCTGCGCAATGACGCGAGGGCAGGCTTGCACCGACCCGGCTCACGGCCGGATCGCGGCGCGGGCACGCTTTGCGATCTCGCTGGAAACGCCCGCAAAGCGCGCGAGCTCCTTCTGTGTCTCCTCGCCCGACATCGGCGCCAGCGCCAGACCCGCCTTCGCCACCTCCGCCAGCAGCCCAGGGTCCTTCGTGGCGAGATCGAACGCGCGCCGCATCGTCTGGACGATCCCCGCCGGCGTCGCCGGAGGCAGCGCCAGTGGCCGCGAGATCTCGGCCTGACCGAACACGAACTCGGTCAACTGCCGGTCCGCCTCGGACTTGACGATCTCGAAGATGCTGACAGCATCCTTGAAGTAAGGCTCGTTCTGCCGGCCGAACTGGATCACCATGCGCAACTTGCCGGCCTCGTAGTCCTGACGATAGGGCCCCTTCATCGACGACAGGAACAACCCGCACGTCACTTCGGCTTCCCCCCGCTGCAGCGCCAGATTGACCTCGTTGCTGCCCCGATACCCCGTGATGACGGTGATCGGCGCCTTTGCGACGTTCTTCAGGAAATAGGCGTGCTGCGACGACGTACCAGCGGCGCCGACGCCGCCGAAGCGCGCTCCCCGCTTCACAACGTCGTCCCAGGTCGCCACACCCGATGCCGTCCACGCAGCGCAACCCACACGCTCGCGGTTCATGTTGCCGATCCAATGAAACCGGCCGGCCTCGAACTTGGCAGCCGGATTGCCGAGCACAGGCTCCAGCGCCGCCGCCGAGTTCAACAGCGCGATGTGCGAGCCGTCTGCTGGAGCAGTGTTTGCCGTGACGTTCGCCAGATTGAGACTGCCGCCACCCGGCATGTTCTGGACGGCTACGGTGGGCTGCCCCGGCAGATGCCGCCCCAGATGGCGCGCAAGCAGCCGGCCATTGAGATCGTAGCCACCCCCGGGCCCGAAGCCGATCACGAGATTGACGGTCTTCGCCGAAAACTCCTGCGCGCTCGCTCCCGCGCCAGACGCGAACATAGCCACGCCGAGCAAAGCGGCGCGCAACTCCACAAATCTGATCATGAATCCCCCCAACAGCCGGCACCGTCCTGCAACAGATAATTTGTTTACGGGATGATGCCAACACGGGAATTCCGCTGCGCTACGACCGATGCCCTGCGCACGGTCGACCACGTCGCCTCACGTCGCGCGCATCGCCTTGGCGACCTCGCCCATCGCCTGGACCTTCTCCTCCCCCATGTCGGGGAACGCCAACACGCGGCACGGACACGATTCCAGCCCCTCGTAGCGCCACGGGAACGCACCGATAAGCGCGCGCTTTCCGCAGACGAGCTCGATGTCCCCGCCGATGTTCTCCGCGTGCAGAAGGCCTTCCTGGAACGCCCAGTTGTGGAACGGGAACATGTTGGCGCGCACCTTCCGCTTCGAGAGCTTGTGCGTGTACTCGAACGTGCCGAAGAACTCTTCCGGCGGCTTGCCCATTACCTTGGCGAAGTCGTCGGCCAGGTCGGGCCGCATCTTGCGGATGGACGTGTTCATCGGATGATCGCACGATCCCGTGTCCATGCCGAACCAGCGCACCTTCTTCTTCAGGAAGTAGTGCATCGTGTCGAGGTTGGGTCCAGGATGGTAGCAGAAGTAGCGCACGAGATCCTGCTGCGGCTGGCCCTCGTAGTGCTTGTGCCACCCGGTGTGCAGGATGACGATGTCACCGGACTTGATCTCCAGCTTCGCCTTCTTAAGCGCTCGCTCGATGATCTCCGGCGTAATGACGGTCCAGTCCGTACAGTCGGGCGAGATGTCGAGCACGAGCCCGTGATTGAACAGGTAGTCCATCGGCAGCGAGGCCATATCGCCCTTGCGCCCGTCGGTGGCGTGCATCCCACCGTCGAAATGCGTGCCCACATGCAGCGCCGTCTCGATGCGCTGTGCCACGATCATGTGGGTCTGCAGCGTCTGAGCGTAGTACATCTTGTTGCCGGCATACCCAACCCATCCGGGCGTATGCACGCTCATCGCGTGCGAGAGATCGACGACTTTCATGCAAGCACTCCGGCAACAGATGAGAGGGATGGTGCATTTAGCGCCGACAAGCCTACGAGTCCGGCTCGTCCCGTCAAGCGTACCTTCAATCGTGGTGCAGATATGAAGATCCGGGTCGTCTCCCTCTGGTCATTCCCTCCAGGCACCTCCCTCCAGGGACCTCCCTCCAGGCACCTCCCTCCAGGCACCTGTTGGCGAGCACCGCGCGATCTGCTTAGCTGCGTCGAGCCGAACGCCCAGCAGCGCCACGCTGCGCCGGCCACCGACGTTCTATCCCACACATCCAAGGAGATCATCATGGCACTAGACCTCAAGCTCGAAGGCAAGAAGGCCGTCGTCACCGGCGGTAGCGAAGGCATCGGCAAGGGCATCGCCAAGGTGCTGGCCGAGCAAGGCTGCGACGTCGCGATCTGCGCCCGCCGCAAGGAGCCGCTGGAGGCGACAGCCGCCGAGATCGCCCGCGCCACGAACCGCAAGATCATCGCGATCCCAGCCGACCTGACGAGCGCCGCCGACGCCGAGCGCTTCATCAAGGAGGCGCACAAGGCGCTCGGCCGCATCGACATCCTCGTCAACAACGCCGGCTCGGCGCCGGGCGGCACCATCGAGTTCCTCAACGAGGAGGCTTGGGCACAGGCGCTGCAGCTCAAGTTCATGGGCTTCGTGCGCTGCTTGAAGCATACGCTGCCGATCATGGTGGCCCAAGGCGGCGGCCGCGTCGTGAACCTGATCGGCAACGACGGGGTAAAGGACAGCTACTGGGAGATCGCCCCGGGTGCTGCCAACGCCGCCGGTCAGAACCTGACGATGTCGCTGGCCGGCCAGTACGGCCGCCACAACATTTCCATGTGTGCGGTGAACCCCGGCCCCGTGCGTACCGAGCGTTGGGCGGGTCTCGTCCAGGCAATGGCGCGCGATATGAAGATCAGCGTCGAGAAGGCCGATAAGCTGGCGCCGAAGTCGATCCCGCTGGGGCGCATCGCCGAGGTAGTGGAGGTGGCGAACCTCGTCGCCTATCTGGCTTCGCCGCTGGCGCACTTCGTCAACGGCACCCAGATCGAGATCGACGGCGGCCAGGCCAAGGTGCTGATGGATCAGGCCCGCGACGAGCGCTAACCCAAGCAGGTAGCGGATCATCACCAGCGGGGCAGGTCCTTTACGGCCAGCCCCGCCCCCGCGTCGATTTTGACTTAACTTGCCGAGCCGGGCGCCAATGCCGCGATCATGTAGCGTGCGACTTGATCGGGTGTCGGCACTCGCAACTGCGCTTGATTGTAGCCTGCGGGATACCAATCGAAAGAGCCGACGGTCTGGCGCCAGATGCCCAGAAATCGGCCATTTCGCGTTATCTTGATGCTGCGGACCCCGGCCAGCTCTGCCGAGATGCCGCTCGATGCCAAAGCCGGGTCGGTCATGATCCGGCGCAGTGCGTTACCGCCAGGTTGATTGAGAGTCATGATTTAAGTTCCCGATTGTAGAGATATTTTAGGAATATGGAGCGCCGCCTCGACAATCAATTGTGAACCACTATGGCGCTTACCGCCTCCTTTCCCGGTCGCGGAGAATTTAATTCAATTGCGACCGAGCAAGGCGCAGAAATCAGACAAAAGAGGGCCTATGGCACTTGCCGATCTGATCGTGGGAGCATGGCGACTGGTCTCCTCCGTGGACATCGCCGCTGACGGCACCCGTACCGACAGCTGGGGCCCCACTCCGTTCGGCTGCTGCATGTTCGATGCCGAGGGCAACTTCACCCAGATGATGCTGCGCTCGGACCTGCCCCGGGTGCCCAGCCGCCCCGCGACGACAGCCGATGAGGCAAGGCTTATCGTCCTCGGCTCTCTCGCGATGTACGGCACCTACACCGTCGACGAAGCTGGCAGCACCCTCGATGTGCACTTCCTCGCCAGCACGTTCGCCAACTTCAACGGCACAAACGGCAAGCGATTGGTCACGATGACTTCGCCCGACGAGCTGCGAATCGCCAATGCCGGGCGGGCCGGCGGCGGCCGGGGCGAATCCGTCTGGCGTCGCGTAGCCTGATTGCTCCGCTGTTGCAGAGCATGGCTGATATTCCAGAGCCGAACGGCCATTGGCGGGGCGCTCCAACTCTGCTTAACTGGCCTGGATTGCCATAAGATCGTGCGAGGGGAAACGCGCCCATGCCCAAGACCGTGAAGTATGAGACCGAGGTTGCAATCATCGGCGGAGGCGCCGCCGGCATCTGCGCCGCGCTGGATGCTCACGACGCCGGTGCTCGCACGCTGGTGTTCGAAAAGCTCTCCGAGCCGGGCGGCGCCGCGATTATATCCGGCGGCGGCTGCTGCATGGTCGGAACACCGCTCCAGGAGAAGCTCGGCATCACCGACAACCCCGACCTCGCCTTCGACGATTGGATGAAATGGGGCGGTCCTACCGCCGACGCGGAGTGGGCGCGCTTCTACATCGAAGGCACCCGCAACGACGTGTTCGTGTGGGCAGAGAAGCATGGCGTCGAGTGGGTGGACGCCAAACCGCAGGAAGGCAACTCGGTCATGCGCTGGCAGCGGGCCGCCAAGAGCGGCCTCGGCCTGATGACGGCGCTCATCGCCTCCTATCGCAAGCAGGGCGGCCAGATCATTCCCGACACCCAGATCAGCGCCCTGACCCGCGATCAAAACGGACGCGTAGTCGGCTTCGAGGGCGTCGATGCCAAGACCGGCGACCGTATCGAGGTGCAGGCGAAGGCCGTGGTCGTCGCCTCGGGCGGGTTCAACTCCAACGTCGACATGGTGCTCGAGCACAAGCCAGAGCTTCGCGGCAGCCGCATCATGGAGGGCTCGGGCTTCGGCTCGACTGGCGACGGACACAAGATGGTGTCCAGTGTCGGCGGCTATCTAACGCACATGGATCACGTCTGGTTCTATGTCTACGCGACACCAGATTACCGCGATCCCAAACAACGCCGCGGCCTCGTGTTCCGCCTGGCACCCGGCAACATCTACATCAACCAGCAGGGCAAGCGTTTCCACAACGAGGCCCTTTCCGGCGGCAATTCCGCGAGCCCTGCGCTTCTTGCCCAACAGCCGCGCCACGCCTGGGCCGTCGTCGACCGCGCCATGCTCGCCAAGGTCGAGATCTCCGACCCCTACTACCGCCAAGCCGATGAGCCATTGCGCGAGAAGATCGAGGAGTTGCTCGACAACTCGCCGTTCATCAAGAAAGCCAGCACTCTGGAGGAACTCGCCGACAAGATCGACGTCCCCAGACAAACGTTCCTCGACACGGTGGCCCGCTACGACAAGGCCATCGACGACAAGCTGGAAAAGGAGCCCGAGTTCGGCAAACCGCTGAAGCTATCCAAGAAGTTCGACACGGCTCCCTACTATGCGATCCAGATGTTCCCGCTCGCCCGCAAGAACTTCGGCGGCGTGAAAACCGACAAGCAGTGCCGCGTGCTCGACCGCCACTTCGAGCCGATTCCAGGGCTTTATGCCGCCGGGGAGATCTCGGGCATGGCCGGCGGCCACATCAATGGAAAGGCCGGGCTGGAGGGCACCATGCTGGGCCCCTCGCTGTTCTCTGGCCGGGTTGCTGGCGGGTGGGCAGCCCGTGAGGCCGGCCACGGCAAGGGCTTCGTGGGCAAGCCGAACCGCGGCTGAGGCCCGCCAGGCGCCAGACTGAGAATGGCGCCAGCCTGGGGCTGACACCAGTTCGGGGTCGGCACGTTAGAGCCGGCCCCGCCGGGCCCCTCGATCCGCCGGGCCCGACCGCTTTCGTCACGTGTCAGCGCCACTCGCTGTACTCGACAGGGCTATCGAGCCGTCCGTCCAATCTGCCAATCTTCATCGCGCTTACTATGCGCTGGCCGCATGCCCACTACGTGTGTTATTATTTCGCATTGCAACAATAGCACCCGAGGCGAAGCCGACATGCTCAACAAGGTCCAACCGGCGTCGGACAAGCGCGAGCCAGTCGTTATCAAGAAATACGCGAACCGGCGGCTCTATAATACTGAGACAAGCACGTATGTGACGCTGGAAGATCTGGCGGCGATGGTGCGCTCGGATCGCGATTTCGTCGTCTTCGATGCCAAGACTGGCGACGAGCTGACCCACGCCGTGCTCACTCAGATCATCGTCGAGCAGGAATCCAGATCGGGCGGTCAGACCCTGCTTCCCGTGCCGTTCCTTCGCCAGCTCATCCGCTTCTACGACGACGCCATCGGCAAGATGGTGCCGAGCTATCTTCAGTTCAGTCTCGAGAACCTCGTGCAGGATCAAGGGCGCCTGCGCGAGCAGTTTGCACCGATGTTCCAGACGAACCCCTTCGGCGCCGCCGCATTCGACGCGCTGCAGCAACAGACCCGCAAGAACGTCGCGATGTTCGAGCAGGCGCTGACGGTTTGGGCGCCATTTGCGACCGGCAAGGGACCGATGCCCGGCGCGATGCCGTCGCAGGAAGCGCCGGCGGACGCTGGGGCGGCCGCTTCGGCTGCGGCCGCTTCGGCTGCCGCTGCTGCAGCACAGCCCAGCACAGCCGCGAGTTCAGACGAGCTGGCCGAGCTGAAGGCCGAATTCGCCAAGATGCAGGCGAAAATCGACAAGCTCTCGAAGTCGAAAAACTGATCGCCCTACCTGCTCTGCCCGGCTGTGAAACCCCGCCGCGACTTAGGATCGGTGGGCATCGGACTTGATGACGCACTATGGGAGCGGCCACTCATCCGCCGCGAGCGCGAACCAAGCTCCCATCCCAATGCCTAGAGCGCCCTCGAATACCCTGACTACTCTGCCATTCCGGCATTCTCCATTCCACTGCCGACATGGCCCGCGAAGGCGGGCCACCCACGGCTCCTGGATTGCTTCGCATATCCCGATCAGCAACGGCAATGACGATTGCAACCTGTCGCGCGGGCGACCCGCCGCGGGTTCACCGCGGACTGCGATCCAAAGCTGCCGTGACGTCGAGATTGGCAGTATCGAGGGCTGCGCGGAGATACCCGGGTAGTCAGGCGAGCGCATGCAGATTGAATGTCGACTTCGGATGCTATCCGCGGATACCGGCTACGTCGCCTAAAAGGCGGCTAGCCGCAGCAGTGGCGTCAGTGGCACAGACCGCTCGCGCTACGCCGCATCAGGCGATAGACCGACGCGGGCGGCGCATTCAGCAATGTGCGCCCCCGATGCGTTGCCACCAGATCGAGCTCGCGCAGCACATCCCGCGGGAAGGGATGCGTGAAACCGTAAGTCACTTGGTACAATGCCGCATCCGGGCGCATGACCTCGAAAACGGACTTGAGGATGGCCGTCGCCTCGCCCGGCTTGAGCAGCAGGAACGGCACACCGCAAACCACCGCCCCGACCTGGCGACCGCCGAACATATCGCTCGTCGCGATGTCCGCAGCGTTCATGCAATGCACGTGGACGCCTGGAAAATCGCGCTGCAACAGACTGCAGAACTCCGTGTTGGTCTCAACCAGCGTCAGATCGTCAGCCCTGATCCCGCGCGCAAGGATCGCCCGGGTGAACGAGCCGGTGCCCGGTCCAAGCTCGAGCACCGGGCCGTGGCTCGGATTGATCTCGCGGGTCATCAGACTGGAAATCGCGGACCCCGACGGCAACAGCGCACCGACCTCCTTCGGATTGCGCAGATACTGCACGAGAAACGACAGCCGCTCTTTAACGGTATCGCCACGATTGATTGCTTGACTATGCATTTCGGAATTCCCCAACTCGTCGCACGGCCTGATCGGCCCTGGCCCCCACCAGCATAGATTGCTGTACCAATTCCACAGAGCCGTTTGTGATGCAACGCTGTCGAATGGCTTGACCTGAACTTGTGCGAAACTCTTGCGACAACAGACTGCGACATTTCAGCTCAACCAAGCAGCCGCGTGTTTGCCACCCGCTGCTTCAGTCATGCCATCAGTCACCGACATTGCCGGACAGTGTCGGCCGAAGATCGTCATCATCGACATCCGCGTCCAGCTTGTTGTGCTGCAGGAACCGCCTGATCCCGAGCGGCATGGCCAGAAAATAGAGAACCGCCCCAGCTGCCAGCGTCGCATAGGGATAGACGATCAGCAGGAAGCCAGCCCCGATTGCCAATACCAGTGCGATCAGCGGATGTTCCCTCACCAGCCGGTCGCCAGCCGTCTTTCCCGCATAGGTCGGTATCGTCGAGACCATCAGGAACGCGACCGTCAGTGTGTAGCCCACAACGGCCCACGACGCCCAGTTCACCTGTGATATGCCCGGCAACAGCGGATCACCCGAAGAGCGCAGCCCGTCGAGATAGAGTGGCAACATCGAGAGCAGCGCTCCCGCAGGCGCGGGCACCCCCATGAAGAAGTCCTGCTCCCAGTCGAACCGCTTGCGGTCGATGGCAGCGTTGAATCTGGCGAGCCTTACACCGCAGGCGAGCGCCAAGCCTGTGACCGCCGCCCAGCCGATGCTGTCGAAATGCGACAGCCCCCAATTGAACAGCAGGAAGGCAGGTGCCACGCCGAACGCGACGAAGTCCGCCAGACTGTCGAACTCTGCCCCGAACTTGGACTGGGCATGAAGCATCCGCGCCATGCGTCCGTCGATGCCATCGAGGACCACCGAGGCGACAATCGCCGCCAGAGACCACTCGAACTCGCGCTCGATCGCCCACCGGATGGCCAGCAGCGCCGTGCAGATCGACAGCAGCGTGAAGAAGTTCGGCACCAATTCGCGCGCGGTCATCCAGCCGTCGCGGAAGAGCGCGAAGCGGATGCAGCGACGGAGCGCCGCGACGATGAAGTTCGGTTCCCGGCTTCTCATGGCCTTTTTCTCGGCACGGAGCGGAAAGATGTCATGGCGTACCTCTACGCTATTCACGCCTTCGCGCGAAGCACCATTGTGAGCGATCAGCCCCGCCTCACCTGACGGACGGCCTCGCTGGATTTCAGATCGGCAAGGACGGTTTCGCCCCCGACCGCGAATTGCCCGACCGCCACGACGGCATGGTGATCTGGCGGCAGATAGACATCGACCCTGCTGCCGAAGCGAATGAGGCCGATCCGCTGCCCCACCATCAGATTGTCTCCCTCCTGGACGAACGGCACGATCCGCCGCGCGATGAGGCCTGCGATCTGCACGACAGCGATTTCCACGCCGTCGCTCATCCGGATGATCGTGGCCCGGCGCTCGTTCACCTCGCTGGCGTCGGCTTTGGCCGCATTGACGAAAATGCCAGGCACGTGGCTTGCGCGCGCCACCGCGCCAGAGACCGGCGCCCGGTTGATATGCACGTCGAGCACCGACAGGAATATGGAAACGCGCACCCGCTCCTGTGGGCCAAGCCCCAACTCCATCGGCGGACGCACGCTCTTGACCGCCGCGACGAGCCCATCGCCGGGTGCGATGACGAGCCCTTCGCGTACAGGCGTAACACGCGGCGGATCACGGAAGAAGTACGCGATCCCGCCAGCCAGCAGAACGCTGAGCCACCACAGCGGCCCCCACAGCCAGGACAGCAGGAAGCCTGCCGCCAGCGCAATTCCGATGAACCGCCACCCCTCCCGGTGCACCGGAACAAGGAAGCTGCTCATCACGTCGTCTATTTGCGTGTCCTGAGGACCCGGCCCTGACCGCTGCTGCATCGCCACCTCTGCCAAGCACCGTATATGGACATAGTACACTCGTTCTGCCAGACGGGACGGCTGACTATACGGCGTCCCTCCACACGGGACACGACACCTATGCGGTCTCGGCGGGCTGACGCAAGCCCCATGGGCTGATACGGACATCTCTCTCCATTGCTTCGGAGATGGGCACAGCAGCGCTGGCCCGCCATCTGAATCATTCTATCGCGAGGCGCAGGATGGGTTCGAAGGCAGGCACGGCTCAGGCTGCGGCATTTCACTCACCGATGATTTCACGCACCGAGGCCCTGCTGATGCTGGGCGGTGCGTCCCTGATGTTGTCGATCGCAATGGGCCTGCGCCAGAGCTTCGGCCTCTTCCAAACGCCCGTCGTCAAGGATCTGGGCATCGCAACTGCCGACTTCGCGATGGCGATCGCCGTGCAGAACCTCGTTTGGGGCATGGCAGGCCCTGTGGCCGGCGCCCTGGTCGACAAGTACGGCACGCGGTGGGTTGCGCTCGGCGGCGCGCTATTGTGGATCCTCGGCCTCACCGTCATGTGGCAGGCCAGCAATTCGCTGATGATCATGCTGGGTTGCGGCATCCTGATCGGCATCGCGCAGGCCGCAACCACGGTCGGCGTCGCCGCCAAGATAGCCGCGCAGGTCGTCGTACCTGGTCGCCGCAGCTTCGCGTTCGGCCTCGTTTCTGCCGCAGGCTCCATCGGCACTATCTTCGTGGCGCCCCTGGGACAGATGATGATCGCCAGCTACGACTGGCGCGTGGGCGTGCTCGCCTTCATCGGCATCGCCACGCTGATGCTACCCGCGGTCTGGTTCGGCAGCCGCATCGACAGTATCGCGCAATCGGGCCGCTCGAGTAGCGGCCTCCCGGCTTCCGCCACGGCCAGCTCTGCGTCCGCCTCCCAATCCTTCGCGGAGGTGCTGACCGAGGCACGCGCCCACAAGGGCTACGTCGTAATGAGCCTCGCCTACTTCGTATGCGGCCTTCAGCTGGCGTTCCTCACCACGCATCTGCCGAGCTACCTGGCGACATGCGGCATGGACCCGATGCTCGGCGCACAGGCCCTCGCCACCATTGGCCTGTTCAACGTGTTCGGCTCGTGGTTGTTCGGCTGGCTGGGCGACAGTTATCGCAAGCGCACGTTGCTGGGTCTCGTCTACCTGATCCGCGCCGTGGTTGTGACCATCTACTTCATCACGCCCGTGACACCCGCCTCGACGCTGATCTTCGCCGCCGTCATGGGCATGTTGTGGCTAAGCGTGATCCCACTGGTGAACGGGCTCGTGCTCGACATCTTCGGCGTGAAATACCTCTCGACGCTCACCGGCATCGCCTTCTTCAGCCACCAGATCGGCTCGTTCCTGGGCGCCTGGGGCGGCGGCTTCATCTTCGATCACCTGGGGTCATACGACCGCGCTGTGCAGTTCACCGTCATCATTGGCTTCATAGCTGGCTTCGCCCAGCTTCTGATGTACGACAAACCGACCGAGCGCATGGCCCAGGCCAAGCTGCAGCCGGCGGAGTAGAGCCGCGCCGTTCTCAGCCGCCGCGGTCCGCAACCGGCCTGGCCCACCCCCGCGCCGCCGCATCGCGCGCCTGGAACGCCGCGATCTGCTCGCTGAAGCTCAACGTCATGGCGACGTCGTCCCAGCCGTTGAGAAGCCGCAGTCGCGCCGCCGGGTCGATGTCGAACCGGATCGGTCCGCGCCCATTGGAGATGGTCCGCATCTCGAGATCGACAGTCAGATCGCGCCCGCCCGCCGCGAGTTCGTCCAGGAGATCTTCGGCCTGCTGCTCGGTGACACGTGCCGCCAGAAGACCGTTCGACAGGGCGTTGCCCGCGAAGATCTCTCCGAACGAGGGCGCGATCACGCAGCGGATGCCGAAGTCCACCAGCGCGTAAACGGCGGCCTCGCGCGAGGAGCCGCAGCCGAAGTTGCGCTTGGCGACAATGATCTGCGCGCCTTTCCGCTCCGGCCTGTCGAGCGGGTGCGTCATGGACAGCTTTCCATCCCGTGTCCGCCGGAAATCGTGAAAGAGGAACTGGCCATAGCCCTCTGAGCGCGGCGTCGACATGAACCGCGCTGGAACGATCCTGTCGGTATCGACATCGACCCACGGGATCGGGCAGGCGACGGCAGTGAGCGTGGTGAAAGGCTCCATCGTCACGTCCTCCCTTCGAGCAGCGGCCGGACGTCGGTGATGGTGCCGACCACAGCCGCCGCCGCGACCATCGCGGGCGACATCAGATGCGTGCGCGCGCCTTGGCCTTGCCGGCCCACGAAGTTGCGGTTGGTCGTCGACGCGCAGCGCTCTCCGCTGGCCACGAGATCGCCGTTCATGCCGACGCACATCGAGCATCCCGAGGCGCCCCATTCGAGGCCGGCATCCAGGAAGATTCGGTCCAGCCCCTCCTGCTCGGCCTGCAGCTTGACTTGGCTTGAGCCGGGAGAAACCAGCCCGGGCACCTTGGACGTGCGGCCGGCCAGCACGGCGGCCGCTGCGCGTAGATCCTCGATGCGGCTGTTGGTGCATGAGCCGCTGAATACGCGGTCGATCGGAATGCTGGAGATCGGTTGCCCCTCCTTGAGACCCATGTAGTTGATCGCGGCGGCAACGTTCACGGCCTTGGCCTGGTCCGCAGCGAAATCGGGACTGGGCACGCTCGCGGTGATCGGCAATGCGTGCTCGGGGCTGATGCCCCACGTCACGGTCGGCGCGATCTCCGCGCCCTCGATGACGACCTCCTTGTCGAACGCAGCGTCGCCATCGCTCGCCAGTGCGAGCCAGTCCTCGGCTGCCTTCTCGAACGCCGCGCCGCCGACGACGCACGGCCGCCCGCGCAGGTAAGCGATCGTCGTCTCGTCCGGCGCCACCATCCCGGTGCGCGCGCCGGCCTCGATCGACATGTTGCACAGCGTCATCCGCCCCTCGACCGACAGCCCGCGCACGGCCTCGCCGGCGTACTCGACCGCGTGGCCGACGGCCCCATCCGTCCCGATCCGCGCGATGATCGACAGGATCATGTCCTTCGCCGTCAGCCCCGGCGCCATCCGGCCTTCGACGCGGATGCGCATGTTCCGCGGCTTGCGCTGCCAGATCGTCTGCGTGGCGAGCACGTGCGCGACCTCCGACGCACCGATCCCGAAGGCATAGGCCCCGAGGGCTCCGTGCGTCGCTGTGTGGCTGTCGCCGCACACGATCAGCGTGCCGGGCAGCGTCAGCCCGAGCTCGGGCCCCACGACATGGACGATGCCCTGCCGCGGATCGTCGAGCCCGTAGAGCCGCACGCTATGCCGCTTGGTGTTCGCCTCGAGCTTCTCGACCATGCCGCGCACGATCGCGTCGGGAATAGCTGCCGTCGCCGTCCGCCCGCGCGTCGGCACGTAGTGATCGGCCACGCCGAACGTCAGATCCGGCCGCGCAACGGGCAACCCACGCCCTGCTATCTTGGCGAACGCATGATGCGAGCCCTCGTGCACGAAATGCCGGTCGACCCACAGCAGCGTGTCGCCATGCTCCTGCGCAAGCACGACGTGGCTGTCCCACAACTTGTCGAAGAGTGTTCTTTGCATGAAGGCGAGGCTAATCAGAAATAGCTCTTTCAGCAATCCAGCATCCCTGACACACGATCAAAACCTTGGAAAACCATGGCCATACAGTGGGTTCGTCAAGAGCACTGATCGGCGTCAGCATGCGACGTGACGCTGCGGCAGAGAACCTGGGCACGACATGGAAGACGAACCATCGAAGAGTTCCGAACCGTCCTGGCTCGACCCGAGCAACGACCGCAAGACGCCTTACTCGGACGCAGAGCCCCACAGACTGACGGACGACCAAATCGCAATGCTAGCGGACACGCCGGCTTGGAAGAAGCTCGTCGCCGATGTCGGCACTCAGCGAGCCAGAGAGATTGTAAAATCGCGCCTCGATTGTCGAGACCCGAACAGCTTGGTCAACTGGCAGCCGAGCGGGCCCCGGCACTGAACCTGTAGTCAAGGGCATCGCCCGGGCAACCTTGGAGATGGCCGGGCACCGCGGCGATGGGGCTCGATCCCAGAAGGAGACGTTCGTCGGCTCGTCCTCATCAAAGTCAGCGATGCTCCTTACCACATCCGGATGCGACGAGATCGCGATCGGTTTCATTGGCGTACGGCAGCGCGCCAGAAGATTGACGCCGAACCTTGATTTCGTGCATGTGCTGTCTCTCGTTCGTGGACCCTCTTTGTTGGTCGGCTCACGTGAGCAGGCATCTGGTACTTGGCTTTTCGCGATCACTTCGGCAGCAATGGTGGCTATGACCAACGACAGCGCTGCCCATGGGGCATCACTCAAGACTCAACTTATCGGAACGTGGATCTACGTTTCGAGCACGGGCAAGCGTGATGATGGCAGCAGCGTGCCACGGCCGACCATGCAGGGCGCCGTGACCTATACTGCCGATGGTCGCTTCCACTTCATAACGACGCGCATCGACGCACCAAAGTATGCATCGAGCGACCCTACGCGCCCCTCTGCTGACGAGGCAATGGCCATCGCCTCGGGATCGATCGCCTACACAGGCACGTACACGGTGGATGAAGCGACAAGGACGATCCACGCCGACATCGAGACCAGCACGTTTCCAAATCTCGTCGGAGCACCCAATCAGCGGCGGATCGTCAAGTCCATCAGCGCCGACGAGATGACGTTCACGAATCCTCGCACGCCTGCTGGTGTGACGCTGGAGATTGTATGGAAGCGAGCGAAGTAAATCTCTGGAGCCTGTACCAGCTCGCGTTTCCCCTGCCAGTCCGGTTCACAAGAGCATCTTCTGCTGCGGCCCCGGATACACTTCGTTCTGGGCGTTCGTCAGTCAGGTGCCTCGTCAGCGAGGGGCATGCGATCGACGCGCGTCGACCCGGCGATCGATCCCAGCGGCTACCTCTGCCAAGTGGCGCCGGACCTCTTTTTCGTCATTGGGCAGAGCTCTCGAAGGGGCAGTCAGCCGAAGTCGTCCGGCTGTAGCACAATCGGAGTGCCGTGCGGCGTGCGGTTGGCCGCGCGTCCCCAGGCGTCGTGCGTGCGGTCGAGTTGCTCACGCGTAGTGACCTGCTTCTCCGTGACGAGGCGCTCCAGGGTCGAGAGCCAATGGCGATAATAGGTGGCGCCGGTGTCCGGATCGCCCGCGGCTTGCGCTTTCTTGATCTCGTCGCCCAGTGTCGCCGCCCACTCGCCCCACGTAAAGACGCCGCGATCGAACAATGCGAGAGCCATGGCGAAGGCCTCCGCCTCCCACGGCTCCTTGAAGACCGGGCCCTTCTGGTCGATGGGGATGCCCGGCACGACAAGGGCGGCCTCAGCGACCTTGTGATCGACCGTCGAAGTGACCATGCAGCCTCCGTTCAGTAGCGCGCGGGTTCGAGATAAGGCTCGAAAGCCTCGATGGATATATCGAGGGTAGGATCGGCATCCGGTCCCCACAGCTCCGTCGCTTTGAACACGACTGTGTAAAGCCACTGAGGGTCCTCGCCACGGCCGGCGACGAGCGCATCGGGATAGACATGCGCGCCGTGAAGGCGCTCGACCACGCCCACCTTACCTCGTGCGTAGCGCGGCAGTCGGGTGTGGGAGATCGGGTGGATGTTGAGCGTACGCACCCTATCGCCCGACGCGAACACAGCGGGATGCGGCTCCTTGCGGCTGAAGAAGCCGCGCGTGTTGGCACGCTCGACATCCTCGACATTCAGGGGATTGCCTGGCACCTGTCGGGGCGGCGTGCTGGCGTGACCCGCCGCGAGCTCGTCTGCAGTGACGAGCCCGTGCTGGAGTGCCAGCCGCTCGTTACGCAGATGCCATTTGCAGTAGTAGGACCTTGTAAGGTACTCGGCCGGTGACATGCGCTCGATGACGAAGCGCGACTGGTCGATGTTCCACAGCCTCAGCGTACCGAAGGCGCGAGACATGGCCAGCACCCGGCCTTCCCATGGCGCGTGAAAGGCAGGCTCGTTCGCCTCAGGCTCGACCGGCCCGAAACCGTCCATGCCGCCCATATCGTGGATGCCGTTCATTGTGCGGCCTCCACCGCAGCAGGGTCGGACGGCGCGAGCGCCAGGCGGGTTCCGATCATCGAATCGCGAGTGACGAGAGTCGCCAGCCGCTCCTCGCTCCAGCCCTCTGTGCCCGCCGGGCGGCGGGGGATTACCATGAAGCGGGTCTCGGCGGTGGAGTCCCACACCCGGATCTGCGTAGACGCAGGCAGCCCGACGCCGAAATCGGCGAGTACGCCGCGCGGGTCCTTGACCGAGCGCGACCTGTAGGGGGCCGACTTATACCAGACCGGCGGCAGCCCGAGAATGTCCCAAGGGTAGCAAGAGCACAGCGTACATACGACCATGTTGTGCCGCTCCTCGGTGTTCTCGACGGCCACGAGGTGATCGCCAACCCGCGTCGAGAGGCCAAGCGCCTTTATCGCCTTGCTGGCATCATCGAGGAGAGCGGCCTTGAAGGCAGGATCGCTCCAGGCCTTGGCGACGATACCGGCTCCGATGTGCGGACCGATCTTGGTCTCGTAGGCCTCGACGATCTTATCTAGCGCGGCGGGTTCGAGATAGCCCTTCTCCGCCAGCACGGTTTCCAGGGCCTTCACGCGGAGCTCCATCTCGCTCAGCTCCGAGCCATGGCTATGCTCATGGTCGCCATGCCCATGGTTGTGGCCGGCGTTCGAATGATCGTGATCATGCATCGAGGTGCGCTCCCTTCTCGAAAAGATCGACGCATTGCGATCTAGCGATCGCCTGACAGCAAATCGACAGGCAAACGATACTCACGACGGACGGCCAACGCAAACTACCGATATCGAAGGAAGGGCGGACGTCGCGGGTCGCGTCAAAGACTGCGGTCTGGGAGGCCAGTTCGATGTCGGCACTCGACTACGAGGCGGGCCATGTGCCATTTTCGGTTGTTTCCCGTAATCTCGACGTAAGCTTCTGCTTTTCCTAAACTGGATGATCGAGCCCTCGAAGAGCCAGCCAGCTTCTCGCCTGACCGCCTCGCCACCGTCTCCCCATGCGGCGATGTCAACATGCCGGCGGGTCCCGGGCCTTTCCGCTGGCGCTCACCAGCGCGCTGGTTGAAACCGCGGTCCGGGTGCTGTTTGGCACTGATCGGCGCAAACTGCTCTCACGGCACGCTGACGGCAGTGCGAGTTGGGGCTTTGACGGCGGCTGCGGCCCGTGCCCGGAGGCCGCGTTGCCGGTCATCCGAGCAGTACACCATGAAGCGGGCTTGCCGATTTTTGCGGCGAACGCAATTGCTGGGCGCTCTCGCCGTGGTTTCCGCCCTGTCTTGTTATTACCGCAGACCATGCTCTCGGACGTAATATCTTAACCACCAACCGAGCTGGAACCCGAGAGTGGCGAAGTAGAGGGGCACCATGATGATCAGGGCCAACGACGTGCGCTGCGTCGTATAGGTGATGAACTGAACTGGGATCGTCATGCCGACGACCGCCGAGAAGCCTCTGAAGGGTAAGCGCCCGCTGCCGCCCCGGCTCCTGCCTGCGCGGCCTTGGCCTCGCCATCCACCGCGGCTAAATATTCAGCCACCGCGCGCTTCTGCTTCTGCTCGTCGGTCCACTTGATCTCGTCCGGCGGCACGCCGTGATAGCGGCTTGCAATGCGGGACCCTGTCCTCCAGGTCCATCATGCAGAACCAGCAGTACGCGAGTTGCATGGCGACTTCATCACACAGCTTGCGCTCGGCGCGAATGCCGTAGCATTAGCCGACGATGAGCATCCGGATCATTAGCTCGGGATCGACCGACGGCCGGCCAATCTCGCTGTAGTAGGGCATCAGCTGCTCGTGCAGATCGGCCAGCACGGCGGTGACGACCACGTTGATCCGCCGCAGCAGGTGGCCTTTAGGGGTCGAGGTTGAACTCGTAGAACAGCTTGCCCTGCTGGCGTTCCCGCCGCCCCATCATCGCCCGCGCCCTCCGCTACCGATGATCATCAGGAATCAGCGTTCGCCGCGCCGCTCAAGGGGTTCTCGACAGCATCGGTCCGTCTCGTCGGTAGACCGACGGTCGGTCCTGGACCACCGCGTCACCGATGACCAGGCCGCTCTGCCGGCTGGGCCCAACGCCGGTTGTTGGTGATGTCCGTTGATCGAGGTATCGCGACCGTGCGTCGAGGCCAATCGTAAGACCGAGGATCATAAGACCGAGGATAATAAGTGCTCGCGGTGGGCTTCCTCTGCCTCTCGTTGCAACACCCCGGCGATGACCTTCACGATGAGGTCTTCAGCCGTTCGAGTTCTGGGCGTGGGCAAAAATGTTGCGCTGCCACGGTTGGCAGTGTGGTAAATTGTGGCGAGCCGACGCGACCGACGCTAATGAGAGCGGCACCGTATTCACCACGAACAATTCAGGAGCGCCCCCATGTATCGCCTCATGGTCGCTGACGTAGACCTGAATCGGTGACTTTGCGCACCGTTCGGCTGGCTGCTTTGCAAGTGGCTGGATCGGGGTGGCCGGTGGCAGAAGGGCGAAAGCGCGCAGGCTTCGCACTTCGCGGGGGCGACACGCCCCGGCGGCTGGCACTGCGACG
>CAMAYR010000026.1 GCA_945862355.1 Devosia equisanguinis | reverse complement strand
GGTACGATAGGTTCGACGCCCGGCAAGAACGCATTCGCTCGAAGAATCTCGAGCGACAAGCTGTTCATGATGGTGGCCGGCCTGGTGCCCGCGGTCGCGCTGGCGATCTACGCCGTCCAGGGCTCGCCGGGCCTGCCGGGCCGTCCTGTCGCAGAACGGCTCGCCAGTACGCCCGGCCCCGGCGCCGACGTGGAGGAGCTCGTCGCCCGCGTCGAGGAGCGCCTGCGCGCCAATCCATCCGATGGCCAGGGCTGGGATGTCATCGCCCCCGTTTATCTCCGCCTCGAGCGATTTGCCGATGCCGCAGAGGCCTACCGCCGCGCGATCGAGCTGACGAGCGAGAGCCCGCAGCGCCTCTCCGGGCTCGCCGAAAGCTCGGTGCTGGCCAACGACGGCATCGTCACCGAGACGGCCCGCAAGGCGTATCAGCGTCTGCTCGAGCTCGAGCCCCATCGCAACGAGGCAGTGTTCGGCCTCGCGCTCGCAAAGGAGCAGGACGGCGATCTCGACCAGGCCGAAGCGGACTATCGCAAGTTGCTGGAAAGCGCCCCGCCGCAGGCACCGTGGCGCATCTTCGTGACGGAGCGCCTGGAGGCACTCGCAGCACGCCGCGCCAAGCCGGCTGATGCTGGGGGCCCCGCTGCCGCGAACTCGACCGGACCGGACGCCTCCACCGCCGACACCATCGCGGCCCTGCCCCCCGACGAGCGACGCAAATTGATCATGCAGATGGTAGAAGGCCTGTCGCAGCGGCTGAAGGAGAACGGTCGGGACGGGGAAGGCTGGCAGCGGCTCATCAGGTCTTGGGCCGTGCTCGGCGACACAAAAAAGGCGGAGGCCGCGTTACTGGATGCCCGCAAGGCGCTCGTCGGCGACGAAAACGCGCTGGCAGCTCTGAATGCCCTGGCCAAGAGCCTCGGGTTGAAGTCATGATCCCGCCCCGCCACCGCGCGTCCTGCACAGGTCTGGATCGCACGCCCACGGCCGACGACATGCAAGCATACCGGAAGCACACGTCATGAGGAGAGGCGCCCGATGACACGCAAGCAGCGGCGTGGCGTAATGATCGGCGGCAGCGTGATCGTGCTGATGGTAGCCGGACTTCTCGTGCTGACGGCGCTTCGCGATACGATCGTCTTCTTCCACACGCCCAGCGACATTCAGGCCAAGAAGGTGCAGCCCGGCCAGCGTTTCCGGCTCGGAGGCCTCGTGCAGGATGGCTCGATCAAGCGCGGCACTGGCACAGACGTCGGCTTCGCCGTCACCGACAAGGGCTCGACCATCGAGGTCACATACCGTGGCATCCTGCCCGACCTGTTCCGCGAGGGCCAGGGCGTGGTTGCCGAAGGCAAAATCGACGACACCGGCATCTTCCGCGCCGACACCGTGCTCGCCAAGCACGACGAGAACTATATGCCGCCGGAGGTTGCCAAGGCGCTGAAGGAGCAGGGGCTCTGGCAGCACGGCAAGGACGGCGCCCCCGCTGCCACCAAGTCGGACGCCGCAAACGGAGTAGCCAAGCCATGATCGCAGAGATCGGCCATTTCGCCTTGGCGCTGGCCGTTGCCGTCGCTTTGATTCAGATCCTCGGACCACTCGTCGGCGGGCAACTCCCCGGCCTCGCGGCGGGCCAGCGCACTCAGCTGATGGCGATCGCAACCCCCGCGTCTATCGTGCAGTCGGTGCTGATCGGGATTTCGTTTCTTGCGCTGACCTACGTTTACGTAGTCTCCGACTTCTCCGTCCAAAACGTGTACGCTAATTCGCATTCGGCCAAGCCACTCATCTACCGGATCTCCGGCGTATGGGGGAACCACGAGGGCTCGATGCTGCTGTGGGTGCTGATGGTCGTCGTGTTCGGCGCCTCAGTGGCGGTGTTCGGCTCGCACCTGCCCGCCTCGCTCAAGGCGAACGTGCTGGCGGTGCAGAGCGCCATCGGGCTCGCCTTCCTGCTCTTCATCCTGTTCACGTCGAACCCATTTCTGCGCATCGCCGACGCTCCTATAGAAGGCCTGGGCCTCAACCCGATCCTGCAGGACCCCGCCCTCGCCATCCATCCCCCGCTGCTCTACGCCGGCTACGTCGGCCTATCCGTGTCGTTCTCGTTCGCGATCGCTGCCCTGATCGAGGGCCGCATCGACGCGGCATGGGCGCGCTGGGTGAGACCTTGGACACTTGCTGCCTGGATGCTGTTGACACTCGGAATCTCGATCGGCTCATGGTGGGCCTACTACGAGCTCGGCTGGGGCGGATGGTGGTTCTGGGACCCTGTCGAGAACGCATCCTTGATGCCCTGGCTCGCCGCCACCGCCCTGCTCCATTCGGCCGTCGTGATGGAGAAGCGCGAGGCACTGAAGGTCTGGACGATCCTGCTCGCCATCCTTGCCTTCTCGCTGTCGCTGATGGGCGCCTTCCTGGTTCGCTCCGGCGTGTTGACCTCGGTTCACGCTTTCGCCGTGGATCCCGCACGCGGCGTCGTGGTTTTGGGCATCATGGCTTTCTTCGTCGGCGGCGCGCTGTCCCTCTTCGCCGTCAGAGCCTCCTCGCTCAAGTCGGGCGGCATCTTCGCGCCTATCTCGCGGGAGGGAGCGCTCGTTCTCAACAACGTGCTGCTCACCGTCGCCTGCGGCACGGTCCTGATCGGCACGCTCTATCCGCTCGGCCTAGAGGCTCTGACAGGCGCCAAGATCTCCGTCGGCCCGCCCTACTTCAACGCCACCTTCGGACCATTGATGCTGGCGCTGCTCGTTGCGCTGCCCTACGGCCCGTTCCTTGCCTGGAAGCGCGGCGATCTCTACGCCGCTTCGCAGCGCCTGTTGTGGGCTTTCGCCGTCGCCTTTGCCGGCATCGTTCTGACGCTCGCCATCGGCGGACGCGGACCGTGGCTCGCACCCCTCGGCGTAGGAATCGGCTGCTGGGTGATTGCCGGCGCCTTCGCCGAGATCGCCCACCGCGCCAAGCTCGGCAGCGCTTCCGCGTCGGTGTCGCTGCAGCGTTTGGCGGGCCTGCCGCGATCGACATGGGGCACGGCCTTCGCCCACACCGGCGCCGGCCTGATGACGATCGGCATCGTCGCGATGAGTGCCTTCCAGAGCGAGAAGGTCATCGTCATGCGCACCGGTGAGGCGACCGAGATCGCCGGCTACAAGTTGACGTTCAAGGGTGTCGCGCCGCGCCGTGGCCCCAACTATCGCGAGGAGGTCGGCATCCTGGACGTCTCCCGCGGCGGCGCCACCCTGTTCGAGCTGAACCCGTCCAAGCGGTTGTACGACGCCCCCCGCCAGTCGACGAGCGAAGCCGGCATCCACGCCTCCTGGCGCGGCGACCTCTACACCGTGCTCGGTGACGCGCAGAAGGAAGGCGGCTTCGCAGTCCGGCTGTATTTCAATCCGTTCGTGCGGTTCATCTGGATCTGTACGCTGATCATGTTCTTCGGCGGCCTTCTCTCGCTGACGGATCGCCGCCTGCGCGTCGGCGCACCGCAGCGCGCGCGTTCGCAGGCTCAGCCCATGCCGGCGGAGTGAGATCATGGCTCGAGCCGCACGCAACGCCGCCAGCATACTTGTTATGCTGATCCTCGCCGCACTGGCCGTGCCCGCCAACGCCGTGGAGCCCGACGAGATCCTTCCCGACGCCAGGCTCGAGCAACGTGCCCGCACCCTCTCCGCCGAGTTGCGCTGCCTCGTGTGCCAGAACCAGTCGATCGACGACTCCAATGCGCCCCTGGCTCGCGACCTGCGACTGCTCGTCCGCGAGCGGCTCAAGACAGGCGAAAGTGATGCGGAGGTGATGAAATTCATCGTCGCACGCTACGGCGACTTCGTCCTGCTCCGGCCGCCGGTCGGCACCAACACGCTGCTGTTGTGGCTGGGCCCGCCCGCGATGTTGCTGCTGACGCTACTCTTCCTCTTCGTGAAGGTCCGCCGCGACCGTCTCGCCCGCGAGCGCAAGGTCGAGCCACTCTCGACCGCGGAGACGGAACGCCTCAAATCCCTGCTCGGCGACGGCCCCAAAGCATGAGAAGCAAAATCGAGCGCAGCGCTCAGCGCGCGCCGGTTCCGCGCTCCAGCGCATCGAGCAAGGTCCGCGTCGGCAGCCCGAGCACCGGCAGCCCCTCGCGAACCTCGTAGCTCTCGATTGCGAGCCGCAGTCGCACATCATAGCGGCCGTTGACCGGACCGTCGAATACCTGCGCGGATTGCAACCGCTGCTGCAGCTTCCGCAGATCTCCCGCCGACCTGAGCACGCTTGCCGCCCGCAACGCCTCGACCTTGCCGGCGAACGCGATCGCACTCACCGCCGTGTTGGCGACCGGCGCGGCCGGCGCGCGCTTCACCACCTCTCCGCCCTCGATCAGCACGCGGGACTGCACGAAGGTCCCGACGTTGATCGCGACTACATGCGGCCCGGCCGCCGTCTCGATCAGCAGCGGCGAGCCCGACGAGGCGCCGCCCGTGTCGCACGAGTGAAGCACGAGATTGGCATGGTCGGCGAAGTCCCGCGCGGTCACCGTCGGCGGTGGTACGTCCGGATCGCCGCGGCGACCGCCGAAGCAAGGCTGCGAGTAGGCCATCGTCCAGCGCCCGTAGTCGCGATGGAACGCCGCCTGATAGAGCCGGCCGGCCTTTGCCTCCCCCTCGATCTCGTCGGGTGTCAGCGGCTTCACCTCCAGCACCTTGCCACGGCACGCAGGCCCCTGCAGCTTGATGAGAGCCCAGTCGCGCGCGGCCTCGATCGGCGGCTTCGTGCTGATCCCGGCTGCCCCTGCGAGTATGTAGTGCGCAGCGCGTCGGCTGGCGGCTCCTTCAAAGCGCACGCTGGCAAGCCTCGTGCCCGGACGCGCGAAATAGAACCGCTCCGTCGGCGGCGGCTTTTCGCCTTTGGTGCGGAACACGCAATGGCTGGCTGTCGCGATCACGTCGTCTGCGATGCAGAACGCCGAACAGATAGTTCGCGATCGCTCGTTGTAGATGATGCCGATCGAGCCGCGCAGCGCCTCGAGCCGTTTCGGCAGCTTCGCGCGGTTGTCCACGCCAAACACCGCGATGCGATGCACGACACCGGCTTCATCGGCAATCGGCGCGGGCGTCGGCGCAGAGGCGCGAAGCCCAGCGGGCGGAAGGGCGCTCGCATCCCCGCCCCCCCAAAGCCCGCACGCGAGCGCCAGAAGGCACTGCCACTTCGCACCCTGTCCGATCGAGCCAAGCCGTGCAGTCATGCCGGCCCCGCCCCCTGATACATCGCTACCGAACCTGCGCTGCATTTCAGCTCACTTTGACGGCCAGGCGCCTCGCCTCGTCAGTGAGGTGCCTCGATACGAAACATTACCGAACTTTAATGTGGCCGAAAGCCCCGCGTAACGCAGCAGCCGTTAGATCTCATGGCAAGAACCGGACCGATTTCCCGAAGTTCCGTCCGACATAATTCCATTCCCCACCCGGGAACGAGCCAAGCCAGGAGCCGCCATGCGCGATACCAAGTCAAACCTCATTCCGTTCCAGGCCGCCCGCCGCGGCCGCGCCGTCGTCGCAGCAGCGATTGCCGGAGCGAGCGTACTCGCTCTCTCGAGCTTCCAGACCCTCGGCCCCGCCGTCGCCCAGCGAGCCGATGCGCAAACCGTGCTGACCCCGATGGGTCGCGCGCCGGTGAGCTTCGCCGACATCGTCGAGCGGGTGAAGCCCGCTGTCGTCAGCATATCCGTCTCGAGCGGCGGGCGCCCACAGGCACAACGCCCCACACCGCCTCCCGGCGGCCAGAACCGCGGCCAGCGTCCGAACATTCCCGGCTTGCCCGAGGAGTGGCAGGAGTTCTTCCGCAATCTGCCGCGTGACTTCGGTGGCGGCGGTGGCGGCGCAGCCCCCCGCCCGGTGCAGGCACAGGGCTCCGGCTTCGTGATCTCAGAGGACGGCTATGTCGTTACGAACAACCATGTGATCGACAAGGCCAACAAGATCGAGGTCGTGTTCGACAGCACGGATGGCGACAGCAACAAGTTCGAGGCCGAGCTCGTCGGCACCGACCCGCGCACGGATATCGCACTTCTCAAGATCAAGGCAAACCGCAAGTTCCAGCACGTGCGTTTTGCCCCCGCCAACCGCGCTCCCCGCGTCGGCGATTGGGTGCTGGCGGTCGGCAATCCCTTCGGCCTCGGCGGTACGGTCACCGCGGGCATCGTATCCGCGCTCGCCCGCAGCGGCATCAGCGAGGGTCCCTACGACTACCTGCAGATCGACGCTGCCGTTAACCGCGGCAACTCCGGTGGCCCGACGTTCAACCTGGACGGCGAGGTGGTCGGCGTGAACACCGCGATCTACAGCCCGTCGGGCGGCAACGTCGGCATCGCCTTCGCCGTACCGGCAGCAACGGTCTCCAAAGTCGTCGAGCAGCTTCGCTCGACCGGCAAAGTCGCTCGCGGCTGGCTCGGCGTGAAGATCCAGAATCTCGACGCCGACATGGCCAAGAGCTTCGGCCTGTCCGAGACGGCCGGCGCGCTCGTCCAGGAGGTCACGGCCAAGGGCCCCGCCGAGGCTTCCGGCATCAAGGTCGAGGACGTAATTCTCTCGGTCAACGGCGCCAAGATCAAGGACACCAAGGACCTTGCGCTCAAAGTCGCGGAGTTTGCGCCCAATACGGTCGTCGATGTTCGCGTGATGCGGCGAGACCGCGAGGAGCTGGTCAAGGTCAAGCTCGGTCTGTTCCCGTCCTCGACTACGGAGGTCGCGGCTGCTGCCGAGCGTGACACGAACGCGCCGGGAACCCGTCAGATGACCTCGCTCGGCATGACGTTCGCGATGCCCGCTCGCCGCGGCGCTGCCGCCCGCGACAACGGCGTGCCGGTGAGCGCCGTCGAGGAGGGCAGCGATGCCGCGACGAAGGGCATCGCCGTCGGTGACATGGTCACTCACGTCAACGGCGAGACCGTCAGAACCGTCGAGGACATCGAGGCAGTCGTCAAACGGGCGTCGAGCCGCGGAACCGTCAGGCTCACGGTCAAGTCCAACAGCCGCACTGCTGTGATAGCTCTGAACCTTAAAGACAAAAAGGGCTGACGTACCGCTTGGCACCGGATCGGCGAGCGACAGCAGAAGACAGCAATGGCGCGGGGTGGACACAACGCCCCGCGCCTTCCATTTTGCAGGGCTGCAGCGATGGCCGAACAGCGCAGCGCTGTAACGACCACTGCCAACAGCCGTTTACACAACCCCCGGCCCAATCATGCGCATCCTGCTGATCGAGGACGACAAGGAGACGGTCCGCTACCTCGTCAAGGCGCTTGGCGAGAGCGGGCACGCCGCCGACGCTGCTGGTGACGGCGAGCAGGGCCTGGCCCTGGCCCGCGAAGGCCACTACGACGTACTCGTCGTCGACCGAATGCTGCCGGAGCGGGACGGGCTTTCCGTGGTGCGTACGCTGCGAGCTGAAGGCGTGCGCACGCCGGTGCTTTTCCTGTCTGCCCTCGGCGCGGTCGACGACCGCGTGAAGGGCCTCAAGGCCGGCGGCGACGACTACCTGACCAAACCCTTCGCAATGTCAGAGCTTCTGGCGCGCATCGAAGCGCTGGTCCGCCGCGCCCAGCCCGAGGAGAGCGATCCCCGGTTCGTTGTCGCCGACCTCGTGCTCGATCGCCTTTCCCGTCGCGTCACCCGCGCCAGTCAGGTGATCAACCTGCAGCCGCGCGAATTCCGGCTGCTCGAGTATATGATGAAGAACGCCGGTCAGATCGTCACGCGCACGATGCTGCTCGAGAAGGTCTGGGACTACCATTTCGATCCACAGACCAACGTCATCGACGTGCACATCTCCCGCCTGCGCTCGAAAATCGACAAGGGCTTCGACAAGCCTTTGCTACATACGGTACGCGGCGCGGGCTATATGATCGGCGATGGTGGCTGACCCGATGGACGACAGGCCGCAACCGGCCGGCTCGGTGCGCCGGCGGAGCCTCATCGCTCTCGCGGGAACGCGCGCCTTCCAGCAGGCCGCGCTGTTCGTGGCCGCTGTAGTGCTGGCCGGCTCCGTGCTGCTCTGGCTGGTTTTGCAGCAGGCTGGCGACGCGGTCTCGCGCCAGATGATCGAGACGCTGACCATCGAGGCCGATGGCATCGCCGGCATCGCCGCAGTCGCCGGCCCGGCAGCGACCGTCGACGCAGTCGCTGCCCGCTCGAGGCAGGGGGCAGGCCGCCTCTATCTTCTCGTGAGCACAGCCGGCACGCGGCTCGCTGGCAACCTCGCCGCTTGGCCCGACGACATGCCGCGCCCGCCGCCACTCGTCGGTGCTACCGCCGGCGCGACGTTCGAGTATGCGCCAGCGTCCAGCCCCTCGCACGCGACCGGTCGCAACCTAGGTGTCGGCCTCGCCCGTACATTGCCCACGTCGATGGTTCTGCTGGTCGGACGCGATCTCGAGGCCCAGCGAACGCTAGTCGGACAGGTCCGCTGGTACTACCTCGCCGGCTTCGGCGCCCTGGCGTTCGCAGGCTTGCTGGCGGGCCTCGTCGCGAGCCGCCGCACGCTCGATCGGGTCAGACAGATCGCCGAGACCAGCGACCAAATCACGACCGGCGACCTCACGCGCCGGGTCCCCATCACCGGTTCTGGCGACGAGCTAGATCGCCTCGCGGGTAACCTCAACACGATGCTCGACCGCATCGAGAGCCTGATGATCGGCCTTCGCCAGGTTTCCGACAACATCGCCCACGACCTCAAGACGCCGCTCACCCGCCTTCGTGCCCGCGCAGAGACTGCCTTGCGGGAAGGTGGACATGACGAGATCCGCGACGGACTCGGCCATGTGATCGAGGATGCCGACGAACTCATCAAGACGTTCAACGCGCTACTCCTGATCGCCCGCCTCGAAGCTGGCGCGCTGGACGCCTCGGCCGAGACGTTCGAGCTGGCCCCCCTGGTCCGCGACGTCGCCGAGCTTTACGAGCCGGTTGCCGAGGAGGCCGGCTTGTACCTGACCTGCCGGGCCGAGGGCGTCGTCATGATTCATGCCAATCGCCAGCTCATCGGCCAGTCGATCGCCAACCTGCTCGACAATGCCATCAAGTATGGCCGCCCTTCGCACCCAGCAGCCGCACCCGTAGAAGCCAGCTCCATCGCCATTGAACTCGACATCGAGGGCGGTGCGGCATGCCTCACTGTCGCCGACCGCGGACCGGGAATAGAAGCAGCCGATCGCGACCGCGTCTTGAAACGCTTCGTGCGCCTGGAGGCGAGCAGAACCCGGCCGGGCACGGGCCTCGGCCTCAGCCTGGTCGCCGCCGTCGCACGTCTTCACGGCGGCAGCATCCGCCTGTCCGACAACGCACCTGGCTTGAAGATCGAGCTGCGCCTGCCACTTGCCGTCGCCAGGCGAACCGAGCTCACCCGAGACAAGTCTGCCTGAATCCAAGCCTGCCTGAATAATGTGCTCCACCGCCTCGGAGGTGTCTCGCCCGCGCTCTCGTGTCTGCGATCCCCACAAAACAACAGTTCTCTCTGCAACTGAGAATTGAAATGGTCACGCAGCCATGCGAATTGGAACGGTGAAAGATTCGCGTGCCGCGTAACCGGCCATGCCGCCGGACCGATCGAGCCAACGAGCCGGCATCTGCGCGCCAGCGCCCGGCTGATGCCTCCGGCGACACGACAGGAGCCCTCCATGCTGCAAGATGACAAGATCCTGGTCGGTAGGACCGCCGAGGTCGATGCCTTCCTGGAGCTACGCCTCGCCAATCGTCACGGGCTGGTCACCGGCGCTACGGGCACAGGCAAGACGGTCACGCTGCAGACACTGGCCGAAGGTTTCTCAGACGCCGGCGTCGCCGTCTTCGCTTCCGACATCAAGGGCGACCTCAGCGGCATCGCCGCAGTCGGCGAACCCAAGGCGTTCGTCCAGAAGCGCGTCGAGGAACTCGGTCTGACCGACTGGGCCAACAAGGCCTACCCGACGGTTTTCTGGGACGTGTTCGGCGAGAAGGGCCACCCCGTCCGGGCCACCGTCAACGACATGGGCTCGCTCCTGCTCGGCCGGATGCTGGAGCTCAACGAGGTCCAGGAGGGCGTGCTCAGCATCGCCTTCCGCGTCGCCGCCGACGAGAAAATGCCGCTGGACGACCTCAACGACCTGCGCGCCGTCGTCAACAACATCGCCGAGCGCGGTAAGGAGCTGACGACCAAGTACGGCAACGTGGCGACGGCTTCAGTCGGTGCTATCCAGCGCCGCATCCTCGTATTGGAGGAGCAGGGCGCCGGTCACTTCTTCGGACTGCCCATCCTCGATATCAAGGATCTCGTGCGTACCGCGCCGGATGGCCGCGGCATCGTCAACATCCTGTCCGCCGAAAAACTCATGGAGAAGCCGCGGCTCTACGCGGTATTCCTGCTGTGGCTGCTGTCGAGGCTCTGGCAGACGCTGCCCGAGGTCGGCGACCAGCCCAAGCCCAAGCTCGTGTTCTTTTTCGACGAGGCGCATCTGCTGTTCACCGACGCGCCCAAGGCGCTGCTGGAGCGCATCGAGCAGATCGCCCGTCTCGTTCGCTCCAAGGGCGTCGGCATCTACTTCGTGACGCAGAATCCGATGGACGTCCCGAGCACGGTCTCCGCCCAGCTCGGCAACCGCGTCCAGCACGCGCTACGCGCGTTCACGCCCCAAGAGCAAAAGGCCGTCGATACCGCCGCCAGGACGTTCCGCCAGAACCCCGATCTGGACACCGCCGAGGTCATCAAGGAGCTGAAGGTCGGCGAGGCGCTGGTCTCGTTCCTGGAAAACAAGGGCGAGCCGGCCATCGTGCAGCGCGTGCTGATCTGCCCGCCGCAAGGCCGCATCGGCCCGCTCTCCGACGAAGAGCGGCGTGGCTGCATCGAGTACAGCCCCGTGTTCGGCAAGTACGAGGACCGGGAGGAGCGCGAGAGCGCCCGCGAGATGCTGGAGAAAAAGCAGGCGACCGAGACCCAAGAGGCCGACGCTGGCGGTGGCGGCGGCTTCTGGGGCACGATCTTCGCCGGCGGCAAGAACGCACGTACCGGCCGCTATAACCAGGGCATCGGCGAGATGATCGCCAAGGACATGCAGCGCACCGCGAGCCGCACGGCAGCGACCATGATCAAGAATATCATCCTGAAATCGCTCGGCCTGAAACGCTGAGCTGCAACGCTGCCAACGAGCGCTGCGGCCCACCTTCACGATCAACGCCTCATCGCGCCGGTGACGAGCGTTGCCATCGCGCGCTCCCGCCAATTGGCGGGAGCAGCGAGCGCAAGCCTCCCCAGCGCCGCAGCGGCCCGCTGATCGGAACCGCTCGCGCGCCAGCCCGCCCACAGTAGCTGCGCGAGTTTCAGTGCCGACGCGCTACGCAGCGCTCCGAGTGCCGGCAGTAGCGCCTGCTCCGTATCGGTCATCTCGGTGCCGCATGGAAACACCGGCAGCAATCCGCTTGCCCGCGCCGCCCCCAAAGCCTCCTGGATCGCCGCCGGGGACTTGTTCGTCGCATGTGCCGGCAGCTCGAATTCCTTCGGCAGCTTGCCGACGGCCGCCGCATCCCGCTGCAATTGCGGCTGGAACCGGCTGTCGGCAATCGCCAACATGGCCTCCACCACCTCACGATCCGAGCGGCCGCGCACGTCGGCGATGCCGTACTCGGTCACGTAGACGTCGCGCAGCTGCCGCGGAATGCTCGCGTTCGCATAGCGCCACATGAGGTTAGAGGTGACCTTGCCGGCGCCCGCCATGCGCGTGGCTCTGGCCGCGATGATCGAGCGCGCCTCCGGCAGCGAGAACGCCTGCAGCACGAAGTCCGCCTGCCCACCAATCCCGCTGACTACCCGCCCGTCATCCAGACCGTCCGAGGATGCCGCCCCAAGCAGCGTCAGGACCAGCGCCGTGTTTACGAACCGCGCATGGCGGCGCTGCGCGACTTTGCCGGCGAAATCACCATCGAGCGTGTTGGTGAACGAGATCGGGCTCATCGCGATCTCTTCCAGCGCCTCCGGAGGCAACGCCTTCAACTCGTCGTAGAAGGCCTTGGAGCCCAGAAAGAAGCCCGCGTGTATCAGTGTCTTCCTTCCGTCGGCGTCGACGCGGCGCTTGAGCACCCCCGCCCGCCGCAACGTGAGAAAGCCATCTACCAGCATCTCGCTGCAGCCATAGAGGCCTGCGTCGAATGGGGCGAGTTCGGCCCCTTGCTGCAAAGGCGCACCGAGCTTGGCGATCAGCCCCCGGAATTCGGAATTTCGCGTTTGACGCAACACCAGCGCGTGGCACAGCGCATCCGCGAACGATCCGATCCCGATCTGCAGCGTCCCCCCGTCCTTGATCATCGTGGAGGCGTGCAGCGCCATCGCGTAGTCGGCGAGTGAGACCGGCTCCTTCGGCGGCGCGAAAAGTGCGAAGTACGGCTGTGGTGGATCGAGCACGATGTCGAATTCGCCAAGCATCACCTCGGCAGCGCCGGGCATGTAGGGCAGGTTGGCATTGATCTCGCCGGCCAGCACGATCGGCTGCCCCGATCTGCGCCGCGCCTCCACATAGGGCTTGAGATCGAGCGCCACATCCGGATTCGACGAAAGGCTCACGCGGCCACCATCACCCGAAGTATGAGGCGCCACGAGCTGCGCCAGCACGTTGACGCCTTCGCGCACGAGATGCGCAGACACGTGGCTGTAGTTGAGGCTGGCGTAGCATTGCTGCATGCCGGGATTGTCGAGCCATTGCCCGGCCTGCAGGAAGAACTCGTGCACCTCGACGTTCGGGGGAAGCCGGCCGGCCCGCAGCGCCTCGATGTAGTCGAGATCGGGCCACGAGCCGAACAGCCGGTCGATCAGCGGCGCAACGAAACGGCGCTCGAGGTCCGACTTGTAGCGCGGCCGGACGAGACTGAGCCCCGTCAGTATACGCAGCTTGATGCTCGGGTCCGCTGCGGCGAGCGCGTAGAGCGCGTTCAGCAGCAGGTTCGGCTTGCCGATTCCGACCGGCACGGCAAGCACGATGCGCCGCCCCACTTTGTCGACGATGGCCTGCGCCGCCCGAGCTGGATCTGAGAAAGCGGACGGTGTCGTCATGGCGCTCGTTAAGTCCGGTTGCGATCCGCTCACAGTCTAGTGGCCCGTCGCGCCTAAATCGTAACATAGCGGCAACCACCGTCCGATTTGGGCGCGACATGAGGGCCACTAAAATTAACAATGGCTTAGTGAGGCGTTCATCGCGCCTTAGTTGACACAACCTTCGCCGCACCGTCGGTCAACTAAGGCACGGCGCCACACTAGCACCCAACGGCACCGCGCGACATACAAAGGCCCCGCACTTCCCGATACGCGCCCGTGCCTGGCTCGCGCGCCTTTTCATGCGGCTGCGTTCACATGCAATTGGTCGCTTTTCACAATCGCTCACGAATTATTGCGTCAACATGGTGCCCAATCGCGCTATAAGTTCTGATAGCTTCGACGCTGATCGCAGTGGTGACACAAACCATAGCCAACATACGCGAAGTCGAGCTGGACAATCAGTTCCGGGAGGTCATGCCCATGTTGTCGAAGCAGCGCTGCCCCCATACGGGTATCGTCAACTACTTCACGAAAGCCGATCCCTTCGTTTCGATCGGATCCATTACCACCACGGATGGACGCGAGCCCGCCTATCACTGGCGCTGCTACGATGCGGCGCTCACCATCGCAGGCATCGCGAAAGATATGTCGGACGCCGAGGTGCGACTGCAGCGTGCCTACCGTCGCCGCACGGCGTCTGAGCCCAATGGGTCAGTAAGAACGGGCTCGGTCCGAACCGGCCCGGCAGCCTGCTGACCTGCCTCGAACGCAACGCGCACCGGCTTGAAGCTCATGCGATGGTGCGGCGTGGGTCCGAGTTTCGCTAGCGCGGACAGATGCTCGGGCGTACCGTAGCCTTTGTGCCGCTCGAAGCCGTAGCCCGGCACCGCGCGCGCCAGATCCAGCATGATCCGGTCGCGCGTCACCTTGGCCACGATCGACGCCGCCGCAATGGACAGACACGTCGCGTCACCGCCAACGATAGCTTGGCCGCGGCATGGCAATGCCGGCAGCCTGTTGCCGTCCACCAGCACCAGCCGGGGCGCAACCTCGAGCCGAGCCACCGCCTCCGACATCGCCCACATCGTCGCGCGCAGAATGTTCATGGCGTCGATCCGCGCGACATCTGCAATGCCGATGCCGATCTTGGCTCCGCTTTCAATGATCGTAGCGAGCAAGCGTTCCCGCGCCTTCTCGTCGAGCTTCTTGGAGTCGTCTATGCCGTCCGGCAGTGAGCGGGGATCGAGAACGACAACTGCCGCGACGACCGGTCCAGCCAACGGACCGCGCCCCGCCTCGTCGATGCCCGCGACCGGCCCATCCCCCACCGCTAGAGTGCGCGCCTCCACGACGAACGACGGCCCGCGCCGTCGCCTCCCTTCACTCGAACTCTCTCGTCCAGCCGACATTACTGAGCGCTAATTCGACATCCATCGCCCTGTCAAAAGCACGCACAACCTTGTCCCCAGAATAGCGCTGCCGGCCTGCTTGCCCGAGTGCGCCGCTACTCGAACAGGCTGAGCTGCCTTCCTCGACCAGCGGGCGGTCGGAACAGGTCTGTGCGCAGCGCCAACCGGCGCTGATTGAGCCCCAGCCGTTGCAAGGCCAGCCGGAACCGCATCGCGATCTGCTGCGCATATGGTCCTGCCCCCTTCTGCCGCAAACCGAACTCTGAGGTGTAGTCGCGGCCGCCGTGCATCGACTGCAACAAATGCAGCACGCGCTGCGCCCGATCGGGATGATCGGTCGCGAGCCATTCCCTGAAGATGTCTTTCAACTCGAGCGGCAAACGCAGCATCACATAGCCCGCCTCGCGCGCACCCGACCCACGCGCCGCCGAAAGAATGGCCTCGATCTCGTGATCGTTCAGACCCGGCACGATCGGCGCGACCATGACCTGGGCCGGCACGCCAGCCTCCGACAGCCGACGTATGGCCTCGAGCCGCCGCGCCGGCGTCGATGCCCGAGGCTCCATGCTCCGCGCCAGTCGCCTGTCGAGCGTCGTCACCGACAGCGCCACTTTCACCAGATCGTGCTTGGCCATCCGCGCCAGAATGTCGATGTCTCGCAAGACCAGCGCAGACTTAGTGACGATACCGACCGGATGCCGCGCCGCCTCGAGCACCTCGAGCAACCGCCGGGTGATCAACTGCGTCCGCTCGATCGGCTGATAGGGGTCAGTCACAGTCCCCAGCGCGATAGTCTTGGGCACGTAGCGCCTGCTCGACAACTCCTTGGTAAGCAACTCGGCAGCATTCGACTTGGCATAAAGCTGCGTCTCGAAATCGAGCCCGGGAGAATGCCCCAGGAAGGCGTGCGTCGGCCGCGCATAGCAGTAGCTGCAGCCGTGCTCGCACCCCCGGTAAGGATTGATCGATTGGTCGAAACTTATGTCTGGACTGTCGTTCGTCGCGATGATGCTGCGCGCAGTCTCCTGTCGAACCTGCGTCGCGAACGGCTGCAGGTCGTCGGCTCGCTCCCAACCGTCGTCGAACCCCTCCCGCCGCTCGGCCTCGAACCGTCCAGAGACGTTCGAGCGCGCACCCCGCCCCCGCCTGAACTCAGCATCGACGGACACCTCCACGCGACGTCCCGCGCTCTCGATCTCCAGCCCATCCCGCATCCGGGGCTCCACCGCCGCGTATTCCTCGACCCACGCGATCAACATACCAACAATCTTGAACAATACAAGAACAAAACATGACGTTCAACTTCGCGCGATTGCCGCCCGAGACGCGGGTTGGCGCTGGCGTTCGTCTGCCACCCGAACTAATTCATAGCGCCATGATCACAGTCGTCATCCCAACGCTGAACGCGGAGACCTCGCTGGCCGCCACGCTGACCTCGCTGGTGCCGGGCGCTGTCGACGGCGTCGTGCGACAGGTCGTCGTGGTCGATGGCGGCTCGGCCGACCGGACCTTGAGGATCGCCGAGGACTCCGGCGCGGACATCGTGCACGCTGAGCGCGGACGCGGACAGCAGATGCGCGCAGGAGCGAACGCTGCAAAGTTCTCGTGGCTGCTTTTCCTGCACGCGGACACGGTGCTGGACGCCGGCTGGGAGCGCGAGACCGCGGCCTTCGTTGAGCGGGTCGACATGGGCCACCGTCCGGCTGCTGCAGCCGCGTTCCGCTTCGCGCTGGACGATATGGGAATTCTGCCGCGCGTGATCGAGACTGGAGTTGCGCTGCGCTGCGCGTTGCTGCGGTTGCCCTATGGAGATCAAGGCCTGCTGATCCCGCGCGCGCTTTACGAGGAGATCGGCGGGTTCAAGCCGCTGGCGCTGATGGAGGACGTCGACATTGTCCGCCGCCTCGGCCGCAAGCGCATCTTGATCCTGCGCACCCAGGCATTGACGAGCGCGGTCCGATACAAGCGCGACGGATACCTTCGCCGCTCAACGCGCAATATCGTCTGTCTTGGCCTCTATATGTTGCGTGCGCCGATGCCTCTGATCCAGCGCCTCTACGGCGCGGGCAGCCGCTGAATTGCGCCAGCGCACCCGTCGCACGGCACAAGGGATCAACGATTTGTGATCGCCCGCGCAGACGGTTCCGCGTTGCCCGCCGTTGAACCTCCGCGCGGCATGAATAAGTGTACGCCGCCGCATGACGAAACATGGCCCTCGCGGCTGTTTCGAACTTGTCCCGTCAACTTTCCGGAAAATGGTGTGCTCATGTCCAAGCTCGACCGACGCACGTTCGTATTGTCTGCCGCTGCCGCCGGCGCGGCCTTCGGTCTCGACAAGCCCGTTGAGATCTTTCCATCCGCACTGGCGCAGGGCGCTGGCCCGCACCCCATGAATCCGAAGGCGATCAAGTTCCACAAGTTCAAGGTCGGCACCGTGGAAGTGACGACCGTGTTCGACGGCGCGATCTATCGCGATCACAACCCGTCGTTCATCCGCAACGCCACAGTGGACGACGCAAAGTCTGCCCTGCGTGCTGCGAAGTGGCCTGACGACCGAATTCCCAACGCCTATACGATCACGATCGCGCAGGTTGGCGGTCGCACGGTGATGTTCGATTCCGGCGGCGGCGGCCAAGTTCCCGGCACCGGCAGCCTGGCGGCCAATATGAAGGAGGCGGGTATCGACCCCTCCAAGCTGTCGGCCATCGTGGTCACCCACTTCCATCCCGACCACATCTTCGGTCTCTTTACCAAAGAGAACGCGCAGGTCTACGCCAACACCGAGATCATCGTGCCCGAAGCCGAGTTCAAATTCTGGACCGACCCGAACGTTGATCGCCTGCCGCAAGCCGCGCAGGGTCTTGCAAAGCGGGTGCAGGCGACCTTGGGCGGCTGGAAGAACATCAAGCAGGTAGCCGCCGACCAGGATGCACTCCCCGGCGTCAGAGCCGTCGCTACCCCAGGTCACACGGCAGGACACACGAGCTACCTCGTGTCGGGCGGCAGCGGACAGCTGCTGGTGCTCGGCGACTTGACCAACATCCCTCCGTTCAACCTCAAGAACCCGGGCTGGCACATCATGTTCGACGCCAACCCGCAGCTCGCAGAGCAGAACCGCCGCGCCATCTTCGACCGCGCCATCGCCGACAAGCTCGTCTGCACCGGCTATCACTGGGGTATGCCGGGCGCGGGCACACTCTCGAAGGATGGCAACGGCTACGCGCTGGCACCCGTCGCGTGAAGGGTCGAACGTCACGACGCATGAATGGGCGGGGGCGGTCGCGCAGCGTGCCGCCCTTTTCGTGCCGGCTCGTCATCATGGTGAAGGAGCCGCATGCGGGCCGAGTGAAAACGCGGCTTGCTCGCCAGATCGGCGTCGTCCAGGCAACAGCCTTCTATCGCCATGCTGCAAGCGCCGTGATCCGCCGTCTCGCTGCCTCTTCGCGCTGGCAGACCTGGCTCGCCACAGCGCCCGATGCGACGATCGCAAGCCGCTTCTGGCCGCACCATCTCCCACGCCGCGCGCAAGGCACAGGCGATCTCGGGGCCCGCATGCAGCGCATCATGGACTGGCCCGGCCGCGGCCCCGTCATGGTGATCGGCACGGACATCCCGGCCATCACGCCGAGCCATATCGCCGAAGCGTTTCGCGCCCTTGCGCGCGGCCGGACCGTTCTGGGCCCGACACCGGACGGGGGCTATTGGCTCGTGGGACTGGCGCGATCTCCGCGCATCGAGCGGCCGTTCGCGAATGTGCGTTGGTCGAGCGAGTACGCGCTGGCCGACACCGAGGCAAATGTGGCCGGTCTCGCGATCGCGCACGCAGCCAACCTCTCCGACGTAGATTCCGCCGACGAATGGCGCGTTGTGCACAATTGGTCGGGCCGGCTCGTACTTCCAGCGCGCGAGCTTGACTGACAACCTGACCTCGACTTTCCTGGAGGGAACAGGAAAGTACGGGAGGCCGGCTGATGGCCGAATACACGACGATCGCGCCAACCGGCTCGTTCGCCCAGTGGCCCACGGGTCTCGAGGAGGAAATGCGCGCCGATCAACTGAACGCGGCCGTCGGCTCCACACTCGTCTCCGAGACAGACAAGGTTCGCGTCTGGCACCTGCTGATCCCTACTGGCCAGCGCTGTGCCTTCCATCGCCACGTGCTCGACTATTTCTGGACATGCCACACGCACGGCACCGCGCGCGGGTACTATGAGGATGGTAGCATCACCGAGACGGTACATTTCCCCGGTGACACGCGACACCTCTCCTACGCCAGGGACGAGCACCTCGTTCATTGCGTCGAGAACATCGGCGCGACAGACCTGCTGTTCACGACGGTCGAGTTCAAGCACAGCGCCAACGCGCCGCTCCCGGTGCCAGACGAGGTGCGCCTGCTTCAGCCGACGGCCACGTGAGGTTCAACCGCGATCGACATCGCGATCCGGCTGGGAGGAATGGACAATGGTCACGCCGCAAGAGGCTCCCGACTATCCGCCGATGCGCCTTGTGGAATGCCGCGCGCACGAGCGCGAGCCGGCTACGATCCTGTTCAACGTCCGCAAATGGCGCGCGCCGAAGTCGGAGCGCTACACGGGCTGGCTCTATGCGCTCGATCAATCCGGCCGGCTGACGTGCTTCCTGAAATCGCAAAAACCGGTGCAGGGCATCCGCTGCCTGCCCTCGGGAAATCTTCTGATCACGATCGGAGATGGCCTGATCCAGGAGATGACGCTCGATGGCGGCATCGCGAGGCAATGGATCGCAACGGGCTGCTACACCGATCGCCCACCACCGGCAGGAGCCATCGCGGTCGACACCCAGACCTTCCACCACGGCGTGAACGTCATGCCGAACGGCAATATGCTGATCCTCGGCATGGAGATCAGAGAGTTCGACGACTGGCCGGAAAGCACGACCGATCCGAACGCCCCGCGATCCCGTCAGCGCATTGTCGGCGACATCGTGATGGAGGTCGCCACCGACGGCACCAAGGTTCACGAATGGCGCTTGCTCGACATCCTCGACCCATACCGCATCACATATGGCAGTCGCGACAACTACTGGCAGCTCCGCGGCTTCACAGACACGCGCGATTGGAGCCACGCCAACGGCACCTGCTACGATCCGCGCGACGATGCGATCCTCGTGTCGCTCAGAACCCAGGACGCCATCGTCAAGATCGACCGCACGACAGGAACATTGAAGTGGATACTCGGCGCACCGGAGAACTGGCGCGATCCCTGGGCGGCCAAGGTTCTGCGCGCAGATGGCGACGTGACCTGGAACTGTCACCAGCACGACTGCTCTGTGACCAGTGCCGGAACGGTGCTCTGTTTCGACAACGGCAACTATCGCGCCCAACCGTTCGCGCCGCCACTGCCCCACGCGCGCAATGCCAGCCGCGCTGTCGAGTTCGACGTCGACGAAACGCGCCTGACCGCACGCCAGGTCTGGTCGTTCGGGGCCGAGCCAGAGCATCGCCTGTTCGCAGGTTTCCAAGGCGGCGCGATCCGCATGCCTCGAACCGGCAACACCTTCATCACCTACGGCGGCATCTGCCGCCGCGACGGTGAGCCCTCGGACGAGGCAGGCGATGCACTCGTCGAGGCCAAGCTGCTCGAGGTATCGCGAGAAGGCCGGGTACTGTTCGATCTGCGTATAGGCGACGTAGATGCAGGCTATCCCGGCTACTACGTTTTTCGATCGGACATGGCCCCGGCACACCTGCAGGTAGGCCCGGCATGAAAAGCTGCGAGAGAAGCGGGACGACGATTGAGCCCGTTTACCCTTTCCGGCCAAACATTCCCGCAATCCACGATTTCAGCGCGATCCACAGGATCGACAAGGCAGACACGGGCGCTGCGGCGGGAGCCGGTGAAGGGGCCGGAGAATGAGCCCGCGTTGACGCCGCAGCCGCCGCCGATGCGCTCCCCGAGCCGGCCTCCGCTGCAGAAGCGGCATCGGCCGCTGTCGCTGGCGTCGCCGCAGGCATCGTCCGCTCGATCTCCTTGCGCAGGTTTTCTGCGAACTGCCCCAGGATCGCGCCGGCAATCTCCTTCATGAGCCCCGAAGCCCGGCCGTACTGCGCGACCATGCCGGTCATGTTGAGATCGGTCGTCACGTCGACGCGAGTGCCGGAACCAGCCTCGACCAGTGCGAAATCGACGGTCGCCACCGCCTGCCCGCGGCCTTTCGTATCGTTGCCCTTGCCCTTGATGCGAGCCTTGCGCGCGACCTCGTCCTTCTCGACGATCTCCGCCTCGCCGGCAAAAAACAGGTTGACTGGACCGATCTTCACGCCCGCCCGGCCCTTGTACTTGTCCCGGCCGAGCGTTTCGGTCAGCTCTGCTCCGGGCAGGCACGGTGCGATCCGCGGCACGTCCAGCAAAACCTTCCATGCCTCTGCCGGGGGCAACGGAACCTCGAAACTGTTCTCGAACTGCATGTGGAGACCTTGGGTTCGTGAAGGATGATCCGTGCGGCCCGCCACGGCAGACGCTGGCGCTCATGCGCCGGCCCGAGGCGAGCAAAGGGGAAAGACACCTTGTCTTGTGCCAGAAGCGGCTTTGCACTTTCAAGGGGCGAGGTGCCTATCTCGGCACCATGATCGCCGCACCTGGCCCCAGGCGCGCTAGCACCAGCGCCAGATGTTTCTCACCGAGCGCGATGCAACCCTCCGTTGGAGTATACCCAGGCCGGGCCACATGCATGAAAATTGCGCTGCCACCGAAGCGCTTGCGCGGTCGCGTGTTCTGATCGAGGACCACCACGATGTCGTAGAGCCGGTCGTCCCGCCACATGTGCTCCGCACTCGCGGAATATGGCAGCCGGACCGCCCGGTTGTAGTTGCGATCCGTGCTGGCGTCGCACCAGCCCTGCTCCGGCCCGATAGCCCTGACAGGTAGCCCCGTTGCCGGTCGCCGTCGCCGATCGGACCGAAACAGCACCGCCACGAGCCGGAATCGGCCGATCGGCGTTGCGCCGTCCCCCTCCCGCTTGCGCGCGCTGCGCCCCGAGCGGCCGAGCGCACAAGGCAGCCGCAGCCACCCCATTTCGAGCCAGCCCCGCGTGGCCGCGGCGGTCCGGCCCCTTACCGTCAGCCGCCCAGCCCTCTTGATCCTTCTCAAATTGTTGTCATCCCTGGTCTCTATTGGCCGTAAACGACGAGCCTGCACTTGGCACGCCACCGGACGTTGTCTTATTGATAGCTCGCCGCAGGGTCGGCAAGCGCCGTAAGCGCAGGAGAATTACATCATGAGCGCGGCACGGAAGATTCTCATCGTCGACGACGACGACGATCTGCGCGAATCGCTACGCGAGCAACTGTCGCTCTACGACGAGTTCGAGCTCGCGACGGCGCCGACCGCGGCCAAGGGCCTCGAGCAGGCAAGGTCGGGGCATTTCGACCTGTTGATCCTCGACGTGAACCTGCCCGACATGGACGGACGCGAGCTGTGCAAGCAGCTTCGGAAGACAGGCTTCAAGTCACCGATCATCATGCTGACCGGTAACGTCTCCGACGCCGACATGATCCTCGGCCTCGATGCCGGCGCCAACGACTATGTTCCCAAACCGTTCAAGATCGCCGTTCTGTTGGCCCGCATTCGCGCCCAGTTGCGCCAGCATGAGCAGAGCGAGGACGCCGTATTCACGATCGGCCCGTTCACGTTCAAGCCGGCCGCCAAGCAGCTCGTCGACGAGAAGGGCGGCAAGATCCGGCTTACCGAGAAGGAATCCTCGATCCTCAAGTACCTCTATCGCGCAGACGAGAAGGTCGTTTCTCGCGAGACGCTGCTGCACGAGGTCTGGGGATACAATGCCGGCGTCACGACACACACGCTCGAAACGCACATCTATCGTCTGCGCCAGAAAATCGAGAAGGACCCCTCGGCCGCGCAACTACTTGTCACCGAGGCTGGCGGCTACAAGCTGATGCCATGAGTGCGATCGGTTGAGGCCCTTCGCCGAAATCGTGAATCGCACGATAAATCAAACAACTGCGATCGGTTGAGGCCCTTCGCCGAAACCGTCGATCGCACGACAATCGCCATCCGCTTGATTTCAAGGCAGGTTAGTCCGCACCCGGCAAGTATCAGGCATCAGGCATCAGGCGGAGCCCCCGCTCTGCCCCGATTATCCCCAGTGGCGCGGAGGCCACGGCCCGCTGGTGGACCCACGCCCCCGAATCGTTGGACTAACCGCTCCACTTGTATTCGCTCGCGATGCGGGCTCGTGGGGTTTTGGGGGCTCCGATGTCGATGGACGCAGTATCGGCGCATCTAGCGCGCCTCGAGATATTCCAGGGCCTGAAGCCGCTGCAGATCACCGAGATCGCTCGCCATGCCGAGCGGGTGGTCTATAAGCCCGGTCAACTGCTCATCGAGGATGGCGGCCAGGGTGACGCCGCTATCATCGTCGTCGGCGGCGATGCCGTTCGCATCAAGGCGCCGATGGCGCCACCCGAGCATGAGGAGCAAATCGAGTCCGGCTCCCTGCTCGGCGAGATGGCGATGCTGATCGAGACGGACTATTCCTCCACGGTCGTCGCCCGCACGAACGTCCGCGCCCTGCGCATCACGCGGGACGCGATGCTCGCGATCATGCTCGACGACCCCTCGCTGGCTGAGCACCTCGTGGCAAAGGTGGCGCGGCGACTTCACAACATTGCCGCCGAGCTACGCAAGATCGACGTGGTTCTGGCGGCAACCACAGATGTTCCCGCCGACGTGACCAATAGGTCAGCCGACGCCCGGGCCCTCGTATGATGATCGAGTAGCCTGCCGCATACTTTTGGCTGGGTCGAGTGGCGAAGTTCTCGATCTCGAACGCACTCGATCTGAAGCGCGCTGGTCGTCCAGCTCCGATGCGCGGCACCTTCAGCCATCCCGATGCTCGTCGCCGCAGAATATACATTGCAATCATATACTTGCCATCTCTCCATCTGTTTGCGACAATTGTTCTGGGCCGTGCGGCAAGGGGAAGCAAATGCGGAACCGGAACATCAGCGAGCCAGCCGACCGTCAGTGAACGCACGGGCCACCGATTTTGGTCTGGATTTCGGTCCGCTTTCGGTCGGGCGGTTGATTTTCCGCGCGGCGCGCTTCATCTTGGCTGCCTAAGAATACGCGGAACCATTTTGCCAGGATGGTTTCGGCACCGCATATCCGCCGCCACAGGGAGTTACGCCCAATGTTCCTCAAGAACGCCTGGTACGTCGCCGCCAACGATCACGAGATCGAGCGCAAGCCCCTGGGCCGCGTGCTGCTCGGCGAGCCGGTCGTCATGTACCGCAAGGAGGACGGCACGGTCGTCGCACTCGAGGACCGCTGCGTTCACCGCCACCTGCCGCTCTCGCTGGGCAAGATCGTGGGCGACCGCCTTCAATGCCACTATCACGGCTTGCAATACGACGGATCAGGTGCCTGCGTCAGAATTCCCGGCCAGGACATGATCCCTCCCAACGCGAAGATCCGCACCTATCCGATCGTCGAGCGCTATCACTGGGTATGGATATGGATGGGCGATCCCGCACTTGCCGATCCCGCCAAGATCGTCGATTTCCACTGGCTGGACGACGAGAATTGGGGCGCGCGCACGTCCTACCTCCACGTGAAGTCGAACTGGCAGCTCATCGTCGACAACTTGCTCGACCTGACGCATCTGGCATTCGTGCATGAGACCACGATCGGCAACTCGGCTCTCGTCGACAACGCCAGCGTCAAGGTCACGCGCGGTCCCGAGGAGGTGCAGGTCACACGCTGGATCATCGACGCACCCGCACCGCCGACGTTCGTGAAGGCCGGTGGCTTCACTGCCAACGTGGACCGCTGGCAGATCATCGACTGGCGCCCGCCGGCGTTTCTGCGGCTCGACGTCGGTTGTACGCCGACGGGAACCGGCGCGCCGGAGGGCAAGCGCGTCGGCGGCATCGAGATGCGCAACCTCAACGCCATCACGCCCGAGACGGAGACTACGAGCCACTACTTCTGGGGGCAGGCCCACAATTGGGACCCCAAGAACGCCGCTCTCTCCGACATGCTGCTCGAGCAGATCCGCATGGCCTTCAACGAGGACGTCGCCGTGTTCGAGGCCCAGCAGAAGAACCTCGACATGATCAAGAACCCGCCGCAACTCGACATCAACGCCGACACCGGCGTAATCCAGGCCCGCCGCATTCTCGATCGCCTGAATGCCGACGAGCAGGCCCTGCTGCAGCGGCCGCAGGCAGCCGAATAGGCCCGGCATTATGGCCGAGACCGAAGCCTGGCAGCGCGTTGCAGCGCTGGCCGACATCGCGCCGGGCGCGCCGTTCGGCGCCCAATACGGCGAGCGCGATGTCGTGCTCGCCGTTCACGACGGACAAGTCTACGCGCTCGCGGGTATCTGCCCCCATGCCTACGCATTGATGTGCGACGGCTTCATCACCGGCGCGGAAATCGAGTGCCCGCTGCACGCGGCAGCGTTCGAACTCGCAACCGGCAAATGCCTTACGGGCCCAGCCGGCACGGGCGATTTGGCCATCTATGAGGTTCGCATCGAAGGCGCGGACGTTCTGATCCGCTCGTGTATCGCGGCCTGACCCTCAAGTCGCTGCCGTTCCCGGCCGCCCCCACCGCCACTTTCCCCACCGCTGTTCCATGATCGGCCGCTCGAAATAGACGTAGAGCAGGTGGCAGATCGCCAGCAGTGTGCCGAGATAGAGCGCTACTTCGAGTGCGCCTACGCTGCGATCGCCGTTTCCAAGGAGAACGGCCAACAGCGGAAAATGAACCACATAGAGCCCGTAGGAAATCCTGCCGAGATAGCGCATCGGCGCCGTTGCCAGCGGTATCGCGAGCGGTCGCCATCCCACCACTGCACCAACCACGAGCGTTGCGAACAGTACGTTGAGGACGCAATAGAGCCCTACCTGGGCAAGCGTGCCCGAAGCGTTGATCTGGAAGCCTGCCAGAATCGCTTCTCCCGCGCTCTTGTCGGCCGCCGCCGCAACGCAGGCTGCGAGATACCCGGCGAGCAAGACACCGGTTGAGGCAGCAGCCAGAGGAAGGCTGAACCGCCATCGAGCGATCCGTTCACGAAAGATCGCAATCAGCGCCCCAAGTGCAAACGCATCAAAGTGCCCCGGCGAGAACATCGCGACGGCCAGCGGTGCGCTGGCAGGGCTAATCGTGGCCCCGGCCACTTCCCCCACGATCCAGCGAATGCCTGGTGCAAGCAGTACCACCCCCACCAGAATGGCCACCCTCGCGCGCCCCGCAACGCTGAAATAGATCAAAGGAAACAGCAGATAGAACTGCTCCTCGACGCTGAGGCTCCAGTAGTGGCCGAACAGCTTCGTGTGGCTATAGTCCGGCGAGAGCCTGTGGAAATTATAGGTGAACGTCAGCAGATAGGGCAATTGCTCCACCTGATACCGCAAACCTGGCACGGTGAGGACGATGATCGTCCCCACCCCGATCATCAGCAGATAGAGCGGCAGTATCCGGCGGACCCTTCGCGCCCAGAAAATACTTAGTTTCCGGCTGAAGCTCTGGCCTCGATAGGCCACACCGTCCACCGAGTTCGTGATGACGAATCCCGAGATCACGAAGAACAGCCAGACACCGGCCCACCCGATGTCGGAGGCGAAGCCGAACATGCCCAAATGATGGACGATCACCCCGGCCACGGCCAACGCCCGCAGTCCGTCGACCGCTGGCACGTAGCTACCCAGGGCGATCGGTTGGCTGGCCATCGCGTAGCCCTTTCAGGATGGAAGCGGAAACCCCGGATCGTATGTTTTTTCGGTTGAGGAACGGTATAGGCGCGTCCCCATGAACCATCGAACCTCGCCATCCCCGGGGCAGCCCAAGCGCTCGGACAGTGGTTGTCGTCCACAGGTGCCGATTGCGATGACAACGATTGCGATTGCACACTTCGGGAGCGTTTCGTCCTATGCCGCGTTCAGGTCCCCCCGTTTCCGGGCGGAATGGCGACGGGCGAGGTACGGGCCATGCCGAAGCTGCTCTCCAAATCCAAGCTGATAGCCTGGCGGCAGTGTCCACGCCGGCTCTGGCTCGAGGTGCACAATCCCGAGCTGAGGGCGGATTCAGCGGGTGCCGAAGCCCGCATGGAGGCCGGCAACGAGCTCGGCCGGCTGGCCCAGCGCATCTACGACCCCGACGGCACGGGCGAGACGATCGATGCCCAGAAGATCGGCTTCGGTCCGGCGCTCGAGCGCAGCAAGGCGGTTCTTGCCGAGGCTAAGCCCGTTTTCGAGGCGGGTTACGCAGCCGGTGGCGGCCTCGCGTTCGCCGACGTGATGCTTCCCGTGGGCGACAAACGACCGCCCGACTGGCGCATGGTCGAGGTTAAGTCCGCGACTAGCGTGAAGGACTACCACCGTGAGGACGCCGCCATTCAAGCCTACATCGCGCGCGCGGCGGGCATACCGCTGCGCGCTATCGCAGTCGCGCATATCGACAGCAGCTTCGTCTATCCAGGAGATGGCGACTACGATGGACTGTTGGCTGAGAAGGATCTGACCGCGGAGACGACCGCGCTATCCGGAGAGGTCGCCCAGTGGATCGATACGGCCCACGAGATCGCCGCGCTCGCCAAAGAGCCCGACATCCGCACCGGCGGCCATTGCTCGACGCCCTTCGCCTGCGGTTTCTACCACCACTGCAGCGCTTCCGAGCCACAGCCGGAATACCCGATAGACTGGCTGCCGCGCCTGCAGAAGAAGGACGTGAAGGCGTTCATCGAGACCAAGTCGATCACCGACCTTCGCGACGTGCCTGATGATCTGCTCAACGAGATCCAGCTCCGCGTCAAGAAGGCGACGCTATCCGGCAAACCCTACTTCGACCACGCCGGCGCCGCCCGAGAGTTGAAGGGCCAGCCTATGCCGGCCTGCTTCCTCGATTTCGAAACCGTGCAGTTCACCATTCCTGTCTGGAAGGGCACCCGTCCCTACCAACAGCTCCCCTTCCAGTTCAGCCTGCACAAGCTGGCCCCCGACGGCTCGCTCGCACACCACGAGTTCCTCGACATTTCCGGCGCTGATCCATGCGCCGAATTCGCCGACACCTTGATTTCTGCGTGCGAGGGCCGGGGCCCCGTCTACGTCTACAACGTACAGTTCGAGGCCGGCCGCATCCGCGAGCTCGGCCAGCGTTTCCCGCAGAAAGTGCGCGCGCTCGACGCGATCGCCATGCGCATGGTCGACGTGCTGCCGATCGCGCGCCGCTACTACTACCATCCCGACCAGCACGGCAGTTGGAGCATCAAGGCCGTACTGCCGAGCATGGTGCCAGAGCTCGACTACGACACCCTCACAGGTGTGAAGGACGGCGCGATGGCCGCCGCTGCGTTCCTCGAGGCGATCCGGCCAGACACCACGCAGGAAAGGCGGGAGCAGATCCGCCGCGAGTTGCTCGAGTACTGCTGGCTCGACACCTACGCACTGGTGCGCGTGTGGGCCTATCTCGCGGGCTTCGGTCCTGTGCGCGTATAGTCCAACGAGAATTGCGCTGCCGAGGGGCAGCCCAATCAACGCCGCGACGGGGCGACCATCGCGGCAAGCTCGAGCATCATGCGCTCGGCAAGCGTCGCCTCGAGCTGACTAGACAGCCGCGCATCTTTGGCAGTGCGTGACAGAACCGCGATCGCGCGATCGAGACGGCTCGCATCCCAGCTTCTGATCTGCGCTTCGATGATGCCTTTCGACTTGAAGTGCAGCGGTGGGCGCATGCTGCGCGCAGCATCCTCGAACGACCGGCCCTGGTCGAGCATGGCGCGCAAACGGTGCAGGCGCTGGAAGTGGCGCAGCGCCATCACGATAATGCCTTGTGGGCTATCGCCCGCCGCCACCGCACGGTCGAGCTCGGTGATCGCCTTGCGACCGTTTCCACCGCTGACCGCCATGAGAATGACGTCGATCGCCGTCTCCGATGCGTCACCCACGATGGCCTCGACATCCTCCGCTGTTACTTTGCCCGTTCCATGCACATAGAGCAGCAGCTTTTCGATCTCCGACCGCGACAGCGCGCGATCGGCGCCCAGACGGCTGACGAGTAGCTGGCGCGCATCGTCCGCGATCTCGACGGCTGCCTCCGCCATCGCTTCGCGAACGACGCTCGCAAGATCCCGCGCCTCGTCGGGATAGCAAGGCACGGCGGCCGCGATGCTGGAGCCGTCGAACAACCTGAGCAGGGCATCCTCGCGCCGAAGCCCGCCGGCCTCGACCACCAGCGTGCCCGTCATTGCGCCCGGCTCCAGAAGGGGCTTCAGGAACTGAGCGTTGATTTTTCGACTGGAGCTTGTGCGGATCACGCGCGAGCCGCCGAACATCGACACGGTGCGCAACTCGGTGTGCAGCCTGTCGGAATCGCCATCCAGATCGCTGTCCTCGATCCGCAGTATTTCGCCCGGCGGCTTGGAGCGGCCGGCAAATGCTTCAGCCGCAGCCCGCGCCCTCTCCGAGACGAGACCGGCATCTTCGCCGTAGACGAGAACAGCGACAAAACGCGGCTCGAGCGCCTTGACGAAGCTCGCGGCCTGCGGACCTTTGATCGCTACCACGTGAGCGCCCTCGACGGATTCATGGAGCAAGCTGCCTGGGATCAAGCGTCCTGGCTATCATCCACCCCTCTTGGACCAGGGAGCATGGCCAACCCCGATGAGCGCCAGGGCCCAAGGCGCAATAATACGCCATCTCCCTTCGGATCCCAGGCCCAGCCGCCTTCAGGCCGGCACGGTGCTGAGAAAACCTGCCAGACGCGCTTTCAGATCCGTCGCGATGGTCTTAGCCGCGCGCTCCTGCGCCTCGTCGGCCGCGCGCACGTTCGAGAACACGTTGGTAAAGCGCTCCGAGGCCGCGCGGGATTGGCTGATGCCCTGCAGCATCACCTTTTTCGTGGCGATGTCGATAAGCTGGAACTTGGCCTCGATCTGATAGATCTGCCCAGCCGACGTGCCGTCCACCAGCACCAGCGTCGTCGTCGCCGTTTCCTTTACGGCGATATCCATCCGGTAGCGCGCCGGCTTCGGATCGCCGCCACCATAGGCTTTGAAAATCAGCTCGTTGCGGATTCGCTGGCCATTGCGGCCAGGTATCGGTGTGAATTCCACCTGGGCCAGCTTCACCTCGGTGTTGCCACCGAGCGAGCCGTATAATGGACGAAAGCCACTGCCGTCAGCGCAGCCTGCCAAACCGGCGACCAAGCCGAGGCCGGCCATACGCAGCGCACCGCGGCGGGAGATGCCGCCGCTGGCACGCCGCTTTGCGGTCGAGTTGGCGGTCGAGTTGGACGCCTCAGACGACGACATTCACGATCCTCTGCGGGACGACGATCACCTTGCGTGGCGCCTTGCCTTCCATCGCGCGAACCACAGGCTCCAGCTTAAGCGCCGCCGCCTCGATCTCTGCGTTTCCGGCCATGCGGGAAATCGTCAGCTCATCCCTTCGCTTGCCATTAACCTGTACGGCAATGGTGATCGTATCGTCAACGAGCAGCGCTGCCTCTAGGGCCGGCCAAGGCTGTTCCGCCAGCAAGGTGTTGTATCCAAGCCTCGCCCAGCACGCCTCCGCCAGGTGCGGCATCATCGGGCCGATCATGCCCACCAACAGCTCGGCCCCCTCCCGCAGCGCCCAGCCCATACCCGGATCGCCGGGCTTCGCCGTCGCAGCCTGAAGGGCCGACGTGAGCTCGTAGACCTGGGCCACTGCCACGTTGAAGCGCAGCGCCTCGATCTGCACGGCAACCTTGGACAGCGCCTTATGACTGGCCCGCCGCAGCTCCATTGCCGCTTCCCCGAAGCGCTCCGGCCGGGGATTGCCCACCGGCACCGCCGCATCCGCGATCTCGTTGACGAGGCGCCAGACACGCTGGATGTGCCGCCCCGCACCGGTCACGCCGGCATCGGTCCAGATCACGTCGCGCTCCGGCGGGCTATCCGACAGCATGAACCAGCGCGCGCAGTCCGCCCCGTGGCTCGAGATGATGTCGTCGGGATCGACGAGGTTCGACTTCGACTTCGACATCTTCTCGATGGCGCCGATAGTCACTGGCGCACCAGTGTCGATTTGAAACGCCTTGCGACCGCCGGCCCCGTCGTCCTCGAAACGCACATCGGCCGGCAGCAGCCATTTGCCCGCCGTGTCCTGATAGGTCTCGTGCACCACCATGCCTTGGGTGAACAGTCCCGCAAACGGCTCCTTCACGCCGAGATGTCCCGTCTCGACCATCGCGCGGGCGAAGAAGCGCGAGTAGAGCAGATGCAGGATCGCGTGCTCGATGCCGCCGATATACTGGTCGACGGGCAGCCAATAGTTGGCAGCCGCAGCATTCACCGGATCACTATCCTGCGGCGAGCAGAAGCGCGCGAAGTACCACGAGCTGTCCACGAACGTGTCCATCGTGTCTGTCTCGCGCACGGCGGGCTTGCCGCACGATGGACACGCGACGTGCTTCCACGTCGGATGCCGGTTGAGCGGATTGCCCGGCACGTCGAACGTCACATCCTCCGGCAGCTTGACCGGCAGATCACTCTTCGGCACCGGCACGACGCCGCACGCATCGCAATGGATCACCGGGATAGGGCAGCCCCAGTAACGCTGGCGCGACACGCCCCAGTCACGCAGGCGATACATCACCTGCCGTTGACCTTTCCCGAGCTTTTCGAGCCGGCTAGCGACTTCGGCCTTGGCCTCCTCGATGGATTTTCCGTCGAGGAACGCCGAGTTTGCGAGCCGTCCCGGCCCATCGTAGGCCTCGCCCGCCAGTTTGAACGCTGCAGGGTCCTGGTCCGCCGGAACCACGACCGGGGTGATAGTCAGTCCGTATTTGGTCGCGAACTCGAAGTCGCGCTGGTCGTGCGCCGGGCAACCGAAGATCGCGCCGGTGCCGTAGCCCATCAGTACGAAGTTGGCGACATAGACCTTGAGCTTGCGATCCGGGATCAGCGGATGCGTCGCCGTCAGCCCCGTGTCGAAGCCCTTCTTCTCCGCCCGTGCCAACTCCTCCTCCGAGGTGCCGACCCGTGCGCACTCATCGATGAACGCCAGCAATTCGGCGTTGGTCCTGGCCAGCTCCAGCGTCAGCGGATGGCCCGGCGACAGCGCACAAAAGCTACCGCCGAAAATCGTGTCCGCGCGCGTCGTGAAGACCTCGAGCTCCGTCCATTTTCCGTCGGTCGGCAGGGACTTGCCCTCGAGCGCATAGCGCATCGAAAGACCTTCCGAGCGGCCGATCCACTTCGCCTGCATCAGACGGACCTTCTCCGGCCAACGCTCGAGCGTGTCGAGTGCCGACAGCAACTCGTCGGCGTAGCGCGTGATCCGGAAATACCACACCGGCATCTCGCGGCTCTCCACGAGCGCGCCAGACCGCCAGCCGCGACCGTCGATCACCTGCTCGTTGGCGAGCACGGTCTGGTCGACCGGATCCCAGTTGACCTTGCCCGTTCCGCGATAGGCCAGCCCCTTGGCCAGCATCTCGAGAAAGATCTTCTGCTGCTGGGTATAGTATTCGACGTCGCACGTGGCGATCTCGCGGGACCAGTCGAGTGACAGTCCCATGCTCTTGAGCTGGGCCTTCATGGCGGCGATGTTCTGATAGGTCCACGTCGCTGGATGCGTGTTGCGCGCCATCGCGGCGTTCTCCGCCGGCATCCCGAACGCATCCCAGCCCATCGGGTGGAGCACGTTGAAGCCCTTCGCGCGCTTGTAGCGGGCGAAAACGTCGCCCATCGTGTAGTTGCGCACGTGCCCCATGTGGATGCGCCCGGAAGGATACGGGAACATCTCGAGCACATAGCATTTCTGCCGCGCGTCCACGTTAGATGCGCTGAATATATTGGCTTTTTCCCAAGCCTCTTGCCATCGCCTCTCGGCGACGGGAGCATTGTAGCGTTCGATGATCTTGGTCTCGGACATGGCGGTGCTGACTGTGAGATTGGTGAAAATCTGGGGCGGTATTGGGCCCGGATGCACGGCGCGGTCAAGGCGACCCGGTGTATTGGCGTGGATTGACCCCACTCATGTCGATGTTTTTCGATTTCGGAGACATTTCTTTGTAAAAGGGCGGTCCGATCGAAGTGAAGCTCGTGCCGCCCGATACCCTCGCCGCATTCTACCGAAACAACGCCATGACCACACGACATCCCGCGCTAGCAGCCGTTCAGGCCCACATCGCCGCCAAAGCCCGCGACGTGGGCCGTAATCCGGCGATGGTCACCCTCGTCGCCGTCTCCAAGACATTCGGCGAGGCCGAGATCGTGCCCGTGCTCGAGGCCGGCCAGCGCGTGTTCGGCGAGAACCGCGTGCAGGAGGCCAAAGCCAAGTGGCCGGCACTACGCGAGCGCTTCGCGGGCGTCGAGTTACACCTCATCGGCCCGTTGCAGTCCAACAAGGCCCGCGAGGCCGTCGCCTTGTTCGACGCGATCCACACCATCGACCGGCCCAAGATCGCCCGCGCCATCGCCGAGGAGATGGCCCACCAGCAGCGCCGCCTGCAATTGTTCATCGAGGTCAATACGGGCGACGAGCCGCAGAAGGCGGGCGTAACGCCCACTGAGTTGCCTGCCCTCCTGGCCTTGTGCCGCGATGAACTGAAAATCGAGATCGCCGGCCTGATGTGCATTCCCCCGCACGAAGAGGAGCCCGCGGTCCACTTCGCCTTCCTCGCCAAGCTGGCCAGGGAGCAAGGGCTTTCAGGACTGAGCATGGGCATGAGCGCCGACTACGAGAGCGCCATCGAGCTGGGCGCTACCCACGTTCGCGTCGGCAGCGCCATCTTCGGCGCGCGCGGCTGAGCCGGCTTTCGATTAACCAAGCTTTTGGGCCAACACCCCCGACCACCGTATCCGCACTTAAGACGACTACCCATCGTACTGGATCTGAAGCAAATTCGCTTGATCGCGGGACGAGCGCCAGTAGATCGGCGTTCTGTAAGCTTTGGGCCGGGTTCGCGTCATGACGTTTCGCAACAAGCTCCTCGTGATCGGCGCCGGCCCGATCGGTCTGGCGATGGCCAAGGCCCTGAACGAGCGTGGCATCGCCTACGACCATGTCGATGCCGGCCCGGGAATCGGTGGGAACTGGCGCCATGGTCTCTACGCCAACGTCCACATCGTCTCCTCCAAACGCACGACGGCCTTTGCCGATTTCCCGATGCCGGAGGACTATCCGGATTTCCCCAGCGCCGCGCAGATGCTGCGTTATCTCGAGAGCTACGCGCGCCGGTTCGGTCTCGATGAGCGCGTGGAATGCGGCCGTCAGGTCACTGCCGTCCGCCCGCTACCCAACGACACTTGGCGGGTGGTGCTCGATGGCCGGGAGGAGCGCCACTACAAGGGCGTCGTCGTTTGCAACGGCCACCACCGCGCCCCGCGCTGGCCGAGCTATCCCGGCCAGGAGACCGCCAACATCATCCACGCGCACGACTACCGCGAGCCTGCGCAACTCGCCGGCAAGCGCGTGCTCGTGATCGGCGGCGGCAACTCCGCCTGCGACATCGCCTCCGAAGCCGCCCGCGTCGGGCTTTCGAGCGACATGAGCCTGCGCAGCGGCTACTGGTTCCTTCCCAAGACGTTTCTCGGCCGGCCGCTTACGGACCTGCCGATCTGGAGCCTGCCGGTCTTCATGTAGCGCTGGATCCTGCGCGGCATCGTGCGGCTCGTCGTCGGCGACTATCGCAGCTATGGCCTGCCACGTCCGGCGCAGAAATTGTTCGAGCGCCACCCGACGTTCGGCACCGAGCTTCTCGGCTATCTCGCGCAGGGCCGCATCGAGCCGCGCCCCGACATCGAGCGCTTCGAGGGCAGTCGCATCCACTTCCGTGACGGTTCGACGGGCGAGTACGACCTCGTGATTGCCGCGACGGGATATCACAACAGCTTCCCGTTCCTGCCCCACGGCCTGATCGAGGTCCGCAACGACGCGGCCCAAATCTACGGCAGTGCGTTTCCAGCCAACGTGAAGAACCTCTACATCGTCGGCTCCAACCAACCGCGCTACGGCTTCGGCAACATCGTCACGCCGG
>CAMAYR010000025.1 GCA_945862355.1 Devosia equisanguinis | reverse complement strand
CGCCAGCGTCGCAGTGCCAGCCGCCGGGGCGTGTCGCCCCCGCGAAGTGCGAAGCCTGCGCGCTTTCGCCCTTCTGCCACCGGCCACCCCGATCCAGCCACTTGCAAAGCAGCCAGCCGAACGGTGCGCAAAGTCACCGATTCAGGTGGAGATCTGCATATCGAGCTCGGCTGCGCTCAGAACGTCTATGGCGGCAAGCGTGAAGTCGCGATCCGGGTCCTCCTTTCGGAACGCGATCCGCGTGAAAAGCAGGTTGGTTTCCGGGCGCGGAATGCTGCCGCGCTCTCGCTCGATTGGGATGGTCACGATTGCCCGGCCCAGAACCAGGTCGCGGCCGATTTCGCCGCTGAACGTGGCGAGACTTCTGCCGTTCTTTTGCCGGTTCTCCTCCTGGCGCCGATTGGTGCCGTAAAAAATGCCGAGCTCGACGTACTTGCGTTTGGGCGTGGCCAGAACGTCGCCGCTTCCCCGCGGGGTGGACGCAACTACTTCTTTTGCGGCTACTGCACGAGGTGGAGCAGTCAACTCGGCCTTACCCTGCAGTTCCACCATGATCGGCGTACCGGGTGCAGTCTGCAAGTCGAGCGTAATGGAGTCGATGATCCGCCCCTCGTCCCTGGCATCGATCATGATGGACGGCTTGCCAGGCGCCAGTTCGATCGCGCGCTCGTCAAAGTGCATCTGGCCGTTGGCGTAGGCGACAGAAATCCGCGTGATCCTGAGCGGCGTGTCCTTTGCCAAGAGCCGGATTGCCGTCACGCGCAATCGCGATTCGGGGAGGTCCGTGCGGTGCCGCTTCGCTCCGCCGGGGATGGTGATCGAGCCGATCGGCACCCAGTGTTCGGCCGCTCGTTGGGCTAGGGCCGGGCTCTCGCCGCGAAGGATCAGCAGGCAGCAGGTGATGGCCAATAAAAATGAACGGACAGCAATCGACGACATGGTGACCTCGGTGACCTCGGCGCTGATGAACACCAACACGATATCGCAACCAACACGGTCGTGGTGAACCTTCCATGTTGAGGTCTTTATGCTATCAGAGTGCTTTGATGATGGAGGCGCTACGTGATGGTAATGCGCGGCTCGCTGTTTTTCCGTCGGCTGCTTTTGACCGGAGCCGTCAGCTGCATCGGCTGTTCGGCAGTGACTACCGACAGCCTTGCGCAGCGTCGTCTGGCACTTGCGATCGGCAACTCCAACTACACCAGCGTGTCCCCGCTCAGGAACCCCGTCAACGACGCAACGGATATCGCCGGGAAGTTGAAGAGCCTCAGGTTTGAAGTCGTTCTCGTTACGGATGCCGATCATGCCTTGATGCGCGCAAGGCTTCACGATTTCGCGTCCCGGGTTACAGACAAGGACATCGCGCTGGTATTTTATGCTGGTCACGGCATAACCGTGAACGGCGAGAGCTTTCTGCTGCCTGTCGACGTTCCAGCGACCCTCCGGCTGCCGGATGCCAGTGACCAGGGAGGCAATCCCCTCGACGATCACCTGATTGGGTTCTCCACCGTGCTGCAGCCACTTCAAGCGGCCAAACTGGGAATCGTCTTCCTCGACGCCTGCAGGACAGGCGCTGCGAAGGACGCCTTGGGTCTGCAACTTGTTTCAGCCAGCAGTCGATCACTGCCTATACTGCGAGGCAACGGAGCGTCGAATTTGAGGCCTAGCGCCTATTCCGCAGGCGTGTTCAGGGCCTACGCTACTCAGTTGGACAATGTCGCCGACGATGGAAAAGGTCGCAACAGTCCCTTCACGCGAGCACTTCTTCAGCACATCGGCACGCGAGGGATCACCATCCAAGAGTTGATGATCCGCATCCGTCGATCAGTCATGCAGGAGACGAACAACAAGCAAATTCCGTGGGAGGAGGCAGCCCTCAACGAGAGCTTCTCATTCACCCAAGTGGCAGCTCTTCCACCGTCCAGTGTGACACGGAGCCGATCGTCACCAGCGTCCGGCATAGCGGGTGCGCCTGGCAAAGCATCGGCAACCATCAGGCGACAGCCCGCCGTTCCTCGCGCAGCGGCGAGGCCTTCCTCTGGTGGATCTCTACCCCCGGGGTTGGGCGTTGGCGCAGGAGCGGGACTGTAGACGTAAGTAGGTAATGGTGGGCGCAGAGCAGAGATCAGGGAATGGCAGAATGCGAATTCGTACTCTCCAGCGTGAATTTTACACCGTACCAGAGGACGATCGCAGACCTCGCCCTGCGGCATAGCCTGCCGTCGATGTTCATCTTCCCGCTCTATGTCGAGGCGGGAGGCTTGATGTCCTAGGGCAATCGACGTGCCGGCGATCTATCGCCGCCTCGGCTGCTAAACCGCCCGGATTCCACAATTGGGGACGCACAATTGGGGACAGCCACCTTTTTCCCGGATGTCTGCAGGCGCGGGACGGCAGGCGAGGCCAAATCGGATGGTGCCGAACCAGTGAGATCTATGGTCGGCCATGACCGCTCTGGTCAAAACCGTGGATCGCCCTGGCGTGGCGACAGGGGATGGCCCTGGTTCAGGTGCGGTGACGCGGTCTGGCTCGATCTGAAGGCGTCGATTTCCAGGATCGGCGCGCGGTGTGCTAGGGGAAGGTCAGCCAAACCAGCACGGGAGACACCCATGACCATCAAGCGCCACGACCCATCCGACATCCTGAGCAAGGCCGTGGAGGCCAACGGCTTCGTGTTCCTCGCCGGCATCGTCGCTGGCGACCCGACCGTCGGCGTCAAGGAACAGACGCGCGACGTCGTCGGCCAGATCGACGCGTTGCTCGCCAAGTGCGGCACCGACAAGTCCAAGATCGTGCAGGCGCAGATCTGGGTGCCGGACATCAAGCTGCGCGCGGAGATGAACGTGGTGTGGAAGGAATGGAACGGCGGCAAGGATCTGCCGGCGCGCGCCTGCGTCGAGGCAAAGCTCGCCGATCCGCGCCTGCTCGTCGAGATCATGGTGACGGCAGCGAAGTGAGGCGGCCGGCATCTGCAAGCAGGCGATAGTCGGAACGTGTCCAGGATCATTGCGGATGCGCCGGCGCGTAATTGGGTCGATGCCTACGCGCCGGCAGCACTGAAGCCCTATTTCAAGCTCGCGCGCTTCGATCGGCCGATCGGGGCGTGGCTGCTGCTGTTTCCGTGCTGGTGGTCGCAGACGCTCGCCGAGCGTTCGATCGGGCAGGCGTTTCCGGACCTCTGGCTCGTCGCGCTGTTTCTCGTCGGCGCGTTCGTGATGCGCGGGGCGGGCTGCACGTGGAACGACATCGTCGATCGCGACTACGATGGCCGCGTCGAGCGCACGGCGCTGCGGCCCATCCCGTCGGGACAGGTGAGCGTGCGCCAGACGCTCGGGTTCGGGCTCGGGCTGTGCCTCGTCGGCTTCCTGGTGCTGATCCAGCTCAACTGGTTCACGGTGTGGGTGGGCATCGCTTCGCTGGGGCTGGTTGCGACCTATCCCTTCTTCAAGCGCTTCACGTGGTGGCCGCAGGTGATGCTGGGCCTGACGTTCAAGTGGGGCGCGCTCGTCGGCTGGACGGCGGTGACGGGCTCGTTCGCCCCGGCGACGTTCGTGCTCTATGCAGCCTGCATCCTGTGGACGATCGGCTACGACACGATTTACGCCCACCAGGACAAGGAGGACGACGCGATGCTCGGCCTCAAGTCGACGGCGCTGCGGCTTGGCGAGGCGACGCGGCCGGCACTGGTGGGGTTCTACGCGGGCGCCGTCGTGCTCTGGATGCTCGCGGCATGGCTCGCGGGCGCGGGGCCGGTGCTGTTCGCGGTGCTGGGTATCGTCGCGCTTCAACTGGCTTGGCAAGTGGCGACGCTTGCGACCGATGACAGCGCCAATTGTCTGGTGCGCTTCCGCTCCAACCAGTGGGTGGGCTGGCTGATCTTCCTGGGAACGGCGGCGGATATGGCGGTGGCGGCAGCGCTCGGTTGAGTGAAGGGCCGGCCGGCGGTCAGGCCGAACGCGGCCGGCGTGCGAGCCGCAAGCTGCGTGCGGGTGCAAGCCGGCCCTGGGCTGCGAACAGCGCGTCCTCGATGTTGTCCAGAAACAGTCGCGCAGCGGCCTCCCAGGTGAACTGGCGCGCATGGTCGCGGACGCGGGTACGATCGAGCTCCAGGGCCTCGAGACAGGCTTTTCTGAGGTCCTCGTCCAGGGCGCCGGTGACGCCGTCGACGACGTTGTCGATCGGGCCGGTGACAGGGAATGCGGCGACGGGGACGCCGGAGGCCATCGCCTCCAGCAGCACGATGCCGAAGGTGTCGGTGAGGCTCGGGAATACGAACACGTCAGCCGACGCGTAGCTCGTCGCCAGCGTCTCGCCGGTCTGCTTGCCGGTGAAGTGGACGTCCGGGTAGCGGGCGGAGAGGTCTTGCAGCATCGGGCCCGCGCCGACCACGACCTTGCGGCCGGGCAGGTCGAGCCGGAGGAAGGCTTCGAGGTTTTTCTCCACGGCAACGCGGCCAGCATACAGGAATACGGGGGCCTCGCCGAAGACACGGGCGGGGCGTGGCCGGAACAACTCGGTGTCGACGCCGCGCGTCCAGGGCATCAGGCGTTTGAAGCCCCGCGCGCGAAGCTCGTCGGCCATGCTCGAGGACGCGACCATCAGGCCGGCGCCAGCGTTGTGGAAACGGCGCTGAGCGGCGTAGGTCCAGGTCATCGGGAGGCGGAAACGGGCCCGCAGATACTCCGGGAAACGGGTGTGGAAGGAGGTGGTGAAGGGAACACCGTGCCGGCGGCACCAGCGGCGCGTCATCCAGCCGACTGGCCCCTCGGTGGCGATGTGAATGGCATCGGGACGAAGCGCTGCAATCCGCTCGTGGACGTGGCGGAAGCCGGGCAGGGCCAAGCTGATCTCGGGGTAGGTCGGGCAAGGGACCGTTCGGAACTCGGCGGGCGAGAGTAGCTCCATTTCCGCGCCGAGATCCCGCAACTCTGCTTCCAGACGCTCATAGGTGCGGACGACCCCGTTGACCTGGGGCCGCCAAGCATCCGTGGCGACGAGAATGCGCATCAGGCTGCCGCTCCCATGGGAGACGCCGGCTCATCTCTAGCGCCCCTTGCTGTGCTCGAGGTCGGCCACTCGATGAGCTCGAGCTTACCGGAGGCGGTCTCCACCGCGGCGGTGCAACTTTCCACCCAGTCGCCGGTGTTGACGTAGTGGACATGGTCCACCACATGCGATGCTGCGCGATGGATGTGGCCGCAGATCACGCCGGTGGTCTCGTGCTCGCGTGCGGCCCCGACGAGACTGCGCTCGAAATCGCTAGCGCGGCTCACGCAGCTTTTCACGCGCTGTTTCATGTAGGCGGCGATCGACCAGTATTCCATGCCCATGCTGCGGCGGACGGCGTTGAACGGTCGATTGAGGGCGAGCAGCATGGCGTAGCTGCGGTCTCCGAGGAGAGCCAGCCAATGGGCCCGGTTCACGACCACGTCGAACTCGTCGCCGTGGGTGACCAGATAGCGCTTGCCGGACGCGGTCACGTGCACGGCGTTCTGCCGGATCTCGATATTTCCGAAGCTGGTACCGCAGTAGGCCCTCAGACCGGCGTCGTGGTTGCCCGGAATCAACACGACGCGGGTGCCGTCGTGGGCAAGGCGAAGGATGGCCTTGAGCACCTCGCCGTGGGGATCTGGCCAGATGAGGCCGCGACGGATGCGCCAGAAATCGACGATGTCTCCAACCAGGTAAAGGGTATCGGCCCGAGCCTGAGCCAGGAAATCGAGGAGCATGGGTGCCTGGGCCCATCGCGTGCCCAGATGCACGTCGGAGATGAACAAGGCACGGTAATGCGTGGCCATGAGATGGTGGTCCCGCGTTTCAAGGGGCCAGATTGCCCGCGTTGACGATCTCAATCAAGTCATGGTCAGTTTACAACAGTATGAAGGCGTTCCGCGGGCGGCCTGGGCTTGGGATAATTCTGCTGTTCAGAACACCCGATAAGGGAAATAGCGCAGCACCAGCTCCTCGAATCGGCCACTCGCCCGGAGCTTGCGCAGCGCCCCGTTGAGGTCGCCCCGGAGCTGCCAGTCGTTCTTGACCAGGGCGATAGCGATGCCGTCGCCGAAGTACTTGGGCTCGAGGTAGGGGCCTCCTTTAAGATCGCAGCAGCCCTTGGAAGCCTCGCCGTTGATCCACAGCACCAGGCTGATCCCGTCGTCGAAGACGAGATCGACCTTCGAGCTCATCAGCGCGTCGCGCGCCAGTTCCTGCGTCTCGAAGGATTGGATTGCGGTATCGGGAAAGAACGCCTGGAGGTAGGCCTCGTGCGTCGTGCCCTTTGCGACACCGATGCGGCGGCTCGCAAGTCCGCTCGGGGTGACCTCGATCTCGGAGCCAGCACGCCGTGCCACGAAGCGGCCTGGAGTGAAGAAATAGCGGTCGGTGAAGTCCACCGTATCCATCGCGCGCGCCGAAACCATGTGGCCGGCGATAACGGCATCGCCTTGCCGGCGGGCGAGCGCGGGCAGTAGATCCTCCCACTGGCGGTGCAGGACATCGCACTGGACGTTGAGCTCAAGGCAGATGGCGCGGGCAAGATCGACATGGAAGCCGGTCAGCACGCCGTCCTCGTCGGTGTAGTTGAACGGCGGGAAGTCGTTGGTGGTCAGGAAACGCAGGGTGTGGCGGCGCTGGTTGCGCTCGGTCTCGGCGGGCGGACTGGTTGCCTTGGCCGACTGAGCCATGGCCAGCGGCGGCGCGGTCGAGGCCATCATCGCAAGCGCAGTTAGGGCGGCCAGCGCCCGGCGTGCGCGACCGATTGGCAGATTTCGTGTGTTGCAGGACATCGACAAGCGGGGGGTCCGGTGGTTGTTGTGGTCGTCGGCTCGCGGCTGGCTGTCAGGATGAGTTGGGGGCTTGATGAAGTGTGATCCGGTCCGCGGCGGACCGAGATTCGTCGAGGCGAAGATAGCACGGCCAGCACGGCGCGGATGCGGCGGGTTTTGCCATTTTGGTCATCGTGCGACGTCGTTTTACGTTGGCGGGAAGGAGCGGCGGCTGAAATGCACTGAACGAGATCGCGGAATTCGCTGAATGCGCCCGAACATCGGGATGAAATCTGCGCGAACGTAGTCTGGTGGCTCTCACGTCGCGCCTAAATCGGAAGAAATTGCTGCCATGTTGCGATTTAGGCGCTACGGGCCACTAGAATCAACAATGGCTTAGTGAGGCGTTCATCGCGCCTGAGTTGACGCCACCCTCGCCGCACCGTCGGTCAACTAAGGCGCGACGCCTCACTAGCGTCAGCGTGCGTCAGAATCTACACTTGGTCATAATCGTGTCGCGGGGGCGGCGGCGGTTCTGGAGGCTTTGCCTCCTGGAGGGACGCGTGGGCGAGAGACGGGCGCGCTTTGACATCGGGGGGGGGCGAGCATGGACGGCGATTCGTGCGCGCGCCGCGTCGGTCGCGGGCGATCGCGCCGCTGCCGGATCTGATCGCCGAATATGCTTTCCTGGTCGATCAGGGGATCGACCCGGCGGTCATGCAAGGGGCTTGCGAGGAGGGGGCTGCGCGCGGTGTGTCGCCCCATATGATCCTGCTCCATGCGGGCCATCTCAGCGCGACGCGCTACCTGGACCTGCTTCATGTGCGTCTGGCGGCGCCAAGCGCACGCGTCGAGGGAGGGATCACCGAGGTGGTCGACGTGTGGTCGGCGACGCCGGCCGAGGTGGCGAAGGATGTGGTCGCCATTCGCGCGCGGGGTAATGCCGCGTTGTTGCTCATGCCCCAGCAGATCGACTGGAGCGAGCCGCCGGAAGTTCGTCGCCTGAGGGCGGATCGGGCGGCCAACGGCTTGTTGCGGCGACAGCCCGACATGAGTGCGGGAGCTGCATTCGCGACGTGGCAGGTGCTGATGGCGCCGACGTTGCCCGGTCTGGTTCTCGGCGGTCTGCTCGTAGCGCCGGACACAGCCCTTGCGGCACTGGGTGCGCTTATGGCTTTGCCGTTCTTGCTCATCGTCGGGCTGCGTGTGCTGGCAGTTGTGATCATTCTGCGCAGGCCGCGTCAGCGTCACTTGCCGCGTGTGCCGGACGCGGAGTTGCCCGTCTACAGCATCATCGTGCCCTTGTTCCGGGAGGCGGAAGTGGTGCCGGGGCTGGTCTCGTCGCTGCGTGGGCTCGACTATCCGCCGGGCAAGCTAGACGTGCTGCTGGTGATCGAGAGCGTGGACAAAGAGACCGAGGCTGCGCTGCGCAGATTGTCGCTGCCGACATACATGCGGGTGGTCGTGGTGCCCGACGTGCCGCCGCGGACGAAACCCAAGGCGCTCAACTATGCCCTTGGGCTGGCGCGGGGGGAGTTCGTCGTCGTGTATGACGCCGAGGACGATCCCGAGCCCGATCAGTTGCGCCGCGCGCAGGCCGCGTTCCGATCGGGGCCGGCAGACCTTATGTGTGTGCAGGGCCGTCTGGCGCTCTACAACGCCAGACCCGGATGGATCGCACGCCAGTTCATGCTCGAGTACGCCGCGCTTTTCGACGCGATGCTACCTGCGCTGGAGCGGCTGGGAGTGCCCATTCCGCTTGGTGGAACGTCGAACCATTTTCCGCGGGCCGTGATCGAGCAACTCGGTGGGTGGGATGCCTACAACGTCACGGAGGATGCCGACATCGGGATCAGGATCGCGCGGGCAGGCGGTCGGGTCCGGGTGCTCGATTCGACCACCTTCGAGGAAGCGCCTGAGCGATTTGCGGTGTGGCTGCCGCAGCGGACACGATGGATGAAGGGGTTCATGCAGACCTGGCTCGTACACATGCGCAATCCGGGGCAGTTGTTTCGCGAGGCAGGGCTCAAGGGGTTCGTCGCCTTCAACGCTCTGCTGGGCGGCATCGTGCTATCCGCGTTGATCCATCCGATCTTTCTGGCCGTGCTGATCTGGGAGCTTGCGGCAGGGCTGGCGCTGGTGCCGCCGGACACCGCATTGGGCGGGGCGATGTTCGCGCTTGCGTTGTTCAACCTGCTGGCCGGGTACGCCAGTGCGGTGGTGCTGGCGGTGATCGCAGCGTTGCGGCGCGACATCGGGTGGCTCATTCCCAACCTTCTGTTGGTACCTGTCTACTGGCTGATGATCTCGCTGGCGGCCTATCGGGCGGCGCTGCAACTCGTCACGCAACCTTACCTCTGGGAAAAGACTGAACACCGAGCCCGCCATTCGGTGGGCGCCAGGTCCGGTGGCCGGGCCGGCAATGAGCCGAAGCTGCGAGCCTGACCTGACCTGACCTTACCGGGCCCATATCGGTGCTTATCAGGTGCTTCCCGGGGCACTTGAGCCGGACGATCGTGCAAGGCAGCCTTGCTGTGGGCGCGGGTTGCTCGAGGCGAGCCGCCATGCGAGAGCCGCTGAAGGCGTGGGTTGGAACAGGCGGGCTCGGCAGGCGTGCACATCACCTACGATTTCTGGCGCGCGAGGGAGGAGCCGGCCGAGGCGGCTTGGCGGCGGGTTGCGCGCATCGCATTGACGGCACCGCTGCGCGACTACATTTTCGCGCGCGTACTGGAGATGACCTCCAAATGGATGTTCCGGGTGACGACGCCACTGGTCGTCTGGCAACTCAGCCATGACGAGCGGATGCTGGCGTGGGCGCTCGTATGCCTCCTGCTGCCGGGCCTCGTGATGGAGTTGATCGGGGGGATCTTCGCGGACCGCTACGACCGGCAGAAGATCATGATGTTCTCCTGCTGGGGGTCGCTTGCCACGAACATCGTGTTTGCGGTCTTCGCGCTGATGGGCTGGCTGACGCTACCTTGGCTTCTCGGGCTCACAGTGCTGTACGGCGGGGTGAATGCCATCTCGCACGCCGCCTCGAAAACGATCGTGACGGCCTATGTGCGCAAGGAGGATCTCGCCACCGCCGTGTCGCTCAACACTGTGGTGTTCAACGTCGCTGGCTTCGTCGGACCGGCTATGGCAGCCGGCATCATCTACGCGTTGGGCAATGCCGCGGCCTATCTCGCGTGCGCTGCCTTCACGCTGGCGTTCGTCATCCTGCTGAGGCGCATTCCGCCACCGGCAGACGAGGCCAATGTGCACCATCAGCATCACAATTTCATCGAGGCCTTGCGGGCCGGGCTCGCCCACATCCTGGGTATCAAGCTGTTGATGTACGTGTTCTTGCTGCATATCGCCTCGATCGCGCTGGCGCGACCGTTCGTGGAGTTCGTGCCGGCGATCGTGCATCACGCGTTCGGCGGCGGCGTGCGGGAAGCGGGGATCATGCTCTCGGCTTTCGGCCTCGGCTCGATCTTCGGCGGGCTGTGGCTGGCGAGCTGTCCGGCCAACCGCATCCGGCTCACCGCGGTGGCTTTGGGTGCGATGCCAGTTTTCGCAGCCGCGCTGATCGGCATCGTGGTGAGCACGAGCCTGCCGATGGCGGCGACGTTCTCGTTCATCGCCGGGGCGGGCATGATCACGCGCGGCGGGGCGATCCAGAGCCTGATCCAGTTGGAGAGCCAGCCGGCCTATCGTGGGCGGGTCGTGGCCCTGCATGGAGTGGCATTCGAGATCGGGTGCATCAGTGGAGCGCTGTTCATCGGAGAGATGGCGCAGGTCGTGTCGCTCAATGTGGCGTTGACGGCGTGCGTGGTGCTGCTCGTTGCGTTGTGGATGTGGATCCGCGGGCCTCTGAAGGCTGCCGCCGAGGTGCCGCGCGAGGTGTGAGCCGTGCGGCGGCGGGTAGACAGGTGGCCGCCGATTTCCTTGCTGCATGGTCGTGGCGCTGCCCCGACGCCACTGCCAAAGGGCGAGCCCTTTGGACACCCGCTGCTGCCCAAGGGAGAGCGATCGGCCGTGCGCCTCAGGATTCGTAGCCGGCGCGGGCGGACTGGGCTAGTACGCCCTCCTTCTGGCGAGCGCGGATGAACGGCAGGATGAGCGACAGCGCCGTCATCGCCCACAGAACGTTGCCGAGCGTGGAGGAGAACAGGATCGTCCAGTCGCCCTGGCCGATGCGCAGCGCGCGCAGCAGATAGGTCTCGAGCAGCGGGCCCATCAGCACGCCGATCAGCAGTGCGGTGATTTCGTAGCGCGTCTTGCGCGCGATATAGCCGATCACCCCGAAGAACAGCGCGAGCGCCATGTCGAAGATGTATTCCCGCTCGGAGAACGCCGCGATTGTGATAAGCGAGAGGATCAGCGGCACCAGATACTTGGTCGGCACCCACACCACGCGGCTCATGTAGCGAGCGAGCGGCAGGATCATCGCGATCATGAAAATGTAGCACACCGCCATCTGCACGAACACGCCGTAGGCGAGCGCGGGCTGCTCGATGAACAGGCGCGGGCCGAGCGTGATGCCGTGATAGGTGAGCACGATCATCATGATAGCGCCGGTCGTGCCACCTGGAATGCCGAGTGCCAGCACCGGCACGAGCGTGCCGGAGGTGACGCCGTTGTTGGCGCTTTCCGGCGCGATCACACCCGGTGGGTGGCCGGTTCCGTAAAGCTCCGGCGTCTTGGAGAACATCTTGGAGTACTGGTAGGCGAGGAAGGCAGCGATGGTCGAGCCGGCGCCGGGAAGAATGCCGATGATGAGCCCGATCATCGCCGTCCAGATCGTCTGCCACCAGTAGTGCAGATTGATCCGGAGGCCGTCTATCGTGTCGGCCCAGCGAGCATTCTTCGCCCGGTCGAGGCTGTCGCCGCTCTGGACCACCGACGAGGTCTCGAGCATCACGAACGCTTCGGATATGGCGAAAAGACCGATCAAGGCGGGGATCAACGGCACGCCGTCGTAGAGCTCGAGAAAGCCGAACGAGGCGCGCGCCGTGCCGTACACCGGGTCTGCGCCGATGGCGCCGATCATCAGCCCGGTGAATCCAGCAATCAGGCCCTTGAGCAGATCATGGGCGGCGATCGCAGCGATCAGCGTGAGGCCGAACACCATCACGACGACCATCTCGACGCTCTTGAAGTAGAGCCCGAGTTGGCTGAGCCAGGGCAGCAGCGCCAGGGTCGCCAGCGTCGTCACGATGCCGCCGAAGGCGGAGGCCGCGAAGCAGCAGACCAGCGCCTGCTGCGCCTGCCCCTTGCGCGTCATCGGGTAGCCGTCGAGCGTGGTCGCGGCAGCACCGCCCTCACCTGGCATGTTGAACAGGATGGCTGGAATGCCGCCACCGAGTTGCGTCGTCGTGTAAAGGCCGATCATGAACGCCATGCCGGCCTCCACCGGCATGTGAAGCGTGACGGGCAGCAGGATGATCAGCGTGTTCTGGGCGGAAAATCCGGGCAAAATGCCGACGATCAGCCCGATCAACATGCCCGGGATGATCACCCACCACAGGCCGAAGGATTTCATGAACAGTTCGAGGATGAAGCCGTCAGACATCGCGAGACCTCAACCCTGGATGCCGAGAAGCCGGGCGGCTAGCAGCTCGAAAGGCCCAGGCGGCAGGCGGCTGCCCAGAAGGTAGATGAGCAGCACGTAGACTACCAGCGAGGCGACAAGCGAAATGCCGATCAGCGGGCGCCACTCGCGCACGCCCGTGACCAGCATCGACAGGAACAGCAGCAAGAACAGCCCGAGCGTCGTCCCCAGCCAGGGCAGGCCGGCGATGAAGCCGATACCGAGAACCAGGAGGCCGAGGCGCTGGGCGTTGTGCTGGTTCAAGGCGAACAGACCGCCGAACCCGATCCTGGCGCGGCCGGTGACGAGCGTGAAGATGACGCGAACGAGATGCAAGGCGCTCAGCGTGAGAATGACCGTGCCGACGAACAGCCCGGTCGATTTCGCCTCCCAGTCCATGTCGGCGGTCGAGTGGAAATAATAGAGCGTCAGCCCCACTGCGAGCAGCGGTAGTATGAGGTCGCCGCCGACAGAGGTATCCTCCTCGCGCGCGCCATTCTCGCCGTCTGTCGCCACTCGAGCTCTCCCCCGCGCTGGCGCGGACTACTTCTTGCGCTTGGCGGTGAGGACGGGCCGGAACTCCTCGGCCAGCTTGATCATGGATTGGGCGTACTCGGTGCACTCCTGGCGACTGTAGTATTTGAACGACTTTACCGCCTCGCCGCCCTTGGCTGCGGTTTCGCGGAACGCCTTGTCGCTCATCACCTGCTTGGCGGTGCGCTCCAGCATTGCGAATGCCTCGGGGTTCTTGGCGATGAACTCGCTGTGGATCGCCCAGGAGCGCGTGGACTGCAGATCGGGGATCTTGGTGCCGAGCGCCTTGTTGACGGTGGGCGCGTTGGCCGTCTCCTCGGCGAAGATGTTCTCCTTGTTGAAGACGCCCAGGACGCGGAACTTGTCGCCCAGCCGCACGACGCCGGTGATCGGCAGCACGCCGATGTCGGTCTCGCCCGACAGCACGGCCACCTGGGTCGGGTTTCCGCCGCCGAACGGGATCAGGTTGAAGCGTGAGTTGGTCTGCCGGCCGAGCTCGAGGATGCCGATCGAAGCCGGGTGGGGGATGCGGCTCGTCGCGGTGTTGAGCGGCCGCTTCTTAGCGGCGTCGACGACCTCCTCCAGCTTTTTGAAGGGGCTGTCCTTGCGCACGAACACGCAGGAATCATCGGCGTCTGTGCCGCAGAAATAGACGTAGTCGTCGGGGAATTTGTACGCCGGCTTCTGCAGCGCGTACATGATCATCTCGGGGCCCATGTTGCCGAACAACATGCTGTGCCCGTCACGCTCGCGCTTCTGCACGAACAGCGTGTAGCCGACCTGACCGGCAGCACCTGGGTGGAATTCGAACTCGAAAGGTTGGCCGAGCACCTTGGACCACTGGGCTGCAAACGGGCGTGCAAGCCGTTCCGCGCCGCCGCCCTGGCCGGTTGGGATAATGACGCTGATCTTGCGGCTGGGGTACTTCGCCTGGGCGCCGGCGCGGCCGGCAACGGCGAGCGATCCGAGTGCTGCGATGCCTTGAAGCGTGGAACGGCGTGTGATGGACATCTGACGGAGCCTCCCATTGCGGCCGGTGATCGGAGAACCGAGCCTGTTGCTTGAAAGTTAGGTCTCAGGTCTGAGCATGCCTGTCAACCTCGTGCGAACGGTATAGCTGGCTGTCCTGTCCAGGGCGCCGCGCTATTGGCATGTCCGCGCATTGACGCGCCTGCCCGTGGCGGCGATCATCGCAACGTGCACACGAGCCCAGTCGAGGAGAGCCCATGCGCTACCGACACACCATGGTCCGCATCCGGAATATAGAACGATCGCTCGACTTCTGGTGCGATGCGCTGGGGCTGGTGGAGACGCGCCGGGTCGAGCGGCCGGAGCGTAAGTATACACTGATCTTTCTCGCAGCGCCCCAGGACGCTGAGCGGGCCAAGGCGGAGCGCACTTGCGAGCTGGAGTTGACCTTCAACCACGATGGCGAGGACTACGGCTCGGCGCGCAACTTCGGCCACCTCTGCTACGAGGTCGACGACATCTACGCGACCTGCCAGCGGCTGCTGGACAAAGGCGTCACGATCAACCGGCCGCCGCGCGACGGCAACATGGCTTTCGTGCGCTCGCCCGATCTCATCTCCATCGAGCTATTGCAGAAGGGCAAGCCGCTGCCGCCCGAGGAGCCGTGGAAGTCGATGCCGAACGTCGGGGTGTGGTGAGGGGGAGGCCCCGCCTACTGCCACACCTGGAAGCCCATGCCGCATCCGGTTCCGGCGAGCGAGCGGTAGCAGGGCACATACTCCTGCCACGTCACGTCGAGGAGCTGGGCAGCGCCTGCCGTGGTGATCCAGTTGCGCATCTCGGAGTTGCCGGAGTTGAGCTTCTCGACCGGCACGGCGGAGAGCCAGGCGGCGTCCTTGCGCTTGCAGGCGGCGAGAAAATCGCGGTCGAACTCCTCGTCGACGGTGAAGTGGCTGAGGCCGCCGGAGGCGAGGATGCCGACACGGGCATCGGAGGGGAAGCGCGCGACGGCCCGGGCTATCTCCTCGCCGAGCCGCCAGCACCGTGAAGGGCGAGGCTGGTTCGGCGGGAAATAGGTGTTGAGCGCGACGGGCACGATGGGCACGACTTTCCCGGGCATGAGGCGGCGGTGGACGAAGCCGAAGGCGTGGCCTTCGCCGTGTTCCTTGGAGAGGCGGCGGGAATGGGAGATGTCGAACTCCGCGCCGACGAGGTGCTGGATCATGTGCAGGCCGAGCTTGGCGTCGACGGGGTACTCGCGCCGTCCGTCGGCCTCGTGATACTGGGAGCGGGCCTTGCGCCAGAATTGCGGGGCGTCGGCCGGCATGACGAGTTCGCGGTTCTCGATCGTGTCGCCCCAGTAGATCAGTATCGCTGGCATGTTGTCGTCGAAGAACTGCTCGTTCTGGTCGTCGCCGATCACGATCAGGGCATCCAGGCGGGCGTCCTCGATCGAGCGGGCGATGTGAACGATGGCGGAGTTGCACTTGGCTGCGCGCTCCTCGAGCACGGGCATCTCGATCTGGCTGGCGAGGTTGGCTGGCGCGGCGGCGAGCAGGTCGCCGTAGGTGCAGGGGCGGCCGTTCCGGTCGAGCAACTTGCGGCCCTTGGCGTCGATCTCGGCGTGCTTGGGGTAGTCCTCCGGCGGGCTCGCCAGCAGTGGGCTGTGCGAGGTGCCGATGGCGAGCACGATTTCGGCCATGGTGGAGCTTCCTTATTGGATCGGCGCGAATGACGGACGTAATTTTACGGGAACATGCAATCGAGTTGCCGAATCGGCAAGAAGTCCAGACACCGAGCGGGCTTGGATCATGATGCCAGACACTGCGGCGAATTTCAGGTGGTGGCGAGGGGGTGACGGTAGGTGGCGCAACGCTTGTGCCAGCCTGCTTGCCAGCGCTGGCTCGGGGGATGATTGCGGATGCGGCGGTCGAGCACGAATTTCGAAGCGCGCGAGAATTCCGCCAGCGCGGGCGCTCCCACGGCGGTGCCCTTCATCTCGAGCAGGAGATGCTTGGTGCCCCAGCCTTCGCGGCGGCCGGTGGAAGGGTCGAAGGTGGTTTCCTTTTCGCTGATCCCCTCGCCCTTGAAGTTGACGTAGTCGATCAGCGGATAGAGATCGGGCGAAGAACGAACCACGCGGTGGAGCTGGGCCAGCAGGTGTCGGCGCTCGGCGGCTGTGGGCAGTGATGCGAGCATCCGGGGTATCGCCGCCTCCGCGCGCACGAGCAGGAACTGGGTTTGCAGGGGGATCGTGTCGGCGAGGAAGCGGCGCAAGCCGGTGAGCTGTGGTGAATTGAACTGGCGCTGGAACTCGACCTTGCTCGGCCACGGGCAGGGCGGGATGGTCGGCTTGTCGAGCCAGGGGGGAAGCTTCGCACCACGCTCCCGCATGAAGGTGAGCAGGCGGGGGAAGCTTTCCTCGAACAGGGGATGGCCGCCCGCTTTGAACCAGATCCAGTGGCCGATGCCGAGCGAGGGGAAATCCTCCGCGTCGTTCCAGGCGGTGAGGCCGGCAATGCTTCGACCGCTCTCGTTTTGCCAAACCTGTTGGCCGACCCGGGCGGCGATCTGCGGCGAGATCGCCAGACGCGGTATCGTGCCGTCGGGCGTCTGCGTCTGAGCATGGGCTGGAAGAGCGGTCGCGGTGAAGGCGCCGGCGAGGGTCAGGAGCGCGCGTCGTCGATCGGTCAGCAAACCTCTACTCCTTGCGCGGATCGATGCGCTCGGCCTCGAGCGTGTAGCCGGCGTCGGCCAGCCCCGTGAACGACGGCGTGGTGGTCATCCGGCCCGTTACATAAACAGGCTCGAACAGGCTCTTGACCTCGAAGCCCTTGGCGGCCTGTACGTAGACGATCTGGTTTGCCGGCGGCGGGGGTACGTGAATGCAGGCGCCGACGAACGGCACCAGCAGGAACTCCTTCACGCCGTTCGCCTCGAAATCGAGCGGCACGACATAGCCGCCGAGCTGCACGCGCTTGCCGTTGAGCGCTTCTACGACCGGGGCCGGTGTGCTCGGCGTCGATCTGCCACCCGTCAGCCAACGCCCTTCCGGCACGGATCTCTCGTGCGTCGGGTTCAGCGGGTCGAGTGGTGTTCGGCCGGCGACGATGGAGCGGGGCGGTTTGGGCGGCGCTGGCGGCATGAGGCTCGACCAGGTGAGCTTCAGCGGCGCGTCCTGCGCGTTGACAGGCGCGATGTGGCCGGACGCGATCGCGACAGCGGCAGCGAGCAGCGCGAGAGGCCGCGCCATTGGGCACGTCCGGCGGTGAGCGTTCATTCGTCCTGTCATCGTCGTCCTCGTGGGGCCTACGATTTCACCGTCATGCCATCGGCTACCGACAGGCGATAGGCGCGCAAGGCAGGCAGCAGACCTGCCAAGAGACCTGCAAGCACCACTGCGCCCAGCATCTGCCACTCCTGCCAGCGCAGGGCATCGAGCGGAAGATGGAGGCCATACAGCCGATCCAGCACGGGCCGCAGCACTAGCAGCGCTATATAGAGGCAGGCCGTGCCGAGCGCCACGCCTGCGATGGTGAGCAGTCCGGCTTCCGCCGTCAGCAGGCCGAGGATGGTGCGAGGCCGGGCGCCGACGGAACGCAGGATCGCCATCTCGCGGCGGCGTTCGTTCAGCGTAGTCAGGATCATCACCACCATGCCGATGAGGGCGGTGGCCACGACCATGATGGAGACGGCGGTGAGGGCTGTCTCGGCGACACTGACGAGATCCCATAGCTCCTGCAACGCCACGCCGGGAATGATCGCGGATAGCGGCTCGCGCGGGTACTCGTTGATGGCTCGTTGCAGGCGGAACGTAGCGAGCCGCGACTTCAGCCCCAGCATCGCGGCAGTGACGGCCTGGGGCTTCAAGTCCATCTTCCGGACGTCGTCGGCGGTGATGGCCTGGCCGGGTTGGCGCGCGCCGCTCTGCCAATCGACATGGATCGCCTCGATCGCCTCGAGGCTGACGTGGACTGTGCGGTCGACGGGCGTGCCGGTCTTGGCGAGGATGCCCGCGACGCGGAACGGCTTGTCGTCGTGCTCGACGAAGGAGACCGAGCCGAGGCCGTGGGCGACCACCATGCTGTCGCCGACCTTGTAGCCGAGGGCCCGGGCTGCATCGGCGCCGAGCACGGCGTCGAACAGGTCTGAGAACACTGCGCCTTCGGCGAGCACGAGGCTGTTGGTTCGGCGGTAGCGGTAGTGCTTGAAGTAGTCCTGAGTGGTGCCGAGGACGCGGAAGCCGCGATGGCTGTCGCCAAGCGACAGCGGCACCGCCCAGGCGACCTCCGGCTGGCGGGCGATCTCCTCGTAGCTCGCCCAGGTGATGTTGTTGGTCGCATTGCCGATGCTGAACACCGAGTAGAGCAGGAGCTGGATGGCGCCCGAGCGCGCCCCCACGATGAGGTCGGTGCCGGAGATCGTGTCGGTGAAGCTCTGCCGCGCGCCGGTGCGGACTTTCTCCACGGCGAGCAGCAGCATGACGCTGAGCGCGATCGAGGCGACCGTGAGCAGGGCCGTCACCCAGCGGTTGAGGAGGGATTGGGCAGCGAGCCGCAGGACGATCATGCCGGGGCGTCCCCTTGGCCGGGCGCTGATTGGTCGGCGGGAGGGGCCGGGTAAGGCGCGTCCGTTGCCGCGGTTGTGCGCGCGATCTCGTCGAGGGCGCAGACGCGGTCGAAGCGGTGGCTCAGCGTCTCGTCGTGGCTCACCAGGACAAGGCCGGCATCGGCGGCTTCTATCTCGGCGAAGAGCAAGTCGAGGAATGCGATCTGGCGGCCGCGATCGAGCGCGGAGGTCGGCTCGTCGGCGATCACGAGGTCGGGCCGGCCTATCAGCGCGCGGGCGGCTGCGACGCGCTGCTGCTGGCCGACGCTGAGGCGCGATGCAGAACGGCTCTCGATGTGGGCGTGATCGAGGGCGAGGCGGGAGAGAAGCCGCGCGGCCTCCGCCCGCTCGCCGGCGGCACCGCCTGCCCGCTTGCGCCGCTCCGGGGCAAAGCTCAGCGGCAGGAGCACGTTGTCGATCACGCTGCCGTAAGGCAGCAGGTTGAACATCTGGAAGATGACGCCGATGTGCTCGGCCCTGAAGTGGTCGCGGGCCGATGCGCCGAGGTTCGCGATGTCGGTCCCGAGCACGACGATGCGACCGCGCTGAGGGGCGATGATGCCGGCGATGAGGGAGAGCAGCGTGGACTTGCCGCTGCCTGATGGGCCGATCAGCAGGAGCTTCTCGCGTCGTGCCAGTGTGAAGTGGTCGACCTCGAGGCCGAAGCCGTCGCGGCCCGACCATCTGAAGGCTGCGTCGTCGATGTCCAGGACGTTGCTCAACGGGTCTTGGTCCCTTTCGATAGAGCCAGCATCATTAGGCCCAGCATCGGCCTGACTGCAAGAGCCGGCCGTGTCAGCTCCCGCCCCCGATTTCGATGCGAGGCTTGTCGCGGGTGGCCTTCTGCTTCGCCTGTCCCTTGGCGCCGATCAGGCTGACCTCCAGCGACTCGGCGCGGGGGAAAGTTTTGAAATACTCGAGCTCGACAGATCGGATCTGGTCCGGCTTGGCGCAGGTCAGACGGTATTCGGCATGGAACTCCGAGTGGGTTTCAGCCTCCTTCGGCTTCGCAGATGTGGCCTTGGTGTTGCCGTGCGAATGCCCGTGGCTGTGGGCGTGGCTGCCACCGACGAGCTTGACCTTCGCGCTGGCGACCTTGCAGCCGGCGGCCTCGGGAAGCTTGAACAGCGCCATTGGTTTGGCGAGCAGCGCGCGCGCCTGCGAGACCGCCTTTTTTTGCTCGGCCGTCTTGGCTGAGTGCTCGAACCCGACGATGTCGCTGCCGGGAGCCTCGAGCTCGATCTCCACGGTGCGGCCCTCTATGGCGATACCGAGCTTGCCGGCGCCGTGGGCATGGGCGCCGAGCTGGCGCTGCGGCTCGTCGGCCGACGGTGATTGTGCCAGCACCGCCGCCGGCAGAGCAGCGATACCGAGCAACGTGGCACTTAGGAGAGCAGTGCGCAGCACATGACGCATGGGGATACCTCGCTGTATGAGAAGGCGCGAACGGGTATTCGTCCAAAGATTGTTACAATATAACAAAAGTGGGGTGTCAATTGGGCAAGCTGGCGCCGGCTGGCGCTAAGGCGCGGGTTACCCTATCTAAGGTTGGTGCGCCCCTCCGTCTCGGCGCGGTCGGGCCGCTGATGGCTACCGGCCGGCCGACGCGTCGCCGGGGAGCCCGCTCGCCGATCCTGGATGGCTCATGACCGTTTCAGTGCCTCGACTGCCGACCGTGGTGTCGCTGGGGTGCCGGCTCAACGCGAGCGAGGCTGCCGACATGCGTGCGCACGCGCAGGCCGCGGGGCTCGACCGGGCGGTGATCGTCAACACCTGCGCGGTGACCGGAGAGGCCGTCCGGCAGGGCCTTCAGCAGATCCGCAAGCTCCGGCGGGAGCATCCCGATGCATTGTTGCTGGCGACAGGGTGCGCAGCTCAGATCGAGCCTGAGCGCTTCGCGGCGCTGGCCGAGGTCGATCATGTCGTCGGCAATGGCGAAAAGGCGCGTGCGGAGACATTCCGCGCGCTCGCATCGGGCGGGCAGGCGCCCCGCATCATGGTCGGCGACATCATGGCGGAGAGCGCTGTTCCGACGGCGGGGGCAGCGGCGGCGGCCACAGCCATTCCCCGCGCTTTCATCCAGATCCAGAACGGCTGCGATCACCGCTGCACATTCTGCGTCATTCCCTTCGGCCGGGGGCGGTCGAGATCGCTGCCTGCGGCGCAGGTGGTCGAACGGGTGCGATGGCACGTCGAGCAGGGCGTGCCCGAGGTCGTGCTGAGCGGGGTCGACATCACGTCCTGGGGGAGCGATCTGCCAGAGCAGCCGCCACTGGGGCAGTTGGTGCGGCAGGTGCTGGACGCGGTTCCCGAGCTTTCGCGGTTGCGGCTTTCCTCGATCGATCAGGCGGAGGTGGACGACAGCCTGATGGCCGCACTTGCAGACCAGCCGCGGTTGATGCCGCACCTGCATTTGTCTTTGCAGTCGGGAAGTGACCTCATTCTCAAGCGAATGCGGCGCCGTCACAGTCGCGCGCAGGCCATTGCGATGTGCGAGCGGCTGCGTCGAGCCCGTCCCGACATCGTGCTAGGGGCTGATCTCATCGCCGGATTTCCAACCGAATCGGAGGCGCATTTCGCCGATACGTTGTCAGTGGTCGACGAATGCGGGCTGGCGTTCCTTCACGTGTTCCCGTATTCCGCGCGTCGGGGGACGCCGGCCGCGCAGATGCCGCAAGTGCCGGGTGATGTCGTGCGGCAGCGTGCGGCGAGATTGAGGGAAAAGGGCCAGATGGTGCTCGAGGCTTGGCTCAGCTCGCAGGTCGGCGGGATCGTGGAGGCGAGCGTGGAGCGCGCGGGGGATGGTGAGTTGCCGGCGCGCACGGCGCAGTTCGCGCAGGTGAGGCTGGGTGGCTTGCACAGGTCTGTCGCGGCCGGCACCAGTATCGCGTCGCGGGTCACGGGAACGGATGGTCGCCGGCTGTTGGCGGAGGCAGTGGCGTGAGCGAGGAGCCGCAGAAGCGAAGTTTGCTCGGGCGTCTGTTCGGGCGAGGAGCAACGAAGCCGGCCGAGCCGCCACCGGGGCCTGCACCTGCACCCGTGCAGGAGGAGAGCGTTGAACCCGCTCGTTCGGAGGAGGCCGTAGACCTGGTTGGCGGGCCCAGTGGCGCGGAAGCACTGGTCGAGGTGCCGCCGGCCCGCGAGCCCGAGCCCGAAGCAGCGCCCCCGACCGCGCACCCGCCAGTGTCCGTGTCCGTGTCCGAGTCAGTTTCAGTGCCAATACCGGTGCAAGCGACGGCGAAGGCGGTGGCGGTCGCGCCTTCCGAGCCACCGCCCAGGCAGTCTTGGTTTCAGCGCCTCACGGCGGGTCTGAAAAAGACGTCCACGAAGCTCACCGAAGGCATCACCAGCGTTTTCACGAAGCGCAAGCTCGACGCTACGACTTTGGAAGAGCTCGAAGATCTGCTGATCCAGGCCGATCTGGGTGTCGAGACGTCGATGCGGATCACCGAGGCTCTCGCAAAGGGCCGCTACGACAAGAGCATCGACCCGGAGGAGGTCAAGGCGATCCTGGCCGAGGAAGTGGCCAAGGTGCTGGCTCCCGTCGCCAAGCCGTTCGAGATCGACCCTGCGAACAAGCCGCACGTCGTGTTGGTGGTCGGTGTCAACGGGACGGGCAAGACGACGACGATCGGCAAGCTTGCCAAGCAGCATGTGGTCGCCGGACGCCGGGTGATGCTGGCGGCGGGCGACACGTTCCGGGCAGCAGCGATCGATCAGCTCAAGATCTGGGGCGAGCGGACCGGCGCGCCGGTTATCGCGCGCGATGTCGGGGCGGATTCTGCCGGGCTGGCTTTCGACGCGCTGAAGGAGGCCCGCGAGCAGGGCCAGGACCTGCTGTTCATTGATACGGCGGGACGTCTGCAGAACAAGCAGGCGCTGATGGACGAGCTCGAGAAGGTCATCCGGGTGATGCGGAAGATCGATCCCACTGCGCCGCACGATGTTCTTCTGGTGCTCGATGCGACGACGGGGCAGAACGCGTTGTCGCAGGTGGAGGTTTTCCGCGAGCGGGCCGGGGTTACGGGGCTTGTAATGACAAAATTGGATGGTACGGCCCGCGGCGGAATTCTCGTGGCTATCGCGGCTCGGTTCGGTATTCCGGTGCACGCGATCGGCGTAGGGGAGGGGGTCGATGATCTCCAGCCCTTCGACGCCGATGAGTTCGCCCGGGCGATCGCGCAGAATTAGCTCTATGCCCACGGTTTTGCCGATGTGCGGCGTGAGCGTCAAAACGAGGTCTACTCGATGAGCTTCCTGAAGCGCGTCTTTCCGTTCAACGCGGAGCAGACCGTCAATATCCTGAGCGAGTTCGGCCCGCTGGTGACGATGTTCATCGTCAACGCGGCGGCTGGCATCAACAACGGCACGCGCGCACTGATCGTCTCGACGATCATCGCCATGGTAGTGATGCGATGGGTGCTCGGGCGCTTCCCGGTGTTTCCCATCATCGCCAGCAGCGTGACCATCGTGTTCGGCATCCTGACGCTGGTGACCGGCGACCCGATGTGGGTCCAGATCAAGGTGTCGATCTTCAATGCGCTGTTCGCGGGCTTTCTGTTCGGCGGCCTTTTCGTCACGTCGCCGACACTTGGCCGCTACTCGATGTTCACGGTTCTGGGGCTGTTCCTGATCGGGGGCGCTTTGCAGGCCCCGCTCGTCATGTCGGCGGCAGCAGGCCAGTGGTCGAGTCTGGGGGATTCGCACAACCCATTGTTCGCCAACCTGCTGTGCCTGGGCTCGCTCGTCGCCGGATTCATCGTTGGAACGTTCTTCAAGCGGAACTTCTTCGGCTATGTGTTCGAGAAGACGTTCCACTACACGCAAGAGGGCTGGGACCGCTTCACGTACAGCTTCGCCTGGTTCTTCATTTTTACCGCTTTCATGAACGAAGTCGTCCGGCAGTTCTTCGTGGCGGAGACCTTCTATGCCGTGCCGCTTATGGGCGAGATGAACGGTGTCAATATCTGGATACTTTTCAAGATCGCCTTCATCATGCCGATCAGCGGGATCTATGCGTGGTATCTGACCCGGCTGATGCAGCCCTACCGGATCGATGGCGCGGCAGGCGAACAGGCGGGAGCGATGATTCCGGCGGCCGGTAGTGGGCAGGGCTACGCGCTGGCGCCCGCCCGGACCAATCCGCCACGTTCCACGCAAGGCTGATGGATCGGCCTGCCCGGCGCGGCTTCGACGTTTCGCCACGGCCGTTGCGGATGCTCTCGGTGGCTTTGCCCGGAGAACAAGCAGAAGGACGCGATGGTTGCTGAGTCTCAGCCATTTTGTCGGGTCGGTCGAGCAGATACCGTTGAGCAGATTCCAGAGCAAGGTGGCGGCAGATGAGCGAAAAGCAATCCTCGAGCAAGGAGCCGGAGTTGTCCGGCCAGCAGCTGCTCAAAATGCTGCTGGAACTCGGTCCGATTGCCGTCTTCTTCATCGTCAACTCGCGTAGCGGGATATTCTACGGCACCGGGGCGTTCATGGTCGCGACTGTGGTCGCCCTCGTCGCGTCGCAGCGGTTGTGGGGCCGCATTCCGGTGATGCCCCTCGTTTCGGGTGCGTTCGTTCTGGTGTTCGGCTCGTTGACACTGATTCTCCAGGACGAGCTGTTCATCAAAATGAAGCCAACCATCGTCAACGCCTTGTTCTGCGCCATTCTACTTGGCGGCTTGATGTGGGGGCAGGCTTTGCTGAAGTTCATCTTCGGGGAGGTGTTCAATCTGACAGATGAGGGATGGAGAAAGCTGACGTTCAGGTGGGCGCTATTCTTCGCTTTGCTTGCGTTGCTCAATGAAGTTGTGTGGAGGTCGTTCTCGACAGATTTCTGGATCGGCTTCAAGGTCTGGGGCGTCATGCCTATGACTATGGTCTTCGCGATATCTCAGCTCGGCCTCATCAAGCGATACGATGCAGGGGGGGAGCGCTGACGCTAGTCCGGATTGTTCTGATAATGCTCTGATTTTTAAGAAATCTTATCGGTGTTATACAGCGTTCATTGACTTGGCTGGTTGTTCCCGATATTCGAATACTGTGTCCAGCGCATTGAGCACTTGTTCCAGAGCGAGGGGAAGTAGGGGCGTACTGGAGCCTTCCGTGCTCGCTTCTCTTCTCCCAGCAACAAACTGCTCGAGATCCCGGCAATGGCAACACAGTCTTCGAATTCAGATACAGCAATCCTTGACGCGAGAACAACATCGACAATGGCCAAGGACAAGAGCGCGGACCGCCTCGAGCGGTCACCGATTCACCTGTTGCACAGGGCGGGTCAGTGTGCAGGTGACATCTTCCAGAATGATATGGCGGAGGGGGGGCTCACCCCGCGTCAATTCGCGGTGCTTCTGACCGTCGCGCAAAACGAGGGGCTCAGCCAGACAAACCTCGTGGACCGCACGGGCATCGATCGGTCGACACTGGCCGACATCATCCGGCGCATGATCAAGAAGGGGCTGCTGCAGCGCCGCCGCACCAAGGAGGACGCGCGCGCTTATGCGGTGCGGCTCACCGAGGAAGGCAGCCGGGTGCTCAAGGCGGCTGATCCTGTGGCGCGGAAGGTCGACGACAAGCTGCTGTCGGTGTTGAGCGCCGCAGAGCGGGAACGGTTCCTGCAGGATCTCAACAAGATCGTGCGCTCGCTCACGGCAATGGCGCCACCGCTGGTTTCCTCGCGCGGGTGAGAGTTGGGTGAATGGCGGCAGTTGTGCCGCCACTTTCCCACCTCGGTTACCTTTGCTCGTGTCGCCACTGCGGGGCCTGTGGCCCGTCAGATCGACCTTACATCGACCATGGCCGCCGCTTCCTCAGCGGCGGCTTTGTCACGGGTGCCTGGTTGGCGCTCAGGATGGCTTGCGGGTCATCAGATTACGCTCGATCATCGTCTCAGCGATCTGGACGGCGTTGAGTGCAGCACCCTTGAGCAGGTTGTCCGACACGATCCACATAGCCAGGCCGTGCTCGACGGTGGCATCCTCGCGAATCCGGCTGACATACGTGGCATACTCGCCGGCTGCCTCGATCGGCGTGACGTAGCCGCCGGGCTCGCGCTTGTCGACGAGCAGGACGCCTGGCGCCTCGCGCAGAATGGAGCGTGCTTCGGCAACCGACATCTGGCGCTCGAATTCGACGTTGACGGATTCGGAATGCCCGACGAAGACCGGCACGCGCACGCAGGTGGCCGAAACCCTGATCTTGGGATCGATGATCTTTTTGGTCTCGACCAGCATTTTCCATTCCTCCTTCGTGTAGCCGTCCTCCATGAAGACGTCGATTTGAGGAATGACGTTGAAGGCGATCTCCTTGGGGAACTTTTTGGGCGAGACCTCCTGACCGGGAACGTACTTACCTTTGGTTTGCGCCCAAAGCTCGTCCATGGCGTCCTTGCCCGCCCCGGAGACGGACTGATACGTGGACACCACGATGCGCTTGATGCCGGCGGCGTCGTGCAGCGGCTTCAAGGCCACCACCATCTGCGCGGTGGAGCAGTTGGGGTTGGCGATTATGCCCTTCTTGGTCCAGCCGGCGAGCGCTTCGGGGTTGACCTCGGGCACCACCAGGGGAACGTCCATGTCGTATCGCCAGCAGGAGGAGTTGTCGATCACGACGCAGCCGGTAGCGGCGATCCTCGGCCCCCATTCCTTGGCCGGCCCGGAGCCGGCCGACATGAGGCAGATGTCCACCTTGGTGAAATCGAAATTCTCGAGATCCTGGCATTTCAGGATCCTGTCGCCGAAGCTGACCTCGACGCCAAGCGAGCGGCGCGAGGCGATGGCGAAGACCTCGTCGGCGGGGAACTTGCGCTCGGCCAGCACCGTCATCATCTCGCGCCCGACGTTGCCGGTGGCGCCGACGACTGCAACCTTGTAGCCCATATTCGTTTTCCTCGATCGGTCCTGCGGCCTGGGCGAGCGGCGTGCGGCCAAGCCTCGCGCAGGCGCGCGTGGAATACGCGCTGCGGACCGCTCTTTCAAGGGTGGCTATCTCGTGCCGGCGATTATTCGCGCCGTGCTTAGCGGCCCCACCGCAGGTACGGATCGAGAGCGGGCACGCTCAGGATCGTCGCAACCGCGACGAGCCCGACTGCGATCCGGCGGAACGTGTCGGGCGAGGCGAGGCCGAACATGCGCGTGCCGGCGTACATCCCTAAGGCATAGCTCGGTGCGGCGGCAAGGCCGAGCCAGACGACGTTGGTGGAGATCAGCCCGCGCACTATGAAGATCGCCAGCGAGGTCCACATCAGCACTGCGAAGTAGGCGATCAGGTTGGCCCGGGTGCGCGCGATATCGTTGTCGGCGCTCATCCAATAGACGACCGCGGGTGGGCCGCCTATCTGGGCGAGACCACTCATCAGGCCTGACACGACGCCGACGCCGGCGTTGACGGCAGGGGTCCGCTCGCCGCTGTAGCGCCAGCCTGAGACCATCATCACCAGGGAAGCGAAGATGAGCAGGGTTACAGCCCATCGCACGACGACGGGATCAGTTGCCGTCAGCACCTGATTACCGATCGGCAAGCCGACCAGCGCGCCGATCGATACGCTGCGCACCTGGGGCCACGAGCACGCCCGGAGCGCCCGCCTTATGACGGTGCTCGACACGATCACGTCGGCGATCAAGAGCACGGGGACGGCGATGACGGGGCCGAGGGTGGCGCTGGCGACCGGCACGAACACCAGGGCTGCACCAAAACCTGAGAACCCTCGGGCGAGGCCGGCGAGCAAGGCTGCCACCGCAGTGATCGCTAGTGCGGGTGCCAGTTCGGCGGGGAAGGTAGGCAGGCTCATGATCGGTTTCCTGCCGCGGCTCGGCTCAAAATGTCAGCTTGCGGCAGGATGCCTGGGCCAGCGCCTGCTCCACCTCGGCGGCGTAGGTCCGGCCTTTCATCGGGGCCTGGATGACGATGAGGCCGGTCCTCGCAGGTGCGATGACCTGGCTGGTCTCGATTTCGAGCGAGCGCGCATCGTACATCGGCCCCAGGAAACGCTCGCCGCCAGGCAGGACGAGAATGCTGACGGCTATGCGGCGCTGCTCGGACGCGGGCATCGAGTAGAAGCTCTCGCCACCAGGCGCATAGGCTGTCAGCGTCCAGCCCGGCTCTGGCAGAACCGCTTTCACGACGATCGGTCCATCGCGAACATCGAAACGGCAGATCGCATAGCGCGTGTCGGGAAGTTGGTAGGGGATGACCTGGGCGCGCGGCTTGGCCGGGGGCAGGATCACGAACGAGTGGAGCGGCAGGGTCCGCTGCAGGCGCAGGACCGCATCGGAGCGATAGACCAGGGGGACGGCGAAAACCGTGCAGATGTGAACGATCCCCGCGGCCGCAAGGGCGGCGAAAAAGACCGGCCAGCGCCGGAGCCATCGCAGTATGAAGCTCATCGGCAGCCGATCCTGCGAATGCTGGGCAGTTGCTGCGCACTTTCGGCGACGGAGGGCTTGGGCTCGACCATGGTGAGCATGAGGGAGAGGCGGCCGGCCCCACCGACGGGCAGCCAGTTTCCAGGGCGGGCATCGCGTGCCAGCACGAGAAAGAACGAGCCGTCGGGATTGGAGGCGATGGTCTGGCTGGTGAAGGCATGGCGTTCGGCGGAATTCGGGATCAGCAGTCCAGTGTCGTCGTAGACGGCGAGGCTGAACCAGCCAGCGTCGATGGGCTCGGATTCGAGCAGATACTCGCAGCTCGAGTGGAGACGCCGTCCGTCGTTGTCGTAGCGCGCTTCCCAGGTGGCGGCGATCTGGGCGCTGAGCGGCAAGTGGCCGTGGCGCGACTGGCGGGCGCGCGTATAGGGATCGAGGTCGCGCTGGCCTGCGCGAATCCACATCACCCAAGGGCCGTTGCGCTGGGTGGTGAGTTGGGAGCCGCGCTCGATCAGCCAGAATGCAGATCCGATGCCCAGGACGAGGACTGCTGCGGCGAACAAGAGCGCATTGGCCCAGAACGCAAGCCAAGCCAGCAGTGCCCGGCGCGCACGGACGAGCTGGTAGCCGAGGGAGACGGTCGGGCCGGTCACTGCCATGTCAAAGCCACGTCATTGACGGGTGCGCGGATCGAGGCGCGGTGTCTGGCCGAGCGGGGCCTCCGCGCGCCGGCCCGGCTGAGACGGCGCGGGCAAGGCCCCCTGATCTCCTGGAGCAGGCGTGGCCTCTCCAGGCAGACCGGTGGCCTTTCGCATCAGCTCGGAGAGCTTGCGCAAGGCCTCGCGCGTTTCACCGGGCATGATGCTCTGCTGGCGCCGTGTGCCGCCCACAGCCGGGTTGCCGGCGCCATCCCGGCGTGGCTCTGCAGCTGCCATCTGGGCGCGCTCGGCGGCTTGCACGGGGTGGACCGGCAAGCCCGGTATCGAGGGAATGCCGGTGGTCCCGTGGGCGGTGGACATCAGCCGCTGATAGGCCTGTGCGGCCACCCCGCCACCGGTTGCCCCGTTCGCCATCGGTCGATTGTCGTCGTTGCCGAACCAGACGCTGGAGACGTACTTGCCCGTACCGCCGACGAACCAGACGTCGCGCGGGCCCGAGCTGGTTCCGGTCTTGCCGACGACGTGAGTGAAATCGAGCGCGGCTGCTTTGCCGGTGCCGTCAGTGACGACGCGATGCATCAACTGGTTCATGCTCTGCGCGACGCGGGGATTGACGATCTGGGCTGCCTCTGGCTCGTCGCGCTCGCGGCTATAGATGATCTCGCCTTGCGAGTTGGTGATATCGAGGACGCCGAAGGGGCGCGCCCGCTTGCCGCCGTTGATGTAGGTCGCGACGCCGCCGGTGTGCTCGAGCGGTGAGATGCCGTAGTCGCCGAGCGCCATCGAGCAGGTCTTGCGGATGCCGCGAATGCCGACGCGGCGCGTCATCTCGATCACCTTGTCTCGATCGTAGCGCAGCGACAGGGCCGTCGCGGTTGTGTTGAGGGAGCGCGCAAAGGCCATCCACAGCGGCATGCGTGCGCCAGAACCGTGGCTGCCGCCGTAGTTCTGGGGATGCCAGTTGCCGCACGAGGGCGAGCTGTCGGATACGGAGGATTCAGGGGTGAGCCCGTGCTCCAAGGCGGTCGCATAGACGTAGATCTTGAATGACGAGCCGGGCTGCCTTCTGGCGTTGGTGGCGCGGTTGAACTGGCTCTCGCCGTAGTCGGGGCCGCCGGCCAGTGCCCGAACCATGCCGTCGGGTTCCAGCACCACGATGGCGCCGGAGTTGAAGCGGAACTGGCGACCCTTCTGCCGGATCGTCGTCGTGAGCGTCTCCTCGGCCTGCCGTTGGAGGGCGAGATCGACTGTCAGACGGGCGGTCAGTTGGAACTGGCCCTTGCCCTCCATTAGACGCTGGACCTCCTCGAAGGCCCAATCGAGAAACCAGTCGGCGCTTTCTGTCCGGCGGTTCTCGACGGTTTGGGCGGGGTAGAGCCTGGCCTGATGCACCTGACCTTCGGTATAGAAGCCGGCCTCGACAAGGTTCGACAGCACCTCGTTGGTGCGGGCACGGGACAGGGGAAGGTTGACGTGCGGAGCGAACTTGGTCGGGGCTTTGAAGAGACCCGCGAGTAGTGCTGCCTCGGCCAGATTGATGTCTCTAACCGACTTGCCGAAATAGAACTGCGAGGCAGCCTCCACACCGAACGTGCCGCCGCCCATGTAGGCGCGGTCGAGATACATCTTAAGAATATCGCGCTTGGTGTATCGGGACTCCAGCCAGAAGGCGTAGAAGACCTCCTTGATTTTGCGCTGCAGAGAGCGCTCGGGCGTCAGGTAGAGGTTCTTGGCGAGTTGCTGGGTGAAGGTCGAGCCGCCCTGCACGGTCTCGCCCGCCTTGAGGTTCTCGACGAGCGCGCGCGCGGTGCCGAAGAAGTCGACGCCGACGTGCTCGAAGAAGCGGCGGTCCTCGGTGGCCATCGCCGCCTTGATCATGTGGTCGGGGATTTCATCGAGCGGCACGGCGTCGTTCAGGTTGATCCCGCGCTTGCCGATCTCGTTGCCGTCGATGTCGAGGAACTTGACGCTGTACTTGCCTTGGGCGACGAGCTTGCCGTCCTCGATCTCGTTCAGGGCGGGCAGCGCGAGCAAATACAGGACCACGAGGCCGCCCGCGCCCATCGTGAGGCATTCGGACACGCCTTCGTTGGCGAGCTTGCGCCAGCCCGTGAGGCGAAAACGGGCGAAGTAGCTCGACAGGCCGTTGTAGAAGTCCTTGGCGAGGTCCCAAAGCATGGCGGCCGTGGAATCGACCCAGGCGTCGATTCCCAGCCAGTTGATGCGGCGATTGCTCCCGCCTTGTCGGAAGAACCAGTCGCTCACGATGCCCGAGCCTCCAAAGCTGTCTCGTCGACTTCCTTTGAGCATTTCCGGTTCGAGTGGCTTTGCCGGAACGACTCTACTTCTTGATCAGTCCTGCAATAATCGCGCGATTATTGCCCGCAGCGGTTCCATCTCGAACGTTCGTACTCTAGCACGTTGCACTGCTTGCGGGCGAGCCGACGAATAGCGATCGTCGAGGGGAAGTTTTCCATCTACGCACATGACGGCAGAATTCCGATTGTCTATCACTGTCTCCAGGTCGAGCGCGAGGGATCAGATTGCAACACTACGCAGAGCCGTTCTGGCGGACGAAGACGCTGGAGGAGATGAGCGCGGAGGAATGGGAGTCGTTGTGCGACGGCTGCGGGCGCTGCTGTCTCGTCAAGCTGGAGGACGAGGAGACCAAGGAGGTCGAGTTGACGCGGCTCGCCTGCCGGTTGCTCGACCACGGCTCATGCCGCTGCTCCGACTACGCAAACCGGTTCGAGAAGGTGCATGATTGCATCAAGATCGACGCGGAGAAGGTGCGGGAGATCGACTGGCTGCCAGCGACCTGCGCCTATCGCCTGATCGGCGAGGGCCGGGATCTCGGCTGGTGGCATCTCCTCGTCTCGGGAGATCCCGACACGGTCCACGAGGCCGGCATCTCCGTGCGCGGCTGGGCGATCAGCGAGGCGAAAGTGAAGCCGCGCGACATGTACAAGTACATCATCGCCGAGCCGGCGTGATGGTGATCCGCCAGTAAGGCCAGTCAGGCCGGATCGTGCGGGCTGGATCGGTCGGCCGTCGTGCGCGCTGTCGGGGGACGTCTGGTCGAGCCGCGACAAGAGGACGGCGAGTTCGCTCTGGCGGGATACGCCGGTCTTGGAAAAAATGCGCTTGAGTGTGGTGCGCGCCGTCTCCTCGGATATCCCCAACATCTTTGCTGTCTCGCGGGGGCTGAGACCGTGGCCGACTTTCGCCGCGACGCGGGCCTCGCCGAGCGTGAGGCCGAGATAGTCGCGGACCAGGGCAGGGTCGAGGTCTGTGGAGGTCGCGGGATCGACGATGATGACGAGTGCGCCAACGCGCTGGAGGGGGCTCCAGAAGTGGGCGGCAGCTTCGGAGCGCAGCGGCAGGACGTAGAGGATCAGCGGGCGCTTGTCCTCGCCGCGCGGGGAGATGATCGGACGGGGGCAGGTGAGGCGATCATCGGGCGTATCGCTCAACGCGGAAACGATCGCCTCGTCGAGGGCGCGGCGGGCCTCCTGTGCGGGCAGTGTCAGGCGGCCGCTGGCCAGCCGAATGTCGGTGCGCAACAGTGCTTCACCGGTGGCGTTGACGTGGATGAGCCGGCCAGCGTCATCGAGCAGCAGGACGCCGCAGCCGAGGCGGGCAAGCATCTGCTCGAGCGCCAGATTGACGAGGCGCTGCTCCCACGCCTGGCAGGACAACACCAGAGCGCGCTCGCAGTGCTTGATGAGACGCCTCATGATCGAGTTGTGCTCATCGGAGAAAGCGGGTGCGCCATAGTGGCCTTGCACAGAGAGGGCCACTATCGTTTCCGGGGTGGGCGCCACCGATCCCGCCAGCGCGCCGCCGAGGCCGAACGGCTTGCGGAACTCGAGATAGAAAGGGTGGGTGAGGCGCTCCTCCTCGGTCGACATATCGGTGTCGCGGAAAACGTCCTTTCCACTGACGAGCCCATACTCGATGGCGCGCTCGGTGAGGAAGTCGTGCCTCCACCAATGACTGTCGTAGGCGGCCTGCGCGTCCATTATCCCGGTGGAGACGACCGTTGCGATGCTCTGGTCCTGGCGCTGGGTGATCAGAACAGAGCCCTTCGCGTCGAGGCAGGCGGCAATCCGCTCGAGGGCGTTGGGCCAGTGCTGCTCTTCCGCCGTGGTTTCGTAAATGGCATCGATCGCGTCGAAAATAGCATCTGAATGCACGTCATGTGAAGTCATGTCGTCCCAAGAAAGTTTTGTGCCCATCAATGTCTGGATCGTACGAATTCATGGATACTCTCTCAAGAGATTTCTGAAGTTGTGTTTCATCCCGTTGGCAAAATACCTCCCAAATGGGGGTAGCGGGTGCAACGCCTCCGGGCTCAGATGACGAGACCGGTGCGCGGCGTCAGTGGTCGAGGATGTAGGCGGTGAGGCCTCTGGCGCCTGCGCGTCGGGAAAGACCAAGCTGGTCTCGTGGTGGCGAGACAATCCGGGGCTGGAATTCTTGCAGCGGCAGATCGCAATTTTGCAGGGCTTTTCGACAGAGACGTTGTTGCAGATCTATACTGATGGGACGGGGGCTGTTCTTGAAGCCTCCGTCCCGCTTACGCCTGCACAACTTCTGCGAGGAATGGATCCAGGCCAGATCGGGCACGGTTGACGGAGGGGCTCCGGCCCGTGAACGAGCTATGATTTCGCGAGCCTGATACTCATGACGGCCAGGCGGCCGAGCAGAACGGCGATCTCGCTTTGGCGCGATGTTCCCGTCTTGGCATAAATGAGCTTCAGGGTTGTGCGCACTGTGGATTCAGCGATGGCGAGGCGGTTGGCGGTTTCTCGCGGGCTGCATCCTGTTCCAATGAGCGCGGCGATGCGTGCTTCGCTGGCCGTCAGCCCGAGGCTTCCAAGGATGTGGGGATCTATTTCGGAGCCGGTTGCGAGATCTAGGATGGTGATCGTCACTGCGGCTTGCTGGAGGCTTGCCGGCCTCGGCTCGGTTCCGTGAAATGTATATGGCGACACATAGGCGATCAGCGGGCGACCGCCGTCAGGTCGCGGGATGAGCACGGACTTGGGGGCGAGATCACGGCCGGTGGCGGCACATTCCAGGGCCGCGGCTATCGCCCTGCGGAGCATGTCGCGGGCGTGGTGATCGGCAAGCTCGACGCGGCCGCTGGTGACCCACACGACCTCGTTCGTCCAGCCGGTCGAGAATTCGCTGCCGGGCAGTAGGCGGCCCTTCGCATCTAGCAGGACGTGGGAGAAGCCCATGGCTTCACCGAATTGTGCCAGGCCTGCAGCGAGCAAGTGCTGCCGCTGGTTGGCGGCCCCAAGCTCCAATACGCGCTCGCAATGTCGTTTGATGCCATGAAAGATATCGACTTCCTCAGCGGTGAATGGGGGTGTTCCCAGCGGTTTTCTCACTGTGAGGATTCCGGTGACGCGCTGAGTGTGAACCAGCTCTCCCCTTAAGATGCAGCCCAGCTCGTGCTTTCTGGAGAACGCCACGAAGTCGGGGTGTGTAGGGATCCCTTCCGGTGTCGTGGCGTGTAACTCCGCATGGACCCGGGATGGTGACCCGCATGGCATGGCAGCTCTTTGGGTAGCGATGTCCTGCGGTATCCACCGGCAGACGTACTCCTGGACTGGCGCTGTCAGTGTCGGGGACGAGTAATGCCTATAACCGTCGAATGATCCGGCCACGCATAATATGGCGCCTTTAGCGGACAGGCAGCCGGCTATAAGTTGGAGAGCATCAGGCCATTTGTTCGCGTAGCCGATTGTTTCGTATGCGGCATCAATCGCCCTCAACACCACGGAATTGTTCATTATAATACCTCTGAACTCATATTGTCGCTGGTCTGATGAAATGGTGCGTAGTTATAAAAATCCACGAGTGCAGCTGGGCACACCTCCCAAATGGGAGGTTCGCTAGCGCTCTCGGCGTGCCACCGTAATGTTACTTGTGGGGAGGTGAGGAAATCAATCGCTAATTGCTTTGCGCCGATTTCAATACTTCTCAGGGGGCGCAGGGGTGGTTTGAAGATATGGCGTAAAGGGGATGCCGAATGATGATTGCTTGGCGTGCGCGCGCCGCGCTACCGGTCGTGCGCTGTTTTCTTGTTCCTGCTTCCGTAACTCCGATCCGGTGGTGATGGCGTAAGGGTCTGGGTTGGTTTGCGAATCAGCTATTTCTCTTGTCGAGGGCGGCTCACTCGGCAGGTGATGGGATGCGAAGCTTCGAGATCGTGCAGTCGGACACCGACACGAC
>CAMAYR010000024.1 GCA_945862355.1 Devosia equisanguinis | reverse complement strand
CATCACAATTTGCAAGGAAATCCACCGACAGGCGTGGAAATCCTGCAACTCGGCGCAGAGCTATCGGCGCGATCAGCTCGCAAAATCAATGCGCTGGAAAAACTTCACGGCCGACGAGGTAGGGCGGACAAGCGCGGATGCGCGCAGTCCGCCGAAGTCGCATGCGGCAGGCGGTGGGCTGCGCGCTTCGCACTTGCCCACCCTACGGCCGAACGGCCCGCCACATCTGCCCTGGCAGCCGCGTCCAGTAGTCGACCGAGAGCGGGCCACGCCGCAGGCAGGGGTTGCGGGCGATCTCATCTTTCGGATCGATGCCGCGCAGGATCGGATCGGCCAGCTCCTCGTCCGTGAACGCCTGCGCGCCGATCAGTTTTTCGGCGCAGACGCGGTCGCGGAGGGCGGGGCCGTAGACGGTGAACCAGGAGACGTCCCAGATGCGGGCCACATTATCGGCGCCCCCCGTCACCACGCGTTTCCCATCAGGGCTGAACGACGCGAGCTGTCGGCCGCGGCCGCCCAGCGCGTGGCGAGATCGAGATAGCGCGTGTGCTCGCGGATCCAGTCGAGGTTCTTGTCCAGTGCGTCGCGCAGCGCGGCGAGCTTGCCCACGAACGAATTGGGGGGCGTGAAGAAGATGTAGTTGAGGTCGCGCAACCGCTGCGGGACGGATAGGCCGGACACGTCGGCGATCACCACGGGCAGGATGCGCTTCGACGACGCGGTCGCCTGATCGACCTCCCACTGGCACATCTCGCTGTCGACCGAGGACGGCGACAGCACGAACACGATGGTGTCGGCCTGCGCGATGTGGTTGGCGAGCGACTGCTTCCACGCCTCGCCGCCCGACAGGTGGCGGTCGATGAACACGTCATATCCCAGTAGCCTCAGTCCTCCCTCGAGCTCGTTGGCGAATGCGGTGTCGTCGCGCGAGTAGGAGATGAACACGCGCAGGCGTGCGGCCCCGGCAGAAGCCGGCGTCGTCGGCGCCGCCCCAGGGGCTGGCATTTCGGCCGTGTCGGGCATCCCACCACCTGATGAAGCCATCTCAGGCAAGGTTGCCGGCGGCCTCTGGCACAGGCAAGCGAATTCGCCGCCGTTAAGCCCCGCGCACTACTTCCGCGGGTCGTAGGCGTGCTTCTGGCGCCACTCCGACATGAAGTAGGCGAGCTGGTCGTCGATCGTGGCGGGCAGCACGATGCGCACGGTGACGAGCTGATCGCCCGTGGTGCCCGTCGTCATGTTGCGCACGCCCTTGCCGCGCAGCCGGAACGTCGTGCCCGAGCTCGTGCCCTTCGGCACGTTGAGCGCAACGCGGCCGGTCGCCGTCGCCACCTCGATCTTAGCGCCCAGCACCGCTTCGTCGAGCGAGATGGCGAGGTCGAGCACGATGTCGTCGCCCTGCCGCTTGAAGTCGCGATGCTGGCGTACCTTGATCTCGACCAGCGCATCGCCGGGCTCGCCGCCGCGCACGCTCGGCCGGCCCTTGCCCTTGAGGCGCAGCACCTGGCCGTCGTCGACGCCCTCGGGCACGACGAGGTCGAGCACGCCGCCCTCGGGCAGCGTGACACGCTTGCGCGCGCCGGCCACAGCCTCCAGGAACTCGACTTCGAGGGTGTAGCGCACGTCCTGGCCACGGATCTGCTGGGAGCGCGAGCGGCCACGTGCGCCGCCGCCGAACAGATCGGAGAACACATCGCCGAAGCCCATGTCGTCTGCGGGGCCCTGGCCGGCGCCTGGTCCTGCGCCTGGGCCTGGACGGGGCCCGCGCGCGCCGTAGGGACTGCCCTGACCGAACGGATTGTAGCCGCGCCGGGGGTCGCCCGATGCGTCGATCTCGCCGCGGTCGAAGCGCGCGCGCTTATCCGTGTCGCCCAGCAGCTCGTAGGCGGCCGACACTTTCTTGAAGCGCTCCGCAGCGGCAGCATTGCCCGGATTGAGATCCGGGTGCAGCTCCTTGGCCAGCTTGCGAAACGCCTTGGTGATATCATCAGGCGTAGCATTTTTGGCCACGCCGAGCAGTGAATAGGGATCGTCGGCCATCGGCTCTGAAACTCGGGTCAAGTCAGCGGCTCCTCTAGCACGAAGCCGCGCGCGAACGCAGTCACAAAGCGCACCACAGCGAGAAAGTGGCGAGCATCATCCTCCAATCCTGACGGCCGGCTCCAGCTCGACCAATTTTGCCAGCACGTCGAAGCGGCGGCGCAGGCGGTCGCCATCGAGACCGCTGTAGGCAGGCGGTACGGTGAACACGAGACGGTTCCGCTCCACCTTCAACGAGGCCTCGTCGATGATGCCGGCGTGGCCCATCGAGAGCATATGCGCCGACCGGATAGCCGCGGCCAGGATACGCGCACGCCTCACTACACGGCGGTTCGCGGCAAGCAACGAACCCAGCGGCTGCAGCCGCGCAGTCATCCGCTCGATCGGCTCCGTCGGCCCGTCGTGGCGCAGGTAGACAGTCAGAGCCAGGAACACGCGGCCGGGGTGATCGATGCCCGCCATTGCGGAATGAGCGATCACGTTCAAGCTCTGGACGCCACGGAAGTCGGGATTTATGCGCCAGCCGATGTCCGAAAGCAGGCAAGCCGCGTGCCGCAGGCGCCGCTCCTCCACTGTTTCCTTCTGCCCGATCTCCGCCCACAGCGCATCCGTCCAGGCGCATAACTCGCGCGCGTGATCCACCGAGCGCGAGCGCAGGCGGGCGAGATCCTCGCAGAACACGATCAGTGGATCGCGCCGGCGCTCGGTCATCGGCAACAAGTCGAACAGTGCGCCCTCGCGAATGCCGAACACGGAGAACACCACCTCCGAGGATTGCAACCGAGAAAGCGCACGCTCCAGCACGAGTGCGCCGAAAGGCAGCACGTCGCGACGACTGCGCGCCACCTCCTCCATGCCGCGGAAGCGCTTGCCCCTGCGGATCGCCTCGCAGAACCGTATCGCCTCCTTCGCGGGTATCGCATACCCGTGCAGCACGCCGAGGGGATAACCGACGTGCTGCATGTGCAGCTTTGCGAGCGCGCGCCACGTGCCACCGACAGCGAAGAACGGTCGCCCCTTGCCGGCGGCGGTCCACGGCACCCGCATCAGGCAGTCCTCGACCAAGGCTTCCGCGCGGTCGATCCTGCCGCCGACCGTGTCGATCAGGCGCAAACCGCCGAGCGGCAACGTCATGGCGTTGCGTCGGCCCTGTGCCGTGACATCCACCAGCTCGAGGCTTCCGCCGCCCAGATCGCCGGTCACGCCGTCGGCGTTGCTGCCAAAACCCATCTGGATGCCCAGCGCGGCGAGCTCTGCCTCGCGCTCGCCAGTGAGAAGCCGGACCGGAATACCGAGAGCCTGCTCCGCGTTGACGAGGAACTCCTGGCCGTTCGACGCCTCTCGCGCCGCCGCCGTCGCAAAGGCGCGCAGATTCTTCACGCCGAGCACGCGCGCGATGGCGCGGAAGCGGCGCAGGGTCGACAGCGCACTCGCGATACTGCCGTCGTCGAGGCGCCCGGTCGAGGCGACGCTGCGGCCCAGCCTGCAGCTGTCCTTCTCGTTGAACAGCGGCGTCGGCGCCCGCACGGCGCCATCGTAAACGACGAGGCGCACAGAGTTCGACCCGATGTCGACTATGCCGATCGGCTCCAGGCTGGCGAGGGTGCGCTCCTCGTCCTCCCATCTCAGCGAGTCGTCGACCTGGAATGTGGGATGTCTGCTCGTCATGCTCGCGTGCGAAGGTTGAAGCGCGGCGGCATGCTCTCTGCCAGTGCGCGGCCCCGACCCGAAAGGCTCGGATTGGTCATGAAATACTGATGCGCGTTGAACGGCTCACTGCCCGCCGCCGGCGACACCCGCGCTGCCGAGCCGTCCGGCAGAATGCGCCAGCTCTGCTGGTTGTCCATCAGATTGGCCACCATGATCTGCCCCAGGATCTGCTCGTGCACCGTGGGGTTGGTGATCGGAACCATAGCCTCCACGCGCCGGTCAAGGTTGCGCGGCATCATGTCCGCGGAGCTGATGTAGACTGCCGCCCCCGGAGACGGCAGCCCGTGCCCATTGCCGAAGCAATAGATGCGGGCGTGCTCCAGGAAGCGGCCGACGAGGCTCTTCACCCGGATGCGGTCGGAAAGGCCCGCAATACCGGGCCGCAGGCAGCAGATGCTACGCACGACGAGGTCGATCTCGACGCCTGCCTGACTGGCCTCGTAGAGCGCGGTTATCACGCTCGAGTCGACCAGCGCATTCATCTTCATCCAGATCGCAGCCGGCCGGCCGGCTCTTGCGTGCTCGATCTCCCCACGGATGTGGCTCATCATCCGCTCGCGAATGCCGCCCGGGCTCGTCGCGATCACCTCCAACTCGTTCGGCTTGCCGTATCCGGTTACGAAATTGAAGATGCGCGTCACATCACGGCCGATAGCTGGATCGGCGGTGAAGAAAGACAGGTCGGTGTAGCTGCGCGCCGTGACGGGGTGATAGTTGCCGGTGCCGATGTGGCAATAGGTGGCGACGCCACCGCCCTCCCTGCGGACGACGAGGCCCAGCTTGGCGTGCGTCTTGAGCTGAAGGAAGCCATAGACGACCTGCACGCCGACCTTCTCTAGCTCCCGCGCCAAAGTGATGTTCGTCGTCTCGTCGAAGCGCGCTTTCAACTCGATCACGGCCGTGACCGACTTGCCCTCCTCGGCCGCCTCCTTGAGAGCTGCCACGATCGGGCTCTTCTCCCGCGTGGTGCGATAGAGCGTCCACTTGATCGCAAGGACGTCGGGATCGGCAACGGCCTGGCGCAGATACTGCAACACGACGTCGAATGATTCGTAGGGGTGGTGGACAACGAGGTCCTTCGCCCGAATGGCAGCGAATACGTCGCCATTGTGGTCGCGGATGCGCTCGGGAAAACGCGGCACGTATGGACGATAGACGAGATCGGGACGGTCGGCGACGATGAGCTTCTGGGTGTCGCTCAGTCCCAGCATCCCAGCCTTGACGAACACCGTCTCGGGCACCGCGCGCTGCTCGCCGATAACGAACTGCTTCAGCGTATCGGGCATCGCCGCCTCGATTTCGAGACGGATGACGTTACCCCGTCGACGGCGGCGCAGCTGCGTTTCGAAAGCGCGCGTCAGATCCTCCGCCTTCTCCTGGAATTCGATGTCGCTGTCGCGCAGGACGCGGAAGCTGCCACCGTTGCCGATCGCGAAATTGGGAAACAGCTCCCCGGCAAAGGTGGTGACGACGGCCTCGTTGCGAACGAAGCGGATCGAGGGATCGCCCGTGCGAGCGGGAACCCGCGTGAAGCGCTCGATCATCGCAGGGATCGGGATCAGTCCGACCATCGCCTTGCCGTCCTCGTCCGACATTTCGAAAACGAGGCTCAGTCCCTTGTTGGGAATGAAGGGAAACGGGTGGGCGGGGTCGACGTTTATTGGCGTCAGGATCGGGAAGACGTGCGTCATGAACTGCTGTCGCAGCCACTCGAGCTCGACCTCGCTGAGTTCGCCGGGCTCGACGATGGAGATGCCTTCACGCTGCATACCAACCTGGATCTCGTTCCAGCAGGCCTGCTTCTCCCCCGACAGTGACGCAGCGAACCGATTGACGTCATCGAGTTGCTGGGCAGGTGTCAGTCCGTCGATGCTCAGCACCTCGACGCCTGCCCGCAGCAGCCCGAACAGCCCCGCAGCCCGGACCATGTAGAACTCGTCCAGATTGGAGGCCGCGATCGACAGGAAGCGCAGCCGCTCGAGCAGGGGATGGCTGGTATTGCGCGCCTCATCCAGGACACGGCGATTGAACTGCAGCCAGGACAGCTCCCGGTTATAGAAGCGCTGATACCCCTGCGGCGGCGGCGCCACGGCCGACAAAGGCGCCTCCGGGCCTGTGCTGCTTCTGCGTCCCTTGCCACTCATCGATCGGGTTCCCGTAGGCTGCGGCTCACCGCTTCATCATCGCACCGGCAGCTCTGCACTACCACCATTGCACCAGCCGGCCTTCTCGGCCAACCGCGCTCGCCTGGAGCTCGGCCACCGCGCGCCCTTCATGGATCGCCGGCACGCGCCTTTTCTTGGGCATCCAGAACCTCGCGGGCCAGCGGGATCGTCACGTCGCGCCGGGCCGCCAGAGCTTGCCGATCGAGATCGGCGACGAAGCGCCGGGCGCTATCGGCGGAGCGCTCCATCCGGCGCACGACATACTCGATCACCTTGGGGGAGATCTCGAGCTGGCGATCGGCCATCAGCTTGACGAGAAGCGCGCGCAGCAAACCTTCGTCGGGAGGCTCGATCCGGCTCAGGGCCACCGCGCGCAGCCGCGAGCGCAGGTCCGGCAATGCGATCTCGATCTCGCCGGGCAGCGCTCGCGTCGTAACGAGCAGCCAAACCCGGCCCTCGCGCGCCAGGTTGAAGAGGTGGAACAGCACACGCTCATCACCGATGCCGCGGTCGATATCCTCCACCGCCACGGCGCCGACCTCCGTCGCGATGCCGATCGCGCTTTCGGCGAGCGCTTCAGCCGGCAGGCGCACCGCGTTCGACATACCGCGCCAGACCTCGACAAGGTGGCTCTTGCCGGCACCTGCCGGCCCCGCGATGGCCTGGGCCTGCTGCGTCCAGTCGTGCCACGCGTCGAGAGCGGCGACAGCAACTGCGTTGACCGGGCTCACCAGGAAATCCTCGCGACCCAGTGCGGCCCGGTAATGCAGATCGAACGCCAACTGCTGCGGACGCGGGGTCATTTCGAGGCGCCTCCAACGCCGGCATCCAAACCCGCCTCGCCCGCTGCCTGCGTACCGTGATAGACATCACTTCCGAGGTAGACCACGAGGCCATACCTGACCAGGACGGCGAACGCGGCAGCGAGCGGAACCGCGACCAGCATGCCGACGAACCCCATGAGATAGCCGAAAACGAATAGCGCCAGGATCAGCCACAGCGGATGCAGCCCGACGCGCTGGCCTACGATGCGCGGCGCCAGCAGCGCAGAATCGAGCACCATTCCCGTGACGAAAATTCCAGCAACTGTGTAAACCGGCACGAGATCGGGCCACGACTGCGCCAGCATCATGGCCGTCGCCGCCATGAACCCCAGCGCCCAGCCGGCGAACGGAACGAAGGCCAGCACCCCCGTCGCGACACCAATCAACAAACCGTAGCGAAGTCCCACCCAGGACAGCGCTATGGCATAGAAAGTCGCCAGAATGAGGCACACGAGCCCTTGCCCGCGGATGAATGCACTGATCGCAGCGTCGATCTCGCCGGCCAGCCGTCGCACCGTGCCGGCTCTGCGGCGGGGCAGCCACTCGTCGATGCGCGCCAGCATCGGATGCCAATCCACCAACAGATAGAACACCACCAGCGGCGTGATCAGCAGCAGCGACACGAAATTCACCACCGCCAAACCCCTGGCCCACAGCGAGGCCAGAACCGCGGGCACGATGGCGGACCAGTCGATCTGCAGACCGGCAACCGATTTGTCGATGCCGGCCTTGAACTGCGCGAAGCTGTCTCCGAGCCGCTCCTTGGCGATAGCTTCCACCGCGCCCCGCAGCCGCTCCAGGCCAGCAGGCAACGTCTCGACCAAACCCTGGATCTGGGCCACCAGCGGCGGCACCAGGAACCAGGCCACCAGTACAAACGTGAGCACGATCAGCGCGACTACGGCAGCCGACGCCGCCGTCCGCGGAAGCCCCGCCCGCACCAGCGCCTCGGCAACCGGGTTCAGCGCATAGGCGAGGATCATGCCCACGATGAACGGCAGCAGCACCTCACGCAGCATGGCTATCAGCACGGCCGTCACCGTCAATGCCGCCAGCCAGAACAGAACAGAACCTGCCGCTCGGTTTTCATGATGCGCTCCCCTCGGATGCGGCCCGTAGCCCGTTCCAATCCCGCCCGATGCCATCGAGCGGCGGCGCCGCATCAATGCCCCGGCTCGCTCCCGGTCATGTGCCGCAGCCACGCAACCGTATAGGCCCAAAGCGAAGCCAATGTGAGCACGCCGGTGATCACGACCAGAACGTCCCTGAGACCACCGAGACCAAGCTTGAAACCCGTGTCGGCCAGCACGCACGAGGCCAACAGAAGCTGGGCGAACGTATTGGCCTTGCTGACGACGAGTGGCCGGATTCGCACGGGATGGTCCAGTACCCAGGCCAGCATGACACCCGTTATGATGAGCAGATCGCGCGATACGACGGCGATCACCAGCCACAACGGCAACTCGCCGAGCCAGCCCATCGCCACAAAGATGCAGACCACGAGCAGCTTGTCGGCCAGCGGGTCCAGATAGGCGCCGAGCTCGGTCTGAAGGCTGTAGCGCTTGGCGAGCCAGCCATCGACGGCATCGCTGACACCAGCCACGACGAACAGAAAGAACGCGGCTTGATGACGATCGCTCAGCAGCAGCCAGAACACCACCGGCACGGACAAGACGCGCGCCAGCGTGATCATGTTGGGAATATTGAACGCCGGAGACGGGACATAGCCTTGCGGCCTTTCCCGGTCGGCAATCCCGAATACTGTCCCGGTCCGTTCGGCCGGCTTAATCTCGGGCTCCATGCGCGCCCACCTTCCTCCCTCGCACGGCCCGCCCTACCTGACTCGGCGAACGTTCCAATTCCACGTCTCTGCTCAGTCTTGGTCTCATGACATGCTCTTAGCGGCGGCACGCGCGCTCGTCGAGCCCGACAATGGCCCCCAGCGCGCACTACAGCGTTGCTGCAGCGCGGTAAATCTTGTCTGGCATTGCGTCAATTGACACCGCGTGCAACCCAGGAGCCACCACTACCACGAAGCTCGATGCCGAGCTGCCCCAGGGTGCCGGCCAGCGCCGGCCCTCCCCCAGGGTAGCGCAAGGCGACGTTGGCTGCACTGCTCGATAGCCCGCCAATCGTCAAATCGGATACGCCCGGCGTATCCTCCAATTGGCGGCGGATGCGCAGCCACTCCTGGATGTTACGGAACTCGACGTAGATCTGTACAGGTTGGAGCTGGGCGCCGGCTGCAGGCAGCGGGGATGCCGCCCGCCCGTGGACGGCCTTCCAGCGACCTTCCAGAGTACCCATCGCTACGACGGCGGCGAGTTCTGCCGAGTAAGGCGCATCGGAAGCGTCCATCCGCCATGTCCGGCGCAGCAACAGTTTACCAACGCCATCCACCCCGCTCAGCGTCACATGCAGCCGGCGGGCTGCAACGTCCGGCTCCGCGATCGCAAGAATAGCCTGCCCCGACTTGGCCAGTACGGCGATGGTGCGCAGCGGGGCCTCTGGATTGGTCATCGACGACTTCACCATCTCCGCGGTGACTGCCACCGGCTTATCGTGCAGCTGGACCGGCGTGAGGCCGTTCTCCAGATCTAGCCCCTTCCAGGCGTCGCGCCAGGCGTCGGGGGAAAGCGCCGACGCGCTGCTCAGCCCCATCGGTTGCAGCACCAGCACCACGGCGGTTACCCGCGCGGGCTCGTCTACGTAGGGAACCCCACGCTGACGCAGCAAGTCACGCACCTTGTAGGGATCGAAGGAAAAATCGAGAGAGGCGGTGTAGCTCGTAGTCGAGTTTCGCTCGGAGCGAACCGCAAAGCCAGAGATCAGGTTCGCTGCCGGCGTCTGGCGCACGGAAGCGAGCATCTTGTAGCTGGCGACGGGAACCAAGCGCTTGAGCAGGGAGCGGAATGCGGCCTGCTGGCCGTCGGATATCGCCTTCTCCTTGGCCGCCACGGCATCCTGCGCGCGGGCATCGACGGGATAGTTCCCGATCGTAAAGACACGAACATCGGCTAAGGCGGCCTTGCAGCCCAGAACCAACACGAGCCCTGCACCCAGACCAGCCAGCAAACCCACCAGCCGGATCACACCTCGCCCGTGCATCTTACCCGTCCTCGGTCCAAGCCCCAGTCAGCAATCTTCGACACGGCCAAACTCTCAGCCGATCCCGACGCGACCTCCCCGGCGATTGCCGACCGCGGGGCCGTCATGCTAGGGCGCCCCAGTATCAATCGAGCTATGGCGCGAAAGTTTGGCCACGGTCAACGCCGTGACCGGAGGTTATCCCAGCGCCCGCTTCGGAGGCCACCATGACAACGGGCAACGCGGACGCATCCAAGCCCATCACTTATGCGCAGGCCGGCGTCGACATCGACGCGGGCAACGCGCTGGTCAAGGCGATCAAGCCGCTGGCGAAATCGACACTGCGCCCCGGCGCTGATGCCGATCTTGGCGGTTTCGGAGCGCTGTTCGACTTGAAGCGGGCGGGCTTCACGGATCCGATCCTGGTGGCAGCCAACGACGGCGTCGGCACCAAGCTGAAGATTGCCATAGACACGGGAATGCACAGTACGATCGGTATCGACCTCGTCGCGATGTGCGTCAACGACCTGCTTGCGCAAGGCGCCGAACCGCTGTTCTTCCTCGACTACTTCGCAACGGGCAAGCTCGACGTAGCCGCCGCACGCGAGGTGGTCTCGGGCATCGCTGAAGGGTGCAGGCAGGCAGGCTGCGCGCTGATCGGTGGTGAGACGGCGGAGATGCCCGGTATGTACCAGGGCCACGACTACGATCTCGCCGGCTTCGCGGTAGGGGCTGCCGAGCGCGGGACGCTGCTGCCGCGAGGCGACATCGGGCCAGGCGACGTTCTGATCGGGCTGCCGTCGTCGGGGGTCCATTCCAACGGCTACTCTCTCGTTCGCCGTCTCGTCGCGAATGCGGGGCTCGGTTGGGATGAGCCGGCACCTTTCGCGCCGGGCAAGTCGATGGCCCAGGCGCTGATCGAGCCGACGCGCATCTACGTCAAATCCGTCCTCGCAGCCCTCAGGGCCACCGCGGCGATCAAGGCCATCGCGCACATTACCGGTGGGGGACTTTCAGAAAACCTGCCACGCGTGCTTCCCGACGGCATCGCCGCCCACGTCGATCTGTCGCGCTGGCGGGCGCCGGCAGTGTTCGGCTGGCTGGCGCGCGAGGGCCGTCTCGACGACGCCGAGATGCTACGCACGTTCAATTGCGGCGTAGGACTGGTGCTGGTCGTGGATGCCGCCAAGGCTGGCGACGTCATCGCAGCACTCGGCGCGGCCGGCGAAACCCCGATCAGGATCGGTGAGACGGAGCTCGGCCGCGGCGTGAAGTCGGAAGCTAAGGGCAAAGGCGAGGCCGAGGCTGTGCGTTATAGCGGTTCATTCGGGTGACAATTGGCTGCCGATAGGACCTGGGCTCGGGCATAATCAGGCGATTTGCCGGCCGGAGCTTAAATGGCACTATCCTGCAGCGTACAGCCCTGGCCCCCGCGGAGATGTTGGCCTCGGTGCGCCAAACCACCCAGGCACATGCCCTTTTGGGGCCGGCGCGCGGCGCTGGCCGGCGCCCCCCGACGCCTCCTCCCGCGCATTAATACCTTGCTATTCGCGCGACATACGCCCATATGGGAGGCAAGGCGTAATTCACTCGAGCGCCCGCTCTCTCGAATTGGATTACTGCTAACACGCCTCGCGCTTGTCCGGCTTTCCCAAACTCCAGAGGCCACCGGTGCCGCTCCAGTGGCACCATCCTAGTGAGCAGGTGTTGGGAAAGGAACCGACATGCGAATTCAGGGTACCGTAAAATTTTTTAATGCGAGCAAGGGCTTCGGCTTTATCACGCCCGAGACCGGCGGGCAGGACGTGTTCGTTCACGCCACCGCGCTGGAATTCGCCGGCATCACCAATCTGATGGAGGGCGACAAGGTCAGCTTCGTTCTCGAAGACGACCGTAAGGGCCGCGGCAAGAAAGCCGCCCAGCTCGAGCGCCATTGACACGCTCTACCGGGGGCGTGCGCCCGCGCGCTTCCGGAACCGGAGGTTTCATGACGAATCGTACCGCTACCTGCCACAAATTCTCCGTAGGCCAGACGGTTGGCTATTCACCTAGCCGATGGTCGATGCGCGGTGGTGAGGGCAGCTGTAAGATCGTCCGCCTCATGCCCGCAGATGCGGGAGAGAACCTCTACCGGATCAAATGTCCAAGCGAGCCGTTTGAAAGAATGGCCAAAGAGAGCGAGCTGACACCGCCGCAGGCGGGTTAGTGTTTCCGAACTCTAGTTTGGTGTCATTGGGGCTACCCGAGCTTCAGCCCGAAACTTCCAAGGTTAGCCTTTCTGTGGATTGGCCAGACGAGCACTTGCCGGCATCACCCCGGCAATTCATCGTCAGGTCCACGACATCGGCGGCACCCGGGATACACCATCAGTTGTCGCGCGGAGCTTTGCTGCAATAGGATTCCACTTGGCATCCCGGCTCGTGGTTGCCACGCGTGGCTTGCGCGACGTACATTCGCGCCGCTCGCAAAACTGACTACCACGCTCGCGCGGCGGCGCTCTGCGCTCCCGGCCTCGCGAGCATCCGATCACCACTACAGGAGCGTGCGGCCAATGGCCAAAGAAGAGCTGCTGGAATTCGAAGGACAAGTCGAGGAGGCGCTGCCCGACGGCCGTTTCCGCATCAAGCTCGACAACGGGCACGAGATCGTCGCCTACACCTCGGGCCGGATGAAGAAGAACCGTATCCGCGCCATCGCTGGCGATCGCGTGCGGGTGGAAATGTCGCCCTACGACCTGGGCAAGGGGCGGATGATTTTCCGCAACAGCACCAGCGCTGGTCCGCGGACGGGCCAACAACGGCGGGCAAAGCGGTTCGGCAAATAGCTATATGCTCTCTACCGATCCGCTTCGCCTGAGCGCGTGCGCTAGGCAAATGCCGACGTCGCACGCAATGGTGTTGGGGACCGTGTCCGCGGCGCCTCGAAGCGCTATGTCTCGGTCAGCTATGTCTCGATCAGCTATGCCAGGATCGTTTCAGCGACGGCCAAAGGTCTGCTTGACGAGTGGACCATGAGGAGGCACCAGCGCCTCGGGCAGGGATTTGGCCAGGGCGTAGCGGGCCCGCTGGGCGCTGCGCTGATAACGCAGCTTGTTCTGGGCCCGGGTACCGCGCTGCCAGGCGTGCCATAGGCCGGCGGCCGCAACGGCCGTCACCAAGACGACGAAAACGGCAATTACTACTTGCTGGGACATGCGCGTACACCCGCCAAACCAAGTCCGCGCTCGGACATGACGCGCCGTTGGCTCTCGCGGGTCACGAAGCCTCCGACGGTACTTGCCAGGCATTAACAAACCGGTCGCCCGACACCCAAGACGGATCTACTGCCGCCACACCGCGCCAGAGCAGGTCTGACGGCCCCGCAGCCATCACGCCTGCCTCATGGTGGACTTGCAAGTTGCGGCCGGACTTGCGATGTGTTTCCCGCATGGAACCAGATGTCTCCTCCACCAACGGCGAAGCTCGCGCGGCCGCCTTTGTCGATCTGACGATCGTCGTCAACGGCGAGACAAAGAGCACGCGTGCGATCAACCTTGCCGAGCTGATCGATCAGGCTGGCTATGGCGCAGCGCGCGTGGCGACGGCGCTCAACGGCACGTTCGTGCCGGCCCGCGCGCGACCGACGACGCGGCTCAAAGCGGGCGATCACGTCGAGATCGTGGCACCGCGTCAGGGCGGTTGAGGCCGGGAGCATCATGGCGGACGACCCGCGAGGCAGGAACTTAATGCTCGAGAATTCGCTCGCCACTCCCGACAAGCACTTGCGGCCCTTCGCGCCCTACGGCGTGGAGTTGTCATCGCGGCTCCTGCTCGGAACGGCGCAATATCCCTCGCCACAGGTGCTGGCCGAAGCAGTTAAATCCTCCCGCACCAGCCTCATCACAGTCTCTCTTCGGCGAGAGCAGGCTCGCGGCAAGGCCGGCGAGCGCTTCATGGAGCTCATCCAGCAGATGGGCGCGCGCGTGCTGCCGAACACGGCAGGCTGCCGCACGCCGAAGGAGGCGATCACCACCGCGATGATGGCGCGCGAGTTGTTCGACACGAGCTGGATCAAGCTCGAGGTCATCGCCAACGACGATACGCTGCAGCCCGATCTGTTCGGTCTCGTGGAAGCGGCCGGCGTGCTGTCGCGGGAAGGGTTCAACGTGTTCCCGTACACGACGGAGGATCTGGGCGCGGCAGAGCGACTTCTGGCGGCGGGCTGCGAGATCCTGATGCCCTGGGGTGCGCCAATCGGAACAGGCCGCGGCCTTGCCAATCCCTACGCGCTCAGAACCATGCGCAACTACTTCCCCGGCGTGCCACTGGTCGTAGACGCCGGCATCGGGGCGCCCAGCCACGCGGCCCAGGCGATGGAGATGGGTTACGACGCCTGCCTGCTCAATACGGCCGTTGCAAAGGCCGCCGACCCGGTCCGCATGGCGGCTGCTTTCAGCGCTGCAATCGAGGCTGGACGCACGGCCTGGGAGGCTGGCTTGATGGAGATGCGCGATATGGCGAGCCCTTCCACGCCCGTCGCCGGAACGCCATTCTTCGAGCTGGGGCGGAAGTAGCCAGATGCAGACCGCCCCTGCCATCGCCCGCTTCTACCCGATCGTGCCGGAACTCGCCTGGATGGAGCGGCTGGTACCGCTCGGGGTCGCGACGATCCAGCTCCGCCTGAAGGACGCCACGCCAGACGAGGTGCGTCGCCAGATCAAAGGCAGCATCGACCTTTGCCGGCGTCACGACTGCGTACTCATCGTCAACGACTACTGGCGGGAGGCAGTCGAGTACGGCGCGACCTACGTGCACCTCGGCCAGGAGGATCTCGCCGTAGCCGATGTCGCGGCGATCAAAGCCGCGGGGCTCAGGCTCGGAATCTCGACCCATAGCCACGAGGAGCTCGACATCGCACTTGGCGCCCAGCCCGACTACATCGCGCTCGGCCCGGTTTACGAGACGAAGCTCAAGGCGATGAAGTGGGAGCCGCAAGGCCTCGACAAGGTGCGCGACTGGAAGCGCAGGATCGGTCCGCTTCCGCTGGTGGCCATCGGCGGCATCACGCCAGAGCGGGCGCCCGGCGTCATCGCAGCTGGTGCCGACAGCGTGGCAGTAATAACGGACTTCTTCACCCACCCCGAGCCAGAAGCGCGCGTGCGCAAATGGCTGGCGTGGGCGCGTGGCGCGTAACCAGAGCTACAGGTGGTTGAACCGTGGCGTATCGCCTGAAACTCAAGGAGCCGATCGGCCGCGCCGTAAAACGCATCGGCCGGGAGCAGATCGAGCGCGCCACCACGGCACTGCAAGCCAGCGACGCCGTCGATGGCATCCACCAGACGCGCAAGGCGATCAAACGGCTTCGGGCGCTGCTGCGGCTCATCAGGCCGGGCATCGAAAAAGCGCAATATAAGCAGCTCAATACGATACTCGGCGACGCCGGGCGGAAGCTATCGGCCACGCGCGACCGCGACGTACTCGCCAGGACGATCGCCGGACTGATGGAGGCGGGAGAAGTCCCAACCCGCGCCGCGCGCACGGCTGCCGACACGCTCATCGCCTCGGGCTCGCACGCTCATGTGGCCGATGCCGACGCAGCGCGGCAGGCGGCCCGCGCCCTGCTCGTTGAGGCCGGTGAAGCCTGGCTCGAGCTGAAACCCGACCCAGACGGCTTCGAGGTCATCGCGGCGGGCCTGGAGCGCGGCATGACCGAGCTGGCGGCGGCCTATTCAGATGGCACGCGGGACGACGACGAGGCGATCCACGATCTACGCAAGTGCGTGCAGCGGCATTGGCGGCACATGCAGCTTCTGGAAGCAGCCTGGCCCGGCTATTTCAGCGCACGGGCAGAAGAAGCCGAAGCGCTATCCGACTTGCTCGGACGGTCGCAGGATCTGACGCTGCTGGTTCATTGCCTGGAAGCTGCCGATCCCGATGCGAAGAAGGCACTCGATGATTTGGCGAAGCGTGCGGAGAAGGAACGCAAGGCGCTACGGAAACTGGGGCAGGCCCATGCGGCGCGGCTGGTCGCGGAAAGCGCCAGCTCACATGCCCGCCGTGCGCAGGCCTATTGGGATGCGGCCGTTGCGATCAAGTCAGCCTCGAAGTCCGAGGTCCACGCCGCGCGCACAGCAGCACCGGCGGCTGCACAGCCCGCCATTCCGGAGCCTGTGCCACCATCCCGCAAGCGCTCGCCGCGGGCGAAAGCCGCCAAAGCGACGAAGCGCGGCGGAAACTGATCCCCCGCGTCGCGCTTGATGGAACGAACAACTCATTCTGACTGCGGTGCCGTCCGCTGCCGGGCCGACAGTGCTGCAAGGCGTGCGGCAATGCCTGAAACCGACGTGTACTCGGCGGTATCGCCAGCAGGTGCTGTCGTGGATGCAGGTGTGGGATCTGGCGCGGCTGCAACGGGTGCTGCTACCTTCGGGGCAGCCTTGGCCTGCTTGGCAGGGGCCGGCGCTGCACCGTCACTATCACCGCCACCCTGCTCGGCGACGGCGGGAGCCGCCATCGCCACCCGGGCCACCGCAGGCTTGGCAGCAGGTGCTGCCTTGGCCAGCGCAGGCTTTGCCGGCCGGCTCGCCTTAACTGTGCGGTAGGCCGCCGGCTTCGCCACAACCGTCCGCGGCGCGCTTGCCCAGCCGCCACCGCTGGCGCAGCCCGCACCCGCGCTCACCGGCCCAGCGATGCCGCCCGTCGCCACCAGAGCCACCAGCATTGCGATCTTGGTACCGATCTTGGTCCCGATCTTGGTCCCGATCTTGGTCATTGTCCCGTCTCCATCTCTGCTGAGGCCCGGGCTTTGCCGCGGCACTCCGTGTTGGCGATGGGTGGACAATACGGCGCCTCCCGGGGCACCGCTGTGCTGGGCAGCACATGGCGGATAATTCAGCGCCTGAGCCAACTTCCACCAGCAATCAGCCGGGCCGGCATCGTAGAATTCAGATAGACGTAGCCCCAGGCTTCGATGGTCTCGCCCGTCGCCATCAGCACGGGTAGCCGCCGCCGCTCGTACTCGTTGTGGGGATGCTGACCGGGTATGATCCCCTCGTAGTCGTCGAGCCATGCCAGGGTGTGCGCCACTCGGGCCAACTGGAGCACCTCGCCGTGGACCCTTCCAGTTACCACCCCACCCACGACGAGACCCGGATAGCGACCAAGGTCGAACAGCGCCCCCGCGACAGTGCCGGCCCCGAAGACAACGGCTTCACGCGCCAGCCGGTCGCGCTGGGCGCGGCCCGCCCGACCGTTGTCGGCGCTAAGCAACGTGCCATAGACGAACAGCAGCTCGCTCGGGTCCGACATGCGATCTCTTGATTACACCGATAACCTTGCCGTCTCAGTAGTCGTAATCCAGCACCCATCGCGGGCAACATCGTCGAGCGTTGAAGCATCGAGATCCACCGTGAAAGGCGGGACGATTGATCGCGATCTTCGCTCCCGCTCACGGAAAACTGATCTCCAGTACCCCGGCGCCGGGCTCCCGACTGGGGTACAATGTTCGACGCGCTCCTCAGTGCAATTGGCTAAGGGATCATCGCCATGACCAAGACGCTTGCCGCGTTTCTCGCAGCCGTTCTCCTCGCCGGCCTCGCACCGAACGCCCCTGTCGAGGCTCGCAATGCCAAGGCGAAGGCCTACCGTGGCGACAAGGTCGTGATTGCCAAGCGCGTGCCTCGAACCGCCCCCCGGATGAACCGCAGCGATACCTACGAACCGATCCGCGGCCAACCCGGCATGCGCGACAACACGACCTACCTGCTGCCCAACGGTCGCATCAACGGGCAGGAATTCTTCGAGCAAATGAACGATCTGGCGGGCGACATCGGCGATTGAGTTGCCATCCCCTTACCCTGCGATCTTCGAGAAATCCGCCACGTTCAGCGTCGCTGCGCGGATTTCGGACAACATCCGGAGGCGGTTCTCGCGGATCTTCGGATCGGGATCGTTGACCGTCACCTTCTCGAAGAAGGCATCGACCGGCGCACGCAGCTCGGCCAGCGCGCGCATGGCACCCGCAAAGCTCTCGACGTTGATCGCGGCCACCGTGTCCTGCTTGACCGCCTCGATAGCGGCCGCGAGCGCCAGCTCCTCCTTGGCTGTGAGCAGCTTCAGGTCGTAGGTGCCGGCGTAGCTCTTCTTGTCCTTCTTCTCCTCGATGGCGAGGATATTGGCTCCGCGCTTGACGCCAGCCAGAAGATTGGCGCCGTCGTCGGTCTTGAGGAACTCGCCCAGCGCGTCGACCCGCTTGACGATCAGCGCGAGATCATCCTGCCCACCGAGCGAGAACACCGCGTCGATGAGATCGTGCCGCGCACCCTTCTCGCGCAGGTGGACCTTCAGGCGGTCGGCGAAGAAGGAGAGGAGGTCGAGTGCCTGCCCATGTACCTTGGCACCGTTGAACAGTGCATCGGCTCCCGTGTCCGTGACGCCGGCCGCTGCGATCATCCTCGTCAACTGGCGCTGCACGACCGGCACAAGCGGCAGCCGCAAATCATTCTCCAGCACGATGCGGATCACGCCTAGCGCCGCGCGCCGCAACTGATAGGGATCGCCCGAGCCCGTCGGCTTCTCGCCGATCGCCCAGAAGCCGACCAGCGTGTCGAGCTTGTCGGCGAGCGCCACGGCGCAGGCGACGGCGTCGCCGTCCTCCTCCTTCGGCACCGTGTCGGTCGGGCCCTTGGGCTTGTAGTGCAGCTCGATCGCGCGGGCGATCTCGGGCTTGGTGCCGACGGTCTCCGCATAGTAGCGGCCCATCAGGCCCTGCAGCTCGGGAAATTCGCCGACCATGCCGGAAACGAGATCGGCCTTGCAAAGCTGGGCAGCGCGACGCGCATCGGCCGGATCGGCATCGCACGCGCCCGCCAATTGATGCGCTAGTTCCGCGACCCGCTCGACCCGATCCCACTGCGAGCCCAGCTTCTCGTGGAAGGTGATGCTGCGAAGCTGGCTCGCCATCTCGTCGAGCGGACGCTTCAGGTCCTGATCCCAGAAGAACTTGGCATCCGACAGCCGGGCGCGGATCACCTTCTCGTTGCCCTCGACGATTCTCGCTCCGCCGTCCTTGGCGATCAGGTTCGACACGCACAGGAAGCGGGCGGCGAGATTGCCCGTCTTGGGGTTACGCAGTGAGAAGCACTTCTGGTGGCTCTTCATCGACGTGATGAGGCATTCGGCCGGCACCGCGAGGAACGCCTCGTCGAACGTCCCCATCAGGACGGTCGGCCATTCGGTGAGGCCGGCGTTCTCCGCGAGCAGCGCCTCGTCCTCGACCAGCTCGAGCTTGGCGCCCGCCGCCACCTCGCGCGCCTGCTCGGCGATCCAGGCCGCGCGCTCCGACGCTGGCAGCAGCGCCTTGTGGGCCTTGAGCTTCTTCCCGTAGTCCTCGAAGCTCGTCACCGCGAAGGGCTGGTTTCCGTGGAAGCGATGCCCGCGCGTGGTGTCGCCAGCGCGGATGCCATCGACCTCGATTGGCACCACCTTGCCGTCGATCATGCAGATGATCGAGTGGAGCGGCCGCACCCATGTGAGCGTGCCCGCGCCCCAGCGCTGCGACTTCGGCCAGGGGAACTTACGGATCACATCGGGGAGCACCGCGGCGACGATCTCGCCCGCTGCACGGCCGGGTTTCTCGATACGCGCGACGTAGTAATCGCCCTTCTTCTCGTCCTTGACGATCTCGGCATCGTCGATGGAGGCGAGGCCAGCGCCCTTCAGAAATCCCTCGATCGCCTTCTCGGGCGCGCCGACACGGGGGCCCTTACGCTCCTCGGATATCTCCGGCGATCTCTCCGGCAGATCGTCCACGACGAGGGCCAGCCGGCGCGGCGTGGCGAAGGCTGCCGCATTCGCACTCTCGAGCCCGTGCGCCTTGAGGCCGTCGAGCATCAGCCGCTTCAGGTCGTCGGCGGCGCGGGCCTGCATACGCGCCGGAATTTCCTCGGAGAATAGCTCTATCAGCAGTTGGGGCATGGGGCAGATCTCGGTGACAAATCGGTTCAGGGCTTCTTAGCGCGGGCGGGGCGCGGCGCGAAGCGCTAAGGTGCATGGCGCCTGACAAACGCCAGAACGAGATATTGAACGACGGTGCGCGTCTTCCCCGGCTGATTGGCCGCAGCCCGTAGACGCACCCTGGTTGCATCGCTAATACGGCCCCAGGGTGGCGAGTCGCTGATCTGGCGATGCCCCTCGACAAATCCAGATAAGACAACGGTGGCTGATATGGCGACTTCCGCAGGCGCGGCAGGCAACAACGCGGTTTCTCACGCCGACATGGCAAATGCGATCCGAGCGCTGGCGATGGACGCAGTGGAGGCGGCCAAGTCGGGTCATCCCGGCATGCCGATGGGCATGGCCGATGTCGCCACGGTTCTATACCGCGACTTCCTGCGGTTCGATCCGGCTACCCCGAAATGGCCCAACCGCGACCGCTTCGTACTGTCGGCCGGCCACGGCTCGACGCTGCTCTACGCGACGCTCCACCTGACCGGCTATCCCGGCATGACGCTCGACGAGATCAAGAGCTTCCGGCAGCTCGGCGCCAAGACCGCCGGCCATCCCGAGTACGGCCACGCCGAGGGCATCGAGACGACGACGGGTCCGCTCGGCCAGGGCATCGCCAATGCGGTCGGCATGGCGCTCGCCGAGCGTCTTTGGAACGCGCGGCTCGGCTCCGACGTGATCGAACATCACACCTGGTGCATCGCGGGAGACGGCTGCCTGATGGAGGGCATCAGCCAGGAGGCGATCACGCTCGCGGGCCACCTGGGTCTCGGTCGCCTGATCGTGCTGTGGGACGACAACTCCATCTCGATCGACGGGCCGACGAGCCTGAGTACCTCCGATGACCAGATCGCTCGCTTCAAGGCGGCCGGGTGGAACACTGCGGCCTGCGACGGTCACGATGCGGCCGCGATCGACGCGGCAATGGCAGCGGCCCGGGGCGATACGTCGAAGCCGTGGCTGATCGCCTGCAAGACGATCATCGGCTTCGGCGCGCCCAAGAAGCAGGGTACTTCCGGCGTGCACGGCTCGCCGCTCGGCGCCGACGAGATCAAGGCCGCGCGCGAGAAGCTCGGCTGGCCGCACGCGCCGTTCGAGATCCCCGCCGACATCCGCGCGGCCTGGACCGCCACGGCCAAGCGCGGCGCGGAAGAGCGTGCTTCGTGGGAGAAGCGTTACGCCAAGCTCGATGCGAAAGTGCGCGATGCATTCGAGCATCCCGCCAAGGCTGCCGGCCCCGCCCTTGCCGAAGCCGTGAAGGCGCTGAAGCAGGCAGCATCCGCAGAGAAGTCCGAGAAGGCCACGCGCGTCTGGTCGGAGATGGCGCTCGAAAAGCTGGTACCGGCGTGTCCCGCGCTGATCGGCGGCTCGGCCGATCTCACCGGCTCCAACAACACTAAGACCAAGGCACAAGTAGCCGTCGCGAAGGGCAAGTTCGAGGGCAGCTATATCTACTACGGCGTTCGCGAGCACGGCATGGCGGCTGCCATGAACGGCATGGCGCTCTACGGCGGCATCATCCCCTACGGCGGCACGTTCCTCGTGTTCACCGACTACTGCCGGCCGTCGATCCGCTTATCCGCCCTGATGAAGCAGCGCGTGATCTACGTCATGACGCACGACAGTATCGGCCTGGGCGAGGACGGCCCGACGCATCAGCCCGTCGAGCATCTCGCCGCGTTGCGCTGCATGCCGAACGTGCAGGTGTTCCGTCCCGCCGATGGCGTCGAGACGACGGAGTGCTGGGAACTCGCGATCAAATCGATCGACGCGCCGTCGGTTCTGGCGCTCACCCGCCAGGGCGTGATGAACCTGCGCCCCGTGCACACCGATGAGAACCTGAGCGCGAAGGGCGCCTACGTCGTGCGCGAAGCCAAGAGCGGCACGCGCGCGGTCACGCTGTTCGGCACCGGCTCGGAAGTCGGCCTCGCGATGAAAGCGGCAGACATGCTGGCAGCCGAGGGCATCGATGCCGCCGTCGTGTCCGTGCCGTCGTTCGAGCTATTCCGTAAGCAACCCGAGAGCTATATCGACACCGTGCTGGGAGACGCCCCGCGCGTCGCGATCGAGGCCGGCGTCAAGCAGGGCTGGTCGGAGATCCTGCGCCGCAAGGACGTGTTCATCGGCATGTCGGACTTCGGCGCATCAGCACCTGCGGGCCAGCTCTACGAACACTTCGGCATCACGGCCGATGCGGTGGCGGCAGCCGCGCGGAAGCTCGTGAAGGGCTAGCGCTGCCTCCCAGCCGTCATGGCCCGGCTCGGCCGGGCCATCCACGTCAGGGTGTTGGGCGCGTCCGCGAGCATCGAGAGTCGGAAAAATAGATGGGGTCCGGGGAATACTTTCCCCGGCGGGTCTGGGCTGGCCCAGTCGCGGCTGTGCCGCGAATAGACCTCGCGCCACGTTTCGGTGGCCTGCCGGCCATGCGAGAGGCTATCCGCCTCTCGCGCTCTCCAACCAGGGCCGGGGGCCCTGGCCCGCTCAATTCCCACCCTCGATCAGCCGGCGTGCGATGACCTGGGCCTGGATCTCGGCGGCACCTTCGAAGATGCTCAGGATGCGCGCATCGCAGAGCACACGGCTCACGGGATACTCGAGCGCGAAGCCGTTGCCGCCGTGGATCTGCACCGCGTTGTCGGCCGCATTCCACGCCACGCGCGCGGCGAACAACTTCGCCATCCCCGCTTCCAGATCGCAGCGGCGGCCCTGGTCCTTGGCGCGGGCGGCAAAGTAGGTGAGCTGGCGCGCGATCATGATCTCGACGGCCATCGCGACGATCTTGTCGGCGACGCGCGGAAACGCGTAGATCGGACGCCCGAACTGGCGCCGATCGTGCGCATAGGCGAGCGCCAGATCGAGGGCAGATTGCGCGACACCGATCGAGCGAGCCGCCGTCTGGATGCGGGCCGCCTCGAACGACGACATCAATTGCTTGAAGCCCTGGTTCAATCCCGGCCCCTCCGCCCCGCCGAGCAGCGCATCTGACGGCACCGCGAAATCCTCGAAGGAAATCTCGTACTCCTTCATGCCGCGATAGCCGAGCACTTCGATCTCGCTGCCCGACATGCCGGGCGCGGGGAAGGGATCGGCATCGGTGCCGCGTGGCTTCTCGGCCAGCAGCATCGAAAGGCCTCTGTAACCCGCAGCTGCCGGATCGGTGCGCACGAGCAGCGTCATGAGGTCTGCGCGCGCGCCGTGCGTCGTCCAGGTCTTCTGGCCGGTGACGCGCCACCCTTCGCCAGCGCGCACCGCGCGCGTCCTCAGACTGGCGAGATCGGAGCCGGTATCGGGCTCGGTGAATACCGCCGTCGGCAGGATCTCACCAGCGGCGATACGCGGAAGATAACCCTGCTTCTGCGCTCCGCTACCGTGGGCGAGGATCAGCTCGGCGGCGATCTCCGCGCGGGTGCCGAGCGAGCCGACGCCGATCCAGCCGCGCGACAGCTCCTCGGAGACGACGCACATCGCTTCCTTGCCGAGGCCTAGTCCGCCCCACGCCTCCGGTATAGAGACGCCGAACGCCCCGAGTGCTGACAGTTTCGCGATGACCTCGTCGGGGATATAGGCGTTGGCGAGATGCCATCCGTGGGCGTAGGGAACAACCTCGTCACGCGAAAATCGCCAAATTTCCTCGCGCATGGCGGCGTGCGTCTCGTCGAGGCCGGTGTCGCCGAAGGTGGTGGCGCCCGTTTCGTCTGCAATGAGCGCGGCCAACCGGGCGCGCTCGTGAATGGCTGCCTGGACTGGAAGTGCGCGTTCCACCGCGTCCTCGATGGCCCGGATCTCGAGCAGTGGCACTTCCAGGTCGAGCAAGCGAACGTGCTCGCCGGGGCTCATGGCGATGCCGCCCGCGATCTGGCGGGCAAGCTCGCGCGCGCCGAGCGACGCGATGAGGCGCTCCAACTCACCCAGTCGGCCGGTTGCCTTCAACTCGGCAATCCAACGCGCGAGCTGCCGCAGCGCCTCGACGTACGTGGCGAGCCAGGCGAGGCCGTGCGCTGTGTGTTGCACGGGATCTATGCCGCCCGCGCGCTCCACCTGCCTCGTCACGCCTCGGCGTGAAGCATGGAGCACGCGATCAGCCGCGGCGAGAAGGTGCGCGAGGGCACCAACGAGATCCTCGTCTGATCGAATGCCGTCGTTCGAAATCATGCCAGCATGTTCCTTGCGATGGGCGCTCTTATCAATGCTCGCGAGCACGTAGCACGGGGAGAAACTCATGCGGACATCACGCGCAGCTGATGTGCAGCATACTGCGGGCCTCGCCGTGCCGGACCAGGCAATCAGGTCTTACCGGTCAATGCGCGGAGGAAACGGCTCTTGTGGCCCAACGAGGCGGCGCTATCGGCTACGGCTGAATCTGCCGCGGGCACTGGTGCGGGCCTCGTCTCGCCGGCGGCGGCAAGTATGGTCACGCTCGCCTCCTCGATGCTGCCTCGGTAAGCGGCATACGATGAAGCCTCGAAGCGATCAGGCGGTTGCAACGCTTCGAGGCGTTGGCGCAGGGTACGGGGACGAAGCCTGTCCGGCTTAGCGAGGGCCGTCTCGGCAACAGCGGCCGCGCGCTCGATCACCCGCACCTCGCTTTCCTCCAACAGCGGCTCGGAACCGCGCCGAGGCCGCACGTAGCCGCCTCGGGCTGCGCTCCCCCGCGTTGCGGGCTCCGTATCATTTTGCGGCGCATCGGCCACGGGCATCAGTCTCTCGGGTAGCGGTGGTGGCGATGACGTAGCGCTCACCTCGCCCTCTGCCAGCGTTCGCGCCAGATCCTCAGCCTTGAGACTGCCGACGTCGGAATCCGGAAGCGCTGGCACTGCGAAGAGTGTAGGGGCGAGCATATCGGCAAAAGCGCTGTAACCATCCTGCGTGCAGGCAGGCGATTGATCGTGCGCCGGCAACTGATCGGGCGACCACGGCCGTGGCGGCTCGGGCTCGGGCGAGGTCGCGAGGGACGCGAACTCCCCGCGACGGACGCGATCGGCGAAGTGCGTCGACCGACCAGCGGCCAGAACGGCTGCCTGCTCGATCCACCAGCCGACCGATCCGTGCGCCAGACCATCCAGCCGAGCGCGCCACGCGCCCACCTGGACACTCGTCCACTCAGCGATCTCGGCATAGCGCGTCACGCCACCGTCCAGCAGCTTCTCGACTGCGCGACGGCCCAGGCCATCGATCAACTCGAGAGGATCCGGCAGCCCGGCCGGGACCGGTTCCCCTGGACGAGGCTCGACGAAGGGGTGGCTCGCGGGAGCGGAAACCGGCACAGGCTCCACGGGCTTCATGCGCAGGCGCGCCCGGAACTGCTCGCCAGACGGCTCGCTCAGCAGGACGATCCGACTGACCAGCGAAGTTTGTCCCGAGGTTGCAACAGTAGGGGATCGATCGTTCGCCAGCAGCTCGATGGTCTCGACGAGCTTCGCACGCGCCGCGAATATACGATTGGAAGCAAGCGCCTTCAGGAGGCCATCTTTGAGACCTTGCCCATCGAGCGCCATCAACGGATCACCGCTGGCCTCGCGCGCCTCGAGTTGACGCAAAGCGCGCCAATTGGAATCGAGCTTGAGGAGTTCCTCGAGGCGATCGCGCTACCGCCCCAGCCGTTCAAGTTGTGTAGACAGCGCAACCGCCATCGGCTCATCGTCTCGCATTGCCGGCGTGTCCTGCAGTGATGCGCGCGGCGAAAATCAGCATGTGACCTTGTCGGCCTATCCGGCTCCAGGGAACTGCAAGGCTCATGCCGGACACGCACATCGGGGCCGGGATCCCCTTCCTTTCCAGTAGCATGATGCCCGGCAGTGGAAAAGCGTGGGTGCTCGAGGCCCGGCTGGCGGCTGCTGCGCGGCCTACCGTTGATGACGGGAGAAAACGGGATGATAGAATGACGCCGATTTGCCCTCGCAGCGAAGGCCCAGCCATGCAACGCAAACCCGATCCGTCATCCTCGCGTCCGCGCAACGCACCAAGTGTGCTGGAGCCAGCGTCGACCGGCTTTCCAACTACCCGAATGCGCCGCAACCGCGCGCAGCCCTGGTCGCGCCGCCTCGTCGCGGAGAACGTGCTGACGCCGGCCGATCTGATCTGGCCGGTGTTCGTCGTGGACGGCAAGAACAAGCGCGTGCCGATCGCCTCGATGCCCGGCGTGGAACGTCTATCGGTCGATCTGATAGTCGGTGCAGCGCGCGAGGCAGCAAGCCTCGGCATCCCGATGATCGCTCTGTTTCCCTACACCGACCCGATGCTCAGAACTGAGGATGCACGCGAGGCGTTCAACGCCGACAACCTCGTGTGCCGGGCGACGCGGGCGATCAAGGACGCCGGCCTCGACATCGGCGTGATGCTCGACGTCGCGCTCGATCCCTACACCAGCCACGGCCACGACGGCCTGATGCGCGGCGACGAGATCGTCAACGACGAGACGCTGGACGCACTCGTCAAGCAATCACTCGTACAGGCCAAAGCGGGCTGCGACGTGATCGCGCCCTCCGACATGATGGACGGGCGCATCGGCGCCATCCGCCGGGCTCTCGACGCGGACGGGCACACTGCGACGCAGATCATGGCCTACGCCGCCAAGTATGCGTCCGCCTTCTACGGCCCGTTCCGCGACGCCGTCGGCTCGTCATCGACCTTGAAGGGCGACAAGCGGACCTATCAGATGGACCCCGCCAACACCGACGAGGCCCTGCGCGAAGTCGCGCTCGACATCCAGGAAGGCGCGGACATGGTGATGGTGAAGCCCGGCATGCCGTATCTCGATGTGTGCCGGCGCGTGTCGGAGACGTTTGGCGTGCCGACGTTCGCTTATCAGGTGTCCGGCGAATACGCGATGCTCACGGGGGCGGCCGAGCGCGGCTGGCTCGACGGAGAGAAGGTGATGCTGGAAAGCCTGATGGCGTTCAAGCGCGCGGGCTGCGCGGGCGTGCTGACGTACTACGCAGTGGATGCCGCGAAGGTGCTGGCGTAGGGCGCATCGACGTTCGGCCGACGTCAGGTAGACCCCAGCTCATCGCTTTCGGATGACGCAGCGTCCGCCACGGCAACTTCATCCCCCGCTTCGACATCTGCATCGGCCTCGTCGTCGGCTAGCGGCTCTTCGAGCTCGAGCTCGGTCTGCAACGGCTCGTCACCATCCTCGCCATCCTCGAGCGGTAATTCGTCGGGCATGAGGGCTGCCGCGTCGATCGGCTCGGGCATCTTGAAGTCGGGCGGCAGATTGGCGTCCAGAAGACCGGCTGCCTTGAGATCGGACAGGCCCGGAAGGTCCTTCACCGCCTCGAGGCCGAAGTGCTCGAGGAACTGCTCCGTCGTGCCGTAGGTGATCGGCTTGCCCGGCGCACGGCGGCGGCCACGCGGGCGCACCCAGCCTGCCTCCATCAGCACATCGAGCGTGCCCTTGGAGATCGACACGCCGCGCACCTCCTCGATCTCGGCGCGCGTCACCGGCTGGTGGTAGGCGACGATGGCGAGCGTCTCGAGCGCGGCCTTCGACAAGCGCCGCTCCTGTCGCGCGTGACGCTCCAGCACCCAGGAGAGATCCTCGGCGGTGCGGAACGCCCACTTGCCCGCGACCTTCACGAGCTGAACGCCACGCCCCGCGTACATCGCCTGCAGCTCGGCTAGCAATGCGGAAAGGTCGTCACCGGCATTGAGATACGTGGCCAGGTGCGCCTCGTCCTGCGGCTCGGGGGCGGCGAAAATAACAGCCTCGATGATGCGCAGCTTCTCGGCGCGCTCGGGATCGAATGCGACGTCATCAGTGAATTCAGCGGCATTGCCGACTGCGCGTTCGCAGGATGATCCGGGGACTGGCGCAGGGGCGCTCTCCCGCGCCACCGTAACAGCCGTTCCTTCCGCGATCGTCTGGATCAGGTCATGCACCGGCGAGCCGGAGGGAAGGCTATCGCCTCCAGGCGCGGCATCGTTGGCGGGTGCGACGGTCGCGGCCACGAACGGCTCGGCCGCCTCGTCACCGCGCTCGACAACGCTCAAACGTGGTGGTCCCATTTTGTTGCCGCCTCCTCGTCGCGACATGGATCTGTCCCAGCTCTAACCGGATTGCCCGGACGGAGGCGATGCTCCCGCCCGGCGCATGTGGATCGGCCCGAATAGGGCATCCTGGCGCAGCTCGATCATACCGTCGCGGGCCATCTCCAGGGTTGCACCGAACGAGCTCGCCAGCACCGAGCGGCTCACACCCGGCGCCGGGTTCGACGGCAGATACTGATGCAGGAAGAGGTCGAGCTGCACCCACTCGCCGGTGCCGTGGCCAACCAGCCTTTCGAGCTGCTTTCGCGCGTCCTTGATCGACCAGACGAGCCGCCGCTTGACGACATGCACCGTCTTGATGTTACGCCGCCGCTGGTCGGCATAGGCCTTGAGCAGATCGTAGATCTCCGCCGTCCACACGGTCTCGCGCACGGTGCGAACCGTTTCGGGCTGGCCGCGGTAGAACACGTCTTGGCCGAGGCGCTTGCGCGTCATGAGCTGGGCACTGACACGGCGCATGGCATCGAGCCGCTGCAGGCGGAAATGCAGCAGCGCCTTCAACTCGTCGCCCGAGGGGCCGCTATCGTCCGGCTTGTCCTTGGGAATGAGGAGGCGCGACTTCAGGAAGGCAAGCCAGGCCGCCATCACCAGATAGTCGGCGGCGATCTCGAGATTGACACGACGAGCCACGGCAATGAACGCGAGGTACTGGTCGACGAGAGCAAGGATCGAGATCTGGGCGAGATCGATCTTGTGGGTCCGGGAGAGAGCGAGCAAGAGATCGAGCGGACCGGAAAAGCCATCGAGTTCGACATGCAGGGCCTCCTCGGGACGCACATCTTCGCCGACGGCTGCGACCGGCGCCTCCCAGGCTGCGGTCTCGGCCTCGGACAGGGCATCGGGGGCCGCACCGGGGCCACTCGATCCACGTGCTGGCTTTTCGTCGGAGATCAAAGTGCGGGTGCTCGCGGCTCGCTGAGGTTCATGTGCCCGCGCAGCCTGGAGCGGGTACGAAAAACAGAATACACCGATTCAACGGGCGTTTAGCCCATCATCCACTGTCTAGGGTCTGCGGCAGCCTCAAGCAACCCGCATGGCATCGGCTTCGACCGCCTCGGCCAGGGCTGCCTCGGCCTCAGCCACGTCGAATGCCGCCTCCCGCCGCGTAATCGCAATGCAGGCCTCCAACCGCGACCGAGACCTACCCGTGAGACGGGGAACGCCCGATGCGGCGGCTTGCATCTCCTCCAGGTTGCCGCTGCAGTGCAAGGCCACGTCGCTGCCGGCAGCGATCACGGCGGCGGCGCGCTCCCGGAATGAGCCCGTGAGCGCCTTCATGCCGAGGTCGTCGCTCATCAGCAAACGATCGAAGCCGATGTAGCCGCGGATAATCTCGGCGGTGACAATCGCCGACGTACTGGCCGGCCCTGTGGCGTCGATCGCGGAATAGACCACATGAGCGGTCATTGCGGCCGGCATGTCGCGAAGCGCACGGAACGGGGCGAAGTCGGTCGCCTCGAGCTCGGCGCGGGGCGTGTCGACTGCCGGCAACTCGAAGTGGCTGTCGGCCATTGCGCGGCCGTGGCCGGGAATGTGCTTGACGACCGGAACGACACCGCCGGCGATGTAGCCCTCTGCCACCGCACGGGCCAGGCGCGCGACCTCCGCGGATGTCTCGCCATAGGCCCGATCGCCGATGATCTCATGAGCACCACGAACACGCAGGTCGAGCACCGGAGCACAGTTGGTATTGATCCCCAGTGCCGAAAGATCGCGTGCGGTCAGTCGGGCTGAAAGCCATGCGGCGCGACGCGCCTTCAGCGGGTCGTCGGCCTGCATGGCAGCGTAGGCTGCCGCAGACGGAAGGGCGCGCCACAGCGGCGGGCGAAGGCGGCGAACACGACCGCCTTCCTGGTCGATCAGAACGAGAAAGTCGTCAGCGGCAGCACCCGCAGCCGTCCGAGCATCGCTGACCAGGCGCGCGATCTGGTCCGCAGCCGCGCAGTTTCGCGCGAACAGGATAACACCAGCCGGCCGGCAATCGCGCAAGAAGGCCCGCTCGTCACGGGTAAGCGTCTCGCCGGCCAAGCCGACGATCAAGGCAGTGCGCATCAGGCCGTTCCGTCCTCAAATCGAGCACACGATCACGCTGCGGCTCACTGCTGCAACCACCGCACACGGGCTGGCGATTATCATTGGCCCATCGGATAGCAGCCTTGCTTGCCCATGCCGGCCGCGAAGAGGTCTGTGCAGACTTGCCGCGCTGTGCTCAGATTGCCGCGCGGACCGACCACGATGCGATAGATCACGCCCAACCCACGAGTTGTCTGGTCCGACTGGACCACCTCGAGGCGCTTGTTGCGCAGCACCTCGTACTTCTGCTGGAGATCGGCCATCATCTTCATGGCCTCGATCTGGCTCCGCTGGTAGCCGAGGACGGCGACGACACCACCGACGGCCTTGGGCCGTTCCGTCGCGGGAGGCTTCGGGGCGATGGCCGCAACACGTGCAGCCGGCGGCTCAGCTACCGGCGCGCGCGGTGCGGGCGCCGAAACACGCGGCGGCGGGGCAGGTTGTACAGCCGCAGGCGAAGGCCGCGCCGACGGCGGGGCTGCCGCGACGGGAGGTCTGGCCGGAGGCGTGGGTGGCAGCGGTGGCGCGGCCATCGCCGGCGGCATTCCACCGGCCCCCAACGTCGGGTTCACCACCATCATTCCCGGCACCGGCGCGGGGGCTGCCGCCGACGTGCTTCCACCCGGCCCGACGGCCACCGTGGCAACGCGGCGAACTCCGTTGCTGTCGATCGATCCCGATGTCCCAAGTGGGCCACCCGAAGCAGCCGACGAGCCCTCCGAAGGCACGCGATTGTTAAGCACCCGGGAATCGGTGTTCGCGAACTGCTTGCCGCCGCGCTCGGCGGGGGCAACCTTCACGGGCTCACGCGACGCGCGCACCACCTGCCCCTGGCTAGTGGCCACCGTTGTCGGACCAACGAACGCCTTGTAGCCGTAGGCCATTGCGCTGCCGACACCGATTGCACCGACGAGAGCTGCCGCGATCATCCAACGGCGGCGCGGACGGGGAGCATCCTCGAGCTCGACCTCGTCGTCGTACTCGCCCTGCTGATCGTTGGGGTAATCCGGTTGCGCATAAGCAGCGGGCGGCGCAGTCGCCCCCCCTTGCTGGAAGCCACCGTGTTGGGGATACCCCGGATGCGGCTGTTGGGCAGGATGATGTGACGAAGCGGCGGATGGATAGCCGAACGGATCAATATGCGCCTGCGTTTGACTGCCGAGGCCTGAGTGCGCATGGCCCGCCTGGGGGTGTCCTGGTTGGGGGCGGAGCCCTGGTTGGGGCTGCCATTGGCGCTGCCCGGGCGACGCTGCCGGCTGTGGCGGCAGCCCATAGCTGCCGAGATCGTAGGAAGATGTCTCTTGCAGACGTGGCTCGGGCGGGCGACGCGAGGGCTCGGTGCGAGGATGCTCCACTGCGTGTTGGGCAGGAACGTGATGGGCGTGATAGCCATGACCGGGATGCGACTGAGCCTGCGGCATCGGCGGAGGCCCCGGCTGACGGGCCGCCATCGCCGGCTGATGCTGCTGCGGCAGAGGAGGGAAGGGCGGCGGTGGCGCGGGCGACCAAGCGGTCGGGTCGGGCGAGGCCGCCGTCCGAGATGGCTGCGTGGACTCAGAATAGCCTGGCGGGAGACCACCAGCATTGTGAGCGCCGGGATTGTGAATGCCGGGCTGGCTTGGAGCGGGCGCGAAGCGCGGCGGCTGTGTCGCTGTCGGCGGCGTGGCCGGTATCGACGGCGGCCACCCCTGTGGCGACGGCGCACGCTGGTCTGCGTCGCCCGGGGGCGGCCAGGAACCCTGCGGCGGCGGCGGAAAACGACCTTGCGAACCAGACATAGTTCGTTGTCCCCCAGTCAATGCTCGTCACCCTCGGGATGGAAGCAAACCCTGCGCTCGCGCAACTTCCAACCTGATGCAATCGAATCGGAAACTACCTCAGTTCATCGGGAGCGTGGACCCCCAGCACGCCGAGACCGGAGGATATCACCTGCTTTGTCGCCGCCACCAAAGTCAGCCGCGCGCCCGTGATCACTGGATCATCAGCCCGTATGAAACGCAAATGTGGCAAATCGTTGCCGCGGTTCCACTGCTGATGAAAACTCGATGCCAGATCATAGAGATAGTAGGTGATGCGGTGCGGCTCTCGATCGCGTGCTGCTGCCTCGATCATGCGCGGCATCTTGCCGAGCTGGCGGATCAGCTCGATCTCGCCTGGATCGTCCAATCCGGAAAGATCCGTATGGCCCGACAGCACCGCCGCGACATCGAGACCGACCACCTCCGCCTGCCCGCGCTTCAAGGCCGAGGCGCAGCGGGCGTGCGCGTACTGCACGTAGAAGACGGGATTGTCCTTCGACTGCTCGAGCACCTTCTTCAGATCGAAGTCGATCGGGCTGTCGTTCTTGCGCGTCAGCATCATGAACCGGACGGCGTCCTTGCCGACCTCGTCGACGACGTCGCGCAGCGCGACGAACGTGCCCGCCCGCTTCGACATCATCACCGGCTGGCCGTCGCGCAGCACCTTCACGAGCTGGCACACCGGCGTCGCATAGCTGGCCTTGCCGTCCGACAGCGCTGAGACGACCGCCTTCAGGCGCGGGATGTAGCCGACGTGATCGGCGCCCAGCACGTTGAAGTAGTGGTCGAAGCCCCGCTCCAGCTTGTCGAAGTGATAGCCGACGTCGCCCGCGAAATAGGTGTAGCTGCCGTCGGATTTCTGCAGCGCGCGATCCATGTCGTCGCCGAACGCGGTCGAGCGGAACAGCGTCTGCTCGCGCTCCTCCCACTCGTCCTCGTCGTGCCCCTTCGGACGCGGCAGCGCGCCCTGGAAGATCAGGTCCTTCGCCTTCAGTTTCGCGATCGCCTCGCCGATCCTGTCGCGGCCTTTGGTCAGAGACGCCTCCGAGAAGAACACGTCGTGATGCACGCCGAGTTGCGCGAGATCCTCCTTGATCTCCGCGAGGTTCGTGTCGATCGCCGCCTGCCGGCAGATCGCGACCCGCTCGGCCTCGGGCATGGCCTTCAAAGCCGCACCGTGCTGCTTGGCCAGCGCCGCCCCGATCGGCTTCAGGTACTCGCCGGGATAGAGCCCCGGAGGAATCTCGCCGATCGTCTCGCCCAGCGCCTCGAGGTAGCGCAGGTAGGCGGACTGCCCGAGCTTGTCGACCTGCGCGCCGGCGTCGTTGATGTAGTACTCGCGCGTCACCTTGTAGCCCGCATACGCCAGCATGCTCGCGAGCGCATCGCCGAACACCGCGCCGCGGCAATGCCCGATGTGCATCGGCCCGGTCGGATTGGCCGACACGTACTCGATGTCGACGGTCTCGCCGTTGCCGAGCGTCGAGCGGCCGTAGGCGTCGCCCGTCACGAGCACGTCGCGCACGAGCCCATGCCAGAAGCCGGGCGCGAACGTCAGGTTGATGAAGCCCGGCCCTGCGACCTCGGCCTTGGTGATCTCCGGATCGGCCGCGAGCTTTTCAGCCAGCATGTCCGCGACCTCGCGCGGCTTCTTACCTGCACCCTTGGCGAGCGCCAGCGCCGCGTTCGTCGCCATGTCCCCGTGCTTGGGATCGCGCGGCTCCTCCGGCACGCCCACCGACGCGAGCGAAAGGTCCGCCGGCAGCTTGCCCTCGGATTTCAAAGCCTCCAGCGCCGCCACAATGCGACCCTGGACCTCAGCGAATACGTTCATGTGCGATTGCCTTGACGTGGCCCGGATGGCCCATGAATTCGAGAGTATCGGGGGCTAGCGCAGATCGCGGGAAGCGTCAAACGGCGGGGGGGGGACGCACGGAGGCAAATGGTGGCTGTCCCCAATTGGCCTAACCCGACTGCACCATGTCGGGACCAAAGCCAGCTGCGGATCCGATCCGGAATCCCTGCTTCAACATAACCTGCAGGTACCCCGGCCCACGCACACGCCGCACGGCACCGCCCTGCGAGCGCCGCTTCCATTCGCTAGTCCTGATGCGGCGGCCGTGAAGCGGAACCGTCCCCTGGCTTTCGCGCGGACGCGGTCGCTTTCGATAGCCGCAAACGCGAAGCAGGCGAGGCTTCGAGATTGGTGTGCGCCAACAGCGATCACGAGTTTCGTCCGGATGTGCGAGTTGGCCGTCGGCTCCGGCTTTCGCTGCCCGACTCTGGTGTGAGCCCGCGAACGAACCCGAGCATCGGATCGTGTGAACCAATCTCTCGCGCCTGACGACCCGGGATGTCGGCGGGTAAGATGTGGCGCATCAGCAACACCCCCCCCCCCTGGAAAATCAACTCCGACGGCTGACCAACGTTGACTGCCCCGTTCTCCCAGCTATCCGTCTTCACTGTTCGATCGCACTCGTTAGGCTGGCAGCGGAGACGCCGGGGTAAACAAGCGGCATCATGGCTCCATCATGCTCTTTGAATGAAGACCAGATCGACTTCGGCCATGGGTCGTCGCAACGGGGTGGGATGGCCTGTGTGAGCAACCGGGAGGCGCAGTGATGAGGAGTTCAATATGGAAGGCGTTCTCAGGGTGGCGCAGGCTTCTGACGGGTTAGCAAATGCTTTGCTGCCCCCGCAGAGTCTGTCCGGAGCCGACCCATCCCTAAACGCACCTCGCCGCGCCCAACCTCGGCCCATGGACGTTCATATGGACTAAGAGTGCCGATACAATCCTCGCCGACCTAACTCGCCGACCAAGCTGTGAAACAGTCAATAGCGCGCACCAAACGTTCGCCTCGGAACAATGACAGAGCAATAGTCATAGTTGGGCACCCTAAATGCTAGCTTTTTTGGGATTATGGATCAGTCTAACTCTTTCTCACTGGCTACTTGCCACAATATTTGCTGCCTGCTTCCGTAACTCCGATCCGGTGGTGATGGCGTAAGGGTCTGGGTTGGTTTGCGAATCAGCTATTTCTCTTGTCGAGGGCGGCTCACTCGGCAGGTGATGGGATGCGAAGCTTCGAGATCGTGCAGTCGGACACCGACACGACA
>CAMAYR010000023.1 GCA_945862355.1 Devosia equisanguinis | reverse complement strand
AGAAAAATGAAGCTGCCGAAGACTGATTGACGCCGCGCGTCAATCAAAGCTCTTGCCATCGCCGAGACCAGCACCGATCATGATCCCACTCGGCCACCGCGTCTCATCTTGATTGACGCGCCGTTCGCATCCAGATCGCCGCGCTATAGTCGAGCACGTTCCAGCCAAAAGCGATGTCAGCGGTTCGCAGGCGCTTGTCCTGGCTGGTCGACGTCGCGAGGCTTTGCGTCCCTGTCAGAACATTCGAGCTGCTGCTGGCACTCACGCGATCGCGCGCTGCGTAGCCCGAGCTGGCCACCACCGTCGGCAGCAAAGAGTAATGAGCAAGATCGAGCTCGCGTCCTCGGACCGCCTCCTCGGCGATCTCGACTTGATGATCGAGATTATATTTCATCGCGCGCGCAATCGCTTCATAGAGGTCGATCACTCCAGTGACCGGCTCCTGATCCGCCGCCACACCTGCAATGGAAACCTCGGCAATTGCGGCAAGCTCGGCCTGCTCGAGCTCCCGAGGCGTCACGGCGCAGCCGCCAAACAGGCCACTAGCAAGTACGAGCCCCGAAACGGCGGCCCAGCGTCTCTTCTGGTGCATGGACTGATCCGAACTATCTGTTGCGGCACAGCACAGGCGCACTCTGCGGCCCGAAACGGGCGCTGGGAGGTGTCCCCGGCAGTTGCGGCGAGGTGGAACAGAGACCAAACCGGCAGCTCCGCCGAGCGGCGCCACCAGCTCCCCGCCATCCGCCGGAACACAGCACCTGAGCTTTCCTAGTTGCGCTCTCGCAACGGTTGCATGTTCGTGGTGTGCTTCCAGGACCGGGCCGCCGCAGCTGAAGCACGACTGGATTTCGCAGTGGGGATGAAGGGAGGGACTTGCAATCCGGCGGCGCTTGGGCCATACACCGGGCCTTGCCGCCACTTGCGGTGAGCACGCGGGGCGTGATGGCTGCCGCAGCATGGAGTGCGGGTGTAGCTCAGGGGTAGAGCATCACGTTGCCAACGTGAGGGTCGAGGGTTCAAATCCCTTCGCCCGCTCCATTTTTATCCGACAGTCGAGTGCCTCGTTAAACTACCGGTGCGAGTCGCCGGGGCCGGCGCCTTACGCAGTGGTAGGCGGCGGTGACGCTGTGGTCTCGCGCAGCGCTACGCGCTCACCACTATACCGGCAGACGCCGTGTGCCGGTGCCCCAGTCCAGGTTGCGATGTCGTGCTGGCGTCGATGGCGCATCTTCCACAACCTGCTTCCACAATCCGCGAGCAGCGCGACCTGCTCACCGGCTGCACCCACACCGGACGCGCCATCGATGATCCCCGTCGTCGGCTGTCGGCTACTCAGCCACCTCTGACGTCTTGGCCGTCTCGACCTTTTCTGGGGCCGAGGCCTGCCCGGCGGCGATCCGGACCAGCACCTCCTTGGCCAGGGCTTTCATCGCCGCGCCCGCCTCGCCAGGGTATTTCGCCGCGTAGGACCGCTGGTGAGGCGCGAAGCGGGCAGCATCCTGCAGGGCGTTGCTGCGCGGCACGGGCTGCTCGAAGCAGCGGTTCTCCGCGTTGTCGCGCAACCAGCGATGGTATTCCTCGTCCGACGGCGAAAGCTTGTCCTTCATACTGATGAGCGTGCCGATGTTCTCGGCGAATCCCATCTCCGGATTGAGCGCCTTGAACCGCCGAAACACCTCGAGACCACACACGGATACATAGTCGGGCTTTGTCGGCGAGAGGTGGAAATCCGCCTCCCGCAGCCAGCACTCGGTCAATACCGATAAGCCTGGCGGGCAGTCGATCAGCACGACGTCGAATACCGGGCGGACCGCCTCGATCAGCCCCTTGATCGTGCCACGCAGCCTGCCATGATGCCCCCCCTTGGAGACTTCGCGCTCGAGCAGCGTCAATTCCATGTCGCTTGGGATCAGGTAGACCGAGCGGGCGTCGTCGACGTCCGACAAATCGCGCACCACGAAGCGCGGCCATTCGACCGTCTCCTCGTGCAGAACCGTCCGCACCAGATAGTCGACGATCGTCTGACCGTCCTGCTGCAGCTTGAACAGGCTGGCCGTCGTCATCAGCATCGCGCTGACGCTCGCCTGTGAATCCGAATCGACGATCAGGACATTCTTGCCGTGAAAGGCCGAGAGCGTCTCGGCCAGCGCCAGCACGACGGTCGACTTGCCGACCCCACCCTTCGTATTCATCACCGCAATCGTGTTACGCATCGGTTCGCTTCGCTGCTCGCGGTTGGATGTCATGTTCGAGAATTGACGGGCTCGAGAGTTGACGGGCACGAGAACGGACGGGCTCGAGAACCGACGGCCGTGAAGGCCCCGACAATGAGGCTACGATCTTGACGGGAAAATGAACCCCTGCCCAGCATCTCGGCGGCCCCTCGACCTCATGCTGCCGTCTTCAAGACGAGTTGCACGCTGGCGCAGCTCCGTAAAGAGGAACCGGCAGCCGGCAGTCACGTCCAACCAGGGCTGTGTCCGGTCGGTTGCGGGTACCAGGGTCGAACACGCTCAGATGAGGCCCACGCAGGCGTCATACATTCAGGTGCCGCGTGGAAACGTCGCGGTCTGTCGCAGCGCCTCACCGGCCACCAAGGCGGCCGCCATCGCGACATTGAGCGAGCGAAGCCCCGGTCGCATCGGAACTTTGATCCGGGCATCCACACCTGCATGCACTAATTCTGGAACGCCTGCGCTCTCGCGCCCAACAAGCAGGATGTCGTCGGTACGATAGGCAAGATCGAGATGGGAATTCGCCGCACGTGTCGTCAGCAGGACGAGGCGCGGGCGAGGGCTCGCGGCCGAGCGCCATGCCTCGAAGGCCGCCCAGCTCTCGTGCCGCGTCAGGCGCAGATGCTGCAGGTAGTCGAGACCGGCGCGGCGCAGATTGCGGTCGGAGGCATCGAAGCCGGCCGGCTCAATCAAGTCCACGTCGATGCCCAGACACGCCGCCATACGCATGATGGTACCCGCGTTCTGCGGTATGTCGGGCTGATAGAGGGCGATGCGCATGGACCGGGCAACTCCGTGGGAAAGGCCAGCCTACGGCCGCACCAGCCTCCGCACCAGCATACATCAACTCGGCTAGTGGCCCGTCGCGCCTGGATCGTAACATAGCCGCAACCACTGTCCGATTCAGGCGCGACATGAGGGCCACTAGAATCAATAATGGCTTAGTGAGGCACTCCCCGCGCCTTAGTTGACAACTGCCTCGCCGCAACGTCGGTTAACTAAGGCGCGACGCCTCAGTAAGTATCCCCCGGCAAAGCCGGGGGCTTTAGGATTGGAACCGCCCGAGGCGGTAGAAGTGGTCGCTGACGCGGCCACAAAACTTGGTACCGCCTGAAGGCGGTCATCGACCCCAGAGATTGAGCTGCTCCAACCTCTGATCCTCCTTCTCTTGATTTCGGATGTACTCCCGGATCACTGCCTCGTCACGACCCACGGTCGAGACGAAGTACCCCCTGGCCCAGAAGTGCTGTCCCACGAAGTTCCGTTTGCGCTCGCCGTACACCCGCGCCAGATGGATCGCACTCTTCCCCTTGATGAACCCGACCACCTGGGACACCGCGTATTTCGGAGGGATCGAGATCATCATGTGCACATGATCGATCATCAGATGCCCCTCCTCGATCTTCGACTCCTACTGCTGCGCCAAGCTTCGAAACACCTCACCCAGATGCGGCCTCAGACCAGCATACAACGTCTTCCGTCTGCACTTCGGGATGAAAACGACGTGATATTTGCAGTCCCAGGTGGTGTGGTTTAGGGCTTGATACTGGTTCATCGGTGGAGTTCCTTCCGTGTGCGTGGTTGCTCACGGTGGAAGTCCGTCGATGGACCGCCGGAATCGTCAAACTGCTGATGCCTCCCCGGCAGAGCCGGGGGGTCTCCCGCTTACGCTAGCGCCGCGGATGGCGACCGCAGCGGAATGCATGTCCGTTATCGGTCCGCGATAGGTTTCCAGATTTGGTGCCGGTCGCCGTCTGGGCGGAAGAGCCAACGCGCATCGGATTGCCGTCATCGGCATGTCAAACAGGCTTGCTAGTTGGAGACGGCAAACGAAATGGCATTCTGTTCGACCAAGCCGAACAAAGCCAACCGATACCGGGGGTGCCGTATGCTTTCTGTCAAAGACGTTGAGGTCATCTACCCTAATGGTTTCGCTGGGCTGCGTCGGACGAGCGTGGGCTTCGACCGAGGCAAGTTCGTCGTCCTTCTGGGCATGTCCGGCGCGGGCAAGTCGACGTTGCTGCGGACACTCAACGGGCTCGTTAGACCGACGCAGGGCGATGTCATCTCCGAAGGACACGGCTCGATCTTCGCTGGTGGCACTGCTCTGCGCCGACATCGGCGGCGTACCGGGATGGTGTTCCAGCAGCACCATCTGATCGGCCGGCTCACCGCGCTCGAGAACGTGCTGGTGGGACGGCTTGCAGCGCACTCGACGCTGAGGTCGATGCTGCCGCTACCGCGCAATGATCGTATCATCGCGCTCGAGGCACTCGATCGCGTCGGGCTTGCAGATCGCGCTTTGCATCGGGCGGACCAGCTCTCGGGCGGTCAGCAACAGCGCGTCGGTATCGCAAGGGCCAAGGCCCAGCAACCGGAGATCATTCTCGCTGATGAGCCCGTCGCGAGCCTCGATCCCGAAACGGCCATCCAGGTGCTCGGCGATCTCCATCGGATCTGCCGGGAGGATGGCATCACCGCAATCGTGAGCCTGCATCAGGTCGAGCTTGCCCGGCAGTTCGCCGATCGCATAGTCGGGCTGGCGCAGGGGCGCGTTGTTTTCGATGGCGGCCAAGACGAGCTCGGGCCGGCCGCTCTCGCCACGATCTACAAGGCCGCTACGCCCAGACTTCTGGAAGCGGCCGAGTAGGACTTCGCAACCGAAAAAGAGATCACATCATGAAACGTCGAAGTTTATTGGCGGTCGGGCTCGCGGCCGGCACGATGATGGTTGCTGGCCCGGTGCTGGCCGACAAGACTAACCCGGACAAGCTGCGCGTCGCGTTGCTGCCCGACGAGAATGCCTCGACACTGATTCAGAATGCGCAGCCTTTGAAGAAATATCTCGAGCAGACGCTCAAGAAGGAAATCGAGATCATCGTGACGACCGACTATTCCTCCATGATCGAAGCGATGCGCTTCGGTCGAATCGACGTGGCCTACTTCGGCCCGTTCTCCTATGTGCTTGCGAAGTCAAAGGCGACCGAGATCGAGCCGTTTGCCGTCGGCGTCGAGAAGGGTAAGCCCAACTATCAATCGATCCTGATCGCGACCGCGAGCGGCCCCGTGAAGGAGCTCAAGGACGTCAAGGGGCACCCGTTCGCATTCGGCGATCAGGCGTCTACCTCAAGCCATCTCGCACCGCGCACCCATCTAGCCAAGAATGGCCTCATTGGCAATGCCGACTACAAGGTCGTGCATCTCGGTCAGCACGATGCCGTAGCGCGTGCGGTCGCTGCCGGCCAAGTGCCAGCCGGCGCGCTTTCGGAGCCGATTTATCGCACGCTCGTCGAAACAAAGAAAGTCGACCCGACGAAAGTCAAGCAAATCGGGCTGTCCGACGCCATCCCCAACTATCCGATGACGCTCCAGGGCTATCTGAAGCCGGAGCTCAAGGATGCAATCAGGAAGACATTCTTAGAGCTGAAAGATCCGACGATCCTCAAGCTGTTCCGTATCGACGGATTTGCTCGGGCAACAGACAAAGACTACGACGTGCTTCGCGACATGGCGAAGATCCTGAAGCTCGACATGGCCAAGCTGTGAGGATTTGATGTCGATCTCGACCTCCTTCGAGGCGATCCTGGCCGACGAGCGTCGCTCCGCTTTACGTGGTGCGGCGCTCGTGGGACTGATCGTGTGTATTTCCCTCTTCTCCCTGTGGGGGACGGGTTTCTTCGACGCCAAGCGGTTCGCTGATAGCGGGCCGGCAATTCAGCAATTGGCGTCGGAGATGGTGCCTCCGAACTTCACCCGATGGCAGACGTGGCTGAAGCCGCTGCTCGACACGCTTTTGATGTCGATCGCCGGAACTGCGCTCGCCGTCGTCTTTTCACTTCCGCTGGCTCTGCTTGCCGCTCCCAATACCAGTCCGCATCCGAGCGTATACTTCGTGGTGCGCACGCTGCTGGCATTCTTGCGTTCGGTGCCCGAGATCATTCTGGGCGTGCTGTTCGTTGCGGCTGTCGGGTTCGGCGCACTCCCCGGCGTCCTGGCGCTGGGACTTCACTCGGTGGGAATGGTCGGGAAGTTCTACGCCGAGGCGATCGAGCACGTCGATCCCAAGCCTCTGGAGGCCGCACGGGCTGCCGGAGCGACACAGACGCAGGTGATCCTGCACGCAGTCCTGCCGCAGGTTCTGCCACAGCTCATGGACGTCACGATCTACAGATGGGAGTATCATTTCCGCGCCTCGGCCGTACTCGGCATCGTCGGCGCGGGAGGAATAGGCTTCGAACTGATGGCTGCGCTGCGGCTGCTCAACTACGATCAGGTATCCGCAATCCTGCTGTCGATCCTGGCCTGTGTCGTCGTCGTCGACAGCATCGGTGCCTATCTCCGCAAGACCCTAAAATAAGACGAGCAGGCAATCGAAAATGGCTCAGTTGACGAAGTTGCCGTTGGTCGTTCTGACGAACCGTACATTTGTCGAAACACGCGCGATGTTCGAGGGCATCGCGCGTGTCATCGCCAACGACGGCAACGAACCCTGGCAGCGGGATGTCCTGCTCGCGCATTGCCGGGAAGCGGCCGGGATCATGGCCTTCATGCCCGATCGTATAAATGCTGCCTTCCTCGAAAGCTGCCCCAAGCTCCAGGTCATTGGCGCGGCCCTGAAAGGGTTCGACAACATCGATGTCGAGGCGGCTTCGGCGCGCGGTGTATGGGTGACGATCTGCAGCGATCTTCTCACCATACCGACAGCAGAGCTTGCCATCGGGCTGATGCTGGCCTTGGGGCGGAACATGCTGGCTGGAGATAGCGAGATACGTCGAGAAGGTTTCCACGGCTGGCGTCCGCAACATTATGGCATAGGGATCGCTGGAGCGACCGTGGGGATCGTCGGCTTCGGCAAGGTGGGCCAGGCGATCGCGGCGCGGCTCAGCGGCTTCGGCTGCCGAATCATGGCACACGACAGCGCGCTGGAAGGGCCCCGGCACGAGGCGAGCACGCTGGTCGAGTTGGTCCCCCTCGGCGAGCTTCTGCGTATATCGGATTTCGTCGTGCTCGCGTTACCACTGTCGGCATCGACGAAGCATGTCATCGACGCGCGCTCCATTGCCGCGATGAAGCCGGGAACGATCCTCGTCAATCCTGCCCGAGGATCGCTGGTCGACGAGGCCGCTGTTGCCGATGCGATTTCGAGGGGACATCTTCGCGGCTACGCGGCAGACGTTTTCGAATGTGAAGATTGGGCGCGTCCCGATCGGCCTGCTTCCATCGACGAGCGGCTACTCGCTCCTGGTTCTCCTACGGTTCTGACGCCGCATATCGGTTCGGCCGTGATCGATGTCAGGCGCGAGATCGAGGCCTCGGCAGCGCGCAGCATCATCGACGTGTTGCAAGGACTTGTCCCGACCGGCGCGATCAACGCGACACGTCCCGACTAGTGCACGACATCGAGCGAAGCAGACATCACGACGATGCTTAATCTAACTCATGTTCGCAGCTTCCTTGTCGTCGTCGACACCAAGGGCATTCGTTCCGCCGCCAAGAAGCTCGATCTGTCACCTTCGACGATCGTCGAGCACATCAAGCAACTCGAGGAGCACCTGGCGGCTCCTCTGCTGGCACGCGAGCACAGAGCCGTTAACCCGACGCAGCACGGATTGCGATTTCTGCCTTATGCCCGAGCTCTAGTTGGAACCGCCGTCCGCGCCAGAGAGATGATGCATCAGCCGCGGCTCCGGGTGGCGGCGGCGAGCAACATTGGCGTCTATCTGTTGCAGCCACCAATCGCCGCATTTGGGCGATGCATGGGTATCGATGTCGAGATGTGGATCGGCCCGAATCCCGAGGTTGCCGAGCGACTGGAGCGAGGTGAGGCAGATGTCGCTGTTATGGAGTGGTGGGACGACCGTGGCGGCTTCTCGGCCCAGACATGGTTGCGCGAGCCGCTCGTCGTCATCGTGTCGCCGGAGCACAGGTGGGCCAGCCTCCAGTCCATTCCTCCAGCGGAACTCCCCTGCGAAATCATGCTGGGCGGCGAGACGGGTAGCGGAACAGGACGGATCTTGAAAGAGCAGTTGGGGGAGGTCGCTGACCGGCTGCGTATACGATCCGGTTTCGGCAGCACAGAGGCCGTGAAGAAAGCAGTACAAGCCGGCGCTGGCGTATCGATCGTGATGCGCTCGGCTGTTACGGAAGAAGTTGCCGCTGGGCGGTTGGCGGCGCTGCATATCGAAGGCGCGCCGCTGGTGAAAGATCTCAAACTCGTTTTGCCGGATCGGTTGCCATCTGGTTCCCTTGCTGCACTTCTGCTGAGGTCATTGATCGTTGACACCGCAGGAACGGATCCCGATGGGGGTTCCATTGCAACTCCTGGATTGAATCCGGTCCAATCCGCCTCTTCCGCTTCCGCTTCACGGCATCGATAACTGGACTGTGGTGCGCCACACATGCTGCATCTGCTCAGGTTCCGGTTGGGTGCTGGGCTCACCTGCTGCCGATCGCGGCGCCTCGATCACGGCAGAAGCTCCCTCAGTTGCGGACATCGTGGCCGTGCGTGATGGCCTCGGCAAGGCGGGATCGGACAGGCGGGATCGGCCGATGGCTGCCCCCGCCTTTTCCCATAACTCAATAACGAGCACCATGGTGTGCGTTCGCTCTGGCGCCTGCTGGCCGCGGGGCATGTCGCGCTGGCGCGCTCATGCACCCTACGCCGCTCGGCGCTCGCTGCCTCAAAGGCTCATCGTGACGGGATCGAAAAGATCCTCGACCTTGAAGCGCGTCTTGATGAGGCCCTGCTCGAGGGCGAACTCGATGATCTGCTCGATGGTCGGGCGATTGGCCTCGAAGCCCATCGGCAGGAGATCGACGCCGCCGGCCGTCAGCGGGTTGGCCTTCTTGCTCTCTCCGATCATACGGTAGACCTCACGCACGACGTCCGGCCGCTCCTTCGGCAGATCGGCCCCCATCACGAGATAGTGGTTCACAGGCACGATCTTCTTGCGCGCATACCAGTCGAGAGCGGCCTTCTCGGCGTCGGGAATGAGCGTCGCAACTTTCGGCTCGCCCTTGATCGTGCCGCCGATGATGGCGGCGTCGAACGCACCGGCGACCAGCATCTCCTCGACCGTGCGGCCGGCCGGATCGAACGGGATCACGAAATCGGGGTCCTTGACCTCGGCGGGGTGCGGCGGGTCATAGCACGTCCACCGGATCGAGCCGAGATCGACGCCATACTCGTGCTTCAGGATCGCCCGCACCCACAGCGCAGTGGTTTGCGAATACGAACGCAGGCCGACGAGCTTGCCCTCGACGTCCTTCGGCTTCATGCCGGGGCAGCGCTCGACGTTGTAGGAAATGTTCTGGTGCTGGAAGCGCGACAGGATCGGCGCGGGCGCCATGACCAACGGCTTGCCCGCCTCGCGTGCCTGGAGGAACGACACGACGGCCAGCTCGGAAATGTGAAACTTGGCTTCGCGGATCAACGGCTTGAAGCCCTGGTTGGCGATCTTCGGGCCGGTGAACTCGATCTTCACGAGGTCGGAACTCACGTCGCCTGCGCGGATCGCCTTGGTGTTCACGTACTCCATAATGTTGGCCTGGAGCGTGACAGGACCGGACTTCGGAATTGGGCTCGCCATGGTGTCCTCCGCTAGTGCTGGTGCTAGGCCATCCAGGGCCGCCACCTATTGAACGTCACTTCCAGTCTCAAGTGCCAGTTTCAGTATCAGTCTAAAGCTGGTGGCCCTCCGCGGCCAGCTTCAGCCGCGCGAGCTGCTGGTCGAGGATCGAGTTGAGCAGGCGCCTGCCGTACCAGACCATGAGATAGCCGCGCCATGTCGTCGGCTTCACGTCGCAGCCGTATTCGAGAAGCGTCCAGTCGTCGTCGCCCGACAGGTGATAGACTGCGTGCATCGCGAATGCTTGGGGACGGACCATCATGGCGAGCAACTCGCCGCGCCGATACTCCGTAATCTGGCCCTCGTAAGACGAGACCTGATCGCCCTGGCGCATCTCGTGGACAAACCGGGCGCCGACCGGGTCGCCCTTGGGCCGGCCGTCGGGATAGTGGACGGCAACGATGTGAGGCATCCACGACTGCAGCTTGCTGGCGTCGTCGAGCAATTCCCACACACGATGCTGGGGAGCGTTGATACGGATTCGTCGGGTCTGGCGCATGGTGCGAATTCCTTCTCCCCATCCGGAAAACGAATGGGGAGGAGGGTGAGCCTCATCTTCCCGCCAGCTTCAGCGTGTTGTTGAGCGTGCCGTAATTGCGCGGTGCGGCGCTCATCAGGAAGCGATAGCCCTCGTCGATGATGCGCTGCGCATTGCCGATCTCCACGTGGGGATGGCCGACGACGACGTTCGCCTCCTTGCAGCGCGCCACGATCTCCGCCATCGCATCGAGCACCACCTTATGCTCGTACTGACGGGGCACGCCGAGTTCCTGGGAGAGGTCGCCCTCGCCGATCAGAATGCAGCCGATGCCGGGCACCTGGAGGATCTCCTTGAGGTTCTTGATGCCTTTCGTGTCCTCGATCTGCAGCACGACGAAGATCTCGCCGTTGGGGTCTAGCGGCCAGACGTCGGCTTTCTTGTAGTAGTCCTGCTGCGAGATGCCCCAGTAGCGCGCAGCCTGGACCGGGCCGTCGCCGCGGATGCCGGCGGGCTCGTAGTTGGGCTTGTCCTCCAGGCGGGGATAGCGGCAGGCGGAGATCGCGTTGTAGGCCTCGTCGGCGGTCGAGATGTGCGGCCAGCAGATGCCATAGCAGCCCATGTCGAGCGCCTGCTTGGCAAACCACTGGTTCTTCTCCACGCCGTTGACGGGGATGCGCACCAGCGGTGTCACCTGCGGGGCAAGTCCCTTTTCGACGATCTGCTGACGGTTGAGCGAGTACTGCAGCGTGTGACGCAGCGCCATGCCGTCCCAGGCCAGATGCTCCATCTCGTAGATGACACCGTCATACTTGGACTGCGCCATCTCGACGGCAATGCCGATCTCGCAGGGCTGGAAGCACGTCACGGCATGCTTGCCGCTCGCCAGTGCCTTGATGATGCCGTTGAGGCGGGGAAGCTCTGCCATTGGGGTCTCCGGTCTCGTCTCGTTGTAAGTTGTCGGTTGTCGGTTGTCGCACGGGCCCGTTTTCACTTGGGGCCAGTCGCGCCTAAATCACATCATAGCCGCAACCACCGTCCGATTTAGGCGCGACATGAGGGCCACTGGAATCAACAATTGCTTAGTGAGGCGTTTATCGCGCCTTAGTCGACACCTGCCTCGCCGCACCGTCGGTCAACTAAGGCGCGACGCCTCACTAGTGTCTTTCCGGCTCGAGTGGAAGCGTCCGGAAGCCTTCTGCAAGCCTTCAGCCTGTAGGGCGGACGCGCAGAATGCAAGGTGGGCCGCCATATCCTTCCGATCGCATGATGCCGCCTAAACCTCCATCGTGGCGGGCGCGAAAATCTCGTCCAGCCGCATCAGGCGCGGCGTCAGGCCCTGCTCGAGCGAGTATTTCGCCGCCGTCTCGAGCACCTTGCGGTTTGCGAGGATGCCGTGGCGGATCAAGGGTTCGGCGAGCGCGGCGCGCGCCGAGGCGGGGAGCAGACCAGCCTCGATGTGCGCCTCGGCATGCTCGGCGCGCTCGCGATCGGCGATTTCGGCCGCGCGCTCGAAGGCGCGGAGCAGGTTGAGCACCAACCACGGGTCGCGCTCGACGATCTCGCGGCGGATGCACATGCCGTGATTGATCGGGTAGAGGCCGGTCTTGGCCAGATAGCGCACACCCTCGGCGTGGGGATCGGGGAACAGCGTCGCGATTGCCGGGTCGGCGCGCAGGTCGAGAAACGAGCGGTTCACCGAGCTTGCCCATCCGCGATAGTGAAGCGCTGCGTCGAGCTCGCCGTCGAGCATCATCTGGCCGATGTTCCTGTCGGGGGGAATCTGATGGACGGTGACGCCGGAGGGAGCCTTGAAGCCCGTCGCGCCGCCGTGGCTCTTGTCGGGCGTGCGCTCCATGAAGAACTCCATGTCGCGGTCGGCTACGCCGAACTCGTGCTGGAGCGCCCCCCGCGTCCACAGCGCGGCGGTCTGCTGATACTCGGTGACGCCGACGCGGCGGCCCTTCAAATCCTCCGGCCGCTCGATCCCGGCATCGCGACGAACCAGAATGTGCGCATGGAAGAAGCGGCGGGTCGTGAATATGGGCAGGCCGACGAAGCGGTCGTCGCCTTTCGCGACCGCAATCATCAGGGAAGAGAAGCTCATCTCCGACACGTCCCAGTCCGCGTACTTTAGCTGCCGCCAGAAGATCTCGCCGGGATTACCGGGGGTACATATGAGATCGATGCCATCAGGCTCCACACGGCCATCGAGGATCGGCCGCGTTCTGGGGTTCGCCACGAAGGCGATCGAGAGCTTCAGTCGGGACATGACAGGCACCTTTTTCTCAAGTGCGACAGAGCGGCTGCGCTGGTTTACCAATCCGGCCGGAACGTAGCCCCGTCGACCGACCAGCGATATACATCCTGCGCATCGCCAGTCTTGCGCCGTATGCTGCCCGACGGTGCTTGCCGAACGGCACGCGGTTTGGGCCGGTCGGCCGAGAGCGGGTAGCAGGGCCCCGCCGGGATGCGCACCCGGCTTGTAAGCCCGCAAAGGAGGTATCGGTGAATCTCGTCTCCATGACCCTGCAGTATCTGGCACCTGCCCTGGTCGGCAAGCTGGCCTCGAACCTCGGCATCAACCCCAATCTCGCCAACACAGTCATCAAGGCAGCCGTCCCCGTGATACTGGCCGCTCTGGCGGGCAAAGCCGCCAAGGCCGACGGCGCACGTGCTCTGACCGAGGCGCTCACAAAGCAGGACACGGGAATGCTCGGGCGGCTCAGCCAGGTGCTCGGTGGGCCACAACACAAAGCCATCGCGGAGCAAGGTACGACCGCTCTCGGCGGTCTCATCGGCAATACCTCGCTCGGCACGCTGATCGGCACGCTGTCCAGGTTCACTGGCTCGAGTGAGAAGGCCACCGGTGGGCTCGTCGGCATCCTCGCTCCCATCGTCATGGGCACGCTCGCCCAGCAGCAGAAAAGCATGAAACTCGAAGCCGGCGGCGTGGCCAAGCTGCTTGCCGAGCAGAAGCCGAATATCGCGGCGGCCATTCCAGGCGAGCTTGCCAAGATGCTCGCAGGCACGAACCTCCTCGACGGCGTGTTGCCGGGTAATGCCGGCGTTGCCTCGCCCGGCGCGGCACTCGCATCACCGGCAAAGCCGTTCAACGGCTGGCCATGGGCCGTGCTGGTGGGAGCGGCGAGCCTCATCTGGGGCGCTTGGTTCGGCGGTGCTCCCGCGCCGTGGGCCGACGTGCCCGCGCCGCCGCGACTGATGGCAGGCAGCACTGATGTCGCAGGCGAGCTAGATGGGGCGCTGAGGTCGCTCCACGGGGTGCTGTCCGGTGTGACGGACACGGCTACGGCGGAGGCTGGAATTCCCCGGCTCCGGCTGGCTCAATCCACGCTCGAGCGGCTCGACGGCGCGGCAAGACAACTTTCCAGCGACAACAGGCAGATGCTGGCGAACCATGTCGGCGCCTGGTTGCCGGTGATCGCGCCGGCGGTGACGCGGTTGCTCGCCAACGCAAGCATCGCCCCTCTCGTCAAGCCGGTGCTCGAGACGACGACGGCCCGTCTGGCGAGCCTCGCCAAGGGCTGAGCCGTCTGCGCGGCCCGCAGAAACGAGACCGAGACGCTGCTGGCCCGCAGCGTCGGCGGTAGCGTATATGCTGCCCATGACAAGTCTTCAGGAACTCGCCCACCGGACTGCTGCCGCCGACGAGATCGCGCGGCAGATCGGCGCCAGCGCCGTCACCATACGAACTGCCGAGCATCTGGCGCGCAGAGCGGGGCCTGAGAGCTGGCGGCTCGTCGTGGAGGTCGAGGGTGGCCGGTTCGCCGGCTCGCATGTTTGGCAACTCCGACTGAATTCGGCTGCGCGCATTACGCTCAGTCTCGATTGCGACAGCGAAGCCCGCGTGCTGAGCGCTGTCCATGCCGCGGGCGTGATGGTGGCGGCGCCGATCGCCGTCGTCGGTGGTTCGAGCCCGCTCGGCAGGTCATTCATCGTGCAACCGTGCATCGACGGCGATGTCCTGGCCCCGCCGATCGGGCAAGAGAGGGAGCTTGTGGCTACCCCCGTGGCGCTGGCGCGGGAGCTGGGCGAGCAACTGGCCAGGGTCCATTCGATTACGCCACCGCTGCCGAGCCTCGCCTGCCTGCCGGTGCCGATGTCCTCGCCTGCACCCGCGGAAGTCGCCCGTCTGCGCGCCGCCCTCGACAAGGCGAAGGAGCCGCGGCCGGCGCTGGAATACGTTCTGGTCTGGCTGGAAGCCCACGCTCCGCCAGGTAAGCCGTTGACCCTCGTGCATGGCGATTTCAGGACCGGCAATTTCACCGACAACAATGGGCGCCTCGCGGGCATACTCGGCTGGGAGACCGCACACTGGGGCGATCCGGACGAGGACATCGGCTCGATGGCGGCGCGCTGCTCGCGCCAAGGCAACGATGATCCCGTCTCTGGCGGAATAGCGCCCCTGGCACCCTTTCTCGAGGCCTATACGGCGGCTGCTGCACGGGAGATCCCGGTCGACGCCGTGCGCTATTGGAAGATCATGGCAGCGGCGAAGCAGGCGACGCTGGCCGTGCTGGAGGGCGACCGGTTCCGGCGCGGCGGGGAGTTGCGGCTCGAGTTGGCGCTCGCCGGTCTCACGCCGGCCGAGATGGAGCACGTTGCGCTGAGCGACATCATCGCCTGGAACGCACAAGCCGACGGAGGCCCTAAATGGCCGTAAAACGCATCTCGGCGGCGACGCTGCTCGAAGCCGCGCTCGTCGCTTTGCGCGAGGACATCGCGCCGGCACTGGAGGGCGAGAAGCGCGAAGCTGCCGCGCAGATCGCCAATGCGATCGAGATCGCCTGCCGCGATATCGCGACCGAAACAGAAGTGCCGTTGTGGGCGCTGCTCGACGATATCTACGAGCCGGGCGAGGGCACTGCACGCGAACTCGCCGCCGATATCCGCGCCGGCACGGTCGACGAGGCCAAGCATCCGCGGCTGGCGAGCATGCTGCTCGCACATCTCGCGGCCGAACTCGCCATCGCCAATCCGGGGTTCCTCAAGCAAGCCGGATGACGCGCCGCTCGATAAATCCGAGCCTCATCCAGCCAGACAGCTATCGAGCCCTGCCGCAAGCGCCGCACGGTCGAGGTTGCGGCCGATGAATACGATCTTGCTAGACGGCGTGACCTCGCCCCAGGGGATATCGGCGCGGAAGTCGAGCAGAGTGTGAACGGCCTGGAGCACCCAGCGCTTGGGGTTGCCGGCCACGGCGACGATGCCCTTGAGGCGGAAGATATCCGCGCCATGCTCGCGTGTCAGAACCTCGAGCCACGCCGCGAGCATCGCCTCATCGAAGGGGCGGTCGGCAAAAACGAAAGATTCGGACAGCAGCGACGGGTCGTGGTGGTGATGATGATCGTCCTCGAAGAAGTTTGGACGGTTGGCGATCGAGGGGGGCGCGAAACCGCCGATTCCGAGAATGCTGTCGAGCGCCACCTTGGCCTGATGCGAGCGCACGATCGGCGCGGTCTCGTTTATGCGGCGGACATGAGCCTCCGCGCTCGCCAGGCCTGCCGCGTCGACGAGATCGGTCTTGTTCAGCACGATGCGGTCGGCCGCCATGATCTGATCGGCTGCCTGATTGTCCGTCGCGTTCAATCGCTCGTCGGCGAGGTGTCCTCCGATGTGGACGGCATCGACCATCGTGACGATTGCATCCAGATGGACGCGGCGGGCTGCTTCCTCGTCGACGAAGAACGCGGCTGCCACGGGGGCTGGATCGGCGAGCCCGCTCGTCTCGACGATGATATGGTCGAGCGGCTGGCCGCTGGCGAACAACTGTCCGATGATCTTGACGACGTCGTTGCGCACGTCTGCCACGCAGCACATGCAGCCGTTCGTCATCTGGTAGATCTCCTCCTTCGTCTCCAGCACAAGATCGCTGTCGATGTCGACCTCACCGAACTCGTTCATGATGACCGCGATCTTGTGGCCGTGCCGCTCGGAGAGGATGTGATTGAGCAGCGTCGTCTTGCCGGAGCCGAGAAAGCCGGTGAGGATCGTCACGGGTACGAGTGCGGGGGACATGCGATAGCTTTCGGTCTTCGTCGTCGTGGGTGAAGCAGGCGTGGGCAGGGACGGTCCCCGCCGGAGTACCGCGTCGTAGCACGATCCGAAGCCAATTTCAGGCGGATTCCCAATTTCAATTCAGCTCTACTCTGCTCCGCGGCAAAATGAGCTGGGCACCCATTGCCATTCCGAACGCATCGAGGTGGGTGGTTCGGGTGCGGGAGAGAGATCACTGCCGAAGGGTAGATGCTGAGTATTCGATCGCGCGCCTGAGGGTCGGCCGAGACCGCGCGCACAGAAGCGGCTGCTGCGCGCGAGCTTCCCGTGCGCTGGTCATTTCGCGCTTGCATCATCTCCGTAGATCGCCTGATAGGCGTGCCACGTGGCGTGGCCGATCAGCGGAAACACGAAAACGAAGCCGACGAGCAGCGTCGACAATCCGAGCGCTGAAAGCCCGGCGATGAGGACGGCCCAAAGAGCCATCGGCCTCGGGTTCTCGACGACGGCCATCATGCTGGCGCGCGCGGCGGTAACTGCATCGACGGGCCGGTCGAGCAACATCGGGATGGCGACGGCTGAGAACGCAAAAACAGCGACGGCGATCGCTGCTCCCACGATCGTGCCGGTGATCAGCAACGACAGCCCGCGCGGCGTGAACAGCAATGTCTGCATCAACGCCTGCGGCGTGGGCACGGCGTTGTCGGCGAAGAACAGCATCAGCAACAGCAGCGCCATCTGCATCCAGATCATGAAGGCGAACAGCAGGAACGAGCCAAAAAGCGCCAGTTGACCCGAGGCGCGCAGGCCCGCACGAAGCACGCCAACGCCAGTCGGCCGACCACCGCGGGCGAGCTGGTGGCTCGCCTCGTAAAGACCGACGGCCACGAACGGCCCCAGCAGGATCAGTCCGCCGCCCAGCGCCGGTAACACTGCAAGCGCGCCGACGAGCGACAGCCCGCCGACGATCCCCATCGCCAACACGGCGAACACCAAGCCATAGGTGACGCTTATCGAGGGAATGCGCCACATGTCGCGCCAGCCAGCGGCCAGCCAGATCCAGGGCGCGTCGAATGGCACCCGGCGAGGCGGTGGAAGCTGGTAGGAGGACGGCGCTTCCGGCGAGGCTTTGGCGCTCATCGGCTGGCCCATGTGACGTTTCTCCTCGGCTTGCACATTCCGGTAATTACTGCCCGTGCCTCGTTGGTCAGCGCGGTGGCGGCGCGGGCGGCTCGTCGTCGAGCGCGCGCCAGCTCGCCCCCTCCAGATCCTCGAACTGATCCGTGCGCAGCGCCCACAGAAAACCGGCGAGCCCCAGCGCGCCGAGGATCAGTGCAGCAGGAATGAGCCATGCCAATGCGGTCATCGTGAATTCTCCCTGGCGCGCAAGCCGAGCCGCATCGCGTTCGCGGTCACCACGATGGAGGACGCCGACATTGCGATCGCCGCGATCAGAGGCGTCACGATCCCGACGACTGCCATCGGCACGAACACGATATTGTAACCGATGGCGATCGCGAAGTTTTCGAGCGCGCGGCGGCGCGAGGCCTTGGCCACGGCCAGCAACTCGAGAAGCGGACCGAGCCGGTCGCCCTGGATGACGGCATCCGCCGCCGTCTGGCTGATGTCGGCGGCGGACTGGGGCGACACGGACGCATGGCCTGCGGCAAGTGCCGGCGCATCGTTGAGGCCGTCGCCGACCATCAGGACCTTGCGGCCTTCGGCGGCAAGCTGGCCGAGACGAGCGAGCTTCTCATCGGGACGCTGGCGGGCCATGTAGCGGGAAATTCCCGCCGCACGTGCGGCTGCCGCGACGGCCGGCTCGCGATCACCCGACAGCAGCTCCACAGCCAGTCCCGCACGATGAAGGCGCTCCACGCTGGCGCGGGCATCCGGGCGCAACGTTTCCTCGAAGCGAAGCTCGACGGGCGCCTTGCCGGGCCGCGTCAGCCACAGCGCCGGCTGGCTGTCATCGCTCTCCGGCACACCGCAGAAGGCCGGCGAGCCCAGGCGGATCTCACCCTGAGGCGTGGCGAGCACGAGACCCGCGCCCGCGATCTCTTGGACGCCTTTGGCGGCTGGAGCGGCGATCCCGCGGACGGTCGCGGCGGCAACCACGGCACGCGAGTAGGGATGGCGACTCGCCTTGGCCAGGCTCGCGGCCTCGGTCAGCGCGGCATCATCCACTCCCGGCGCACCGACGAGGGCGGGCGAGGGCATGGTCAGCGTGCCGGTCTTGTCGAGCACGACGGTGTCGACCTCGGCCAGCCGCTCCAGTCCGTCGGCTGCCTTGACGACGATGCCGGCGCGCAACAAGCGACCGACAGCGACGACCTGAACCGCAGGCACGGCCAGCGCCAGAGCGCAGGGGCAAGTGATGATGAGCACGGCGATGGCGGCGGTAAGGGCTGGCTCCCACCCGTTGCCGAGCACCATCCAGCCGATGAAAGTGGCCGCACCGAGAATGTGTACTGCTGGCGCATAGATTCTGGCTGCGCGGTCGGCGAGGCGCACGTAGGCTCCGCGCGCCTGCTGGGCTGATTCCATCATTCGGGCGAGTTCGGCGACGAGCGTGCCATCGGCGGACGATGTGGCCTTCGCCTCGAACGGCGCTCCGAGGTTGATCGTGCCTGCGTAGACGACGTCACCGGCCTGAAGCTTGCGTGGCAGGCTTTCGCCAGTGACGAGCGAATCATCGACGGTCGCCGCAGCGGTCTCGAGCCGGCCGTCGACAGCCATGCGCTCGCCAGCTGCCACCAGCAGGCGCATGGCGGGAACGACCTTGTCGGCGGACATCCTGAAGGCGACGTCGTCGCCGCCGATGACGGTGGCCTCGGTGCTCTGCAGTGCAAGCAGGTTCTGCGCCGTGCGATTGGCGCGCGCGCGCATCATGCGGTCCAGGTAGCGGCCGATCAGCAGGAAGAACAGCAGCGTGACGGCAGCATCGAAGTACACCTGCTCGGTGCCGCGGATCGTCTGGAACAAGCTCATCACCGTCGCAAGGACGACGCCGAGGGAGATAGGAACATCCATGTTGAGACGGCGGGCCTTCAGTGCCTGCGCGGCGGAGGCGAAGAACGGTCGGCCGGAATAGGCCACCGCCGGTAGCGCGATGGCCGCCGAAAGCCAATGGAACATCGTCGCCATCGATTGCGGCATCTCGCCGTGGCCGGCCCACACCGCGACGGAGAGCAACATGATGTTGGCCGCGGCAAAGCCGGCGACGCCCAGGCGACGCAGATAGTCGCGATCCTGTTCGCCTTCGGCGTTGGCTGCATCGACGACGGCGCGCGCAGCTTTGAAGCCCGCGTCCTGCAAAGCTGCAATCAGCGTCTCGGCGGACGCGTGCTCCGAGCGCGTCGCCACGACCACGCGCCTGGCGCCGAGATTGGCGCGCGCGGCAACGACATCGGGCAGCGCCAGCAGCGCTTTCTCGACCGAGCGGATACAGCCGCCGCAGTGCATGTTCTCGACGACCAGCGTGGTCTCGAAGGAGGGCTCTGACGGTACGCGCGCGCCGCTCCCACGGATACCTGCGACCGGCAGACTCACGGCTTCAGCCATATGCGCCTCCTAGCTCGATAGACGGGCTCCTCGGAGCCTGCTGTGCGGACGGCGATATCGACGATCCAGTTGCCCTCGGCGAGCGGTCCGGCGTCGGCGACGAATGCGCCTGACTTCGCCACGAAAGCGAGAGGACGGTCCTCGCGACTGGTGGAAGGTCGACCGATCGTGCCGTGCAGCGCGATACCGCGCACGGGCTCACCCTGCGCGCCCGAAAGAGCCAGTCTAACAAGACCACTGCGCTCGACGACGAGTTCCTGGCGCCAGCCGAGCCTGGCCTGGCGTTCGTCGGCGACGATGCGCTCATTGTAGGCAAGGCCCTTGCGATAGGGCTCCTTCGACACGATGCCGGTATAGGTGGAGAGCGCGGCGTAGAGGAAGTAGCCATTGACGGCGAAGATGACCCCGAAGAAACCGATGAAACCGAACAGGACATGGTGTCCCGTGATGCCGCCCGCGCGGGCCTTACCGCCATCGCGTCCGTCGACCGATCCGGTCATAATCGAGCCTTTCCTGAATTGGCCGGCACCTGGAACGCCGTGTTACGGACGACCTCGACGGCGGATTTATTGTCCTTGACGATCAGGCTCAAATTTCTTGGAGCGCCGTTGCCGCGGCCAAGCTCATCGACCGGCAACGTGACGAACACCTTGATCTCGCGCAGAACGTCCGTACCCACCCTGACGACAGGCACCTCTTGCGTCTCGATGCCGAGCACCGACAGGCGTGCGCCGGGTAGACCCTTCACGCTCAGCGTATACTCGCGCGGCTCGTGAAGCTTGTTGAGGATTTTGACGGTGTAGCCGTTGCGTATGTCGCCACTCGAAAGACGCACATAGGGCGGGTTGCGATCGGCGAGCACGTTGAGCTCCAGGATGGAGCGGCTCGACCAGCCCCAAAGCATGACCACGCCGACGAAAGCGAACAGCACGGCATAGAGCACCGTCCGCGCTCGGATGAGCTTGAACGGCACATGCGAAAGCCCGGCGGCAGACGCCTCCTTGCGTGCAACCGTGTCATAAGCGATCAGCCCACGCGGGCGTTCGATCTTGTCCATGATATCGTTGCAGGCGTCCACGCAGAGCGCGCACTGGATGCATTCGAGCTGCGAGCCGTCGCGGATGTCGATGCCCGTCGGACACACCGCAACGCATGCCTTGCAGTCGATGCAGTCGCCGCGGGATGACCAGTCGACCTTTCCGTCTGAGCCTTTGCGGGCTGGCCCGCGCGGTTCGCCCCGCTCGATCCGGTAGCTGACGAGCAGCGTGTGCTGGTCGGTCATCGCGCCTTGGATACGCGGCCAGGGACACATGTAGATGCAGACCTGCTCGCGGGCGATGCCGCCGAGAAGGTAGGTCATCAGCGCAAAAATGCCGAGGAACAGATAGGCGACTGCCGGAGCCGTACCGGTGACGAGTTCGCGCGCCAGCGTCGGCGCGTCGCGGAAGTAGAACACAAGCGCACCGCCCGTGACCACGCCGATCGCGAGCCAGGACACATGCGTCATGGACTTCTTGAAGATCTTGGACGGCCCCCACGGCTCCTTGTCGAGGCGAATGCGCGCGTTGCGATCGCCCTGCCAGAAGCGCTCGACCGTGATCATGAGATCGGTCCAGACGGTCTGCGGGCAGGTGTAGCCGCACCAGACGCGGCCGGCGGCGGAGGTGACGAGGAAGAGCGCCAGCGAGGCGAGCAGCAAGAGGCCGGTGACGTAATAGAACTCCTGCGGCCAGATCTCGAGAAAGAAGAAGAAGAATCGATTGTTGGGCATGTCGAGGAGGACAGCCTGATCGGGGAGGTCGGGTCCGCGATGCCAACGCAGCCACGGCAGGCCGTAGTAGACGGCGAGCGTGACCAGCATAACGAGCCACTTGACCGTGCGGAAACGGCCGCTCGCCAGCTTCGGATAAATCTTCTGGCGCGATGCGTAAAGATCGCGATCCGCCTTGCGGTTGATCGCCTTCACGTCGTGCTCGACGACACCGAAGGCAGGATCGGCCTGCGGGTTCTTGCGCCTGTCCAGCAAATTCGTCACGCCGGCCTTCTCCTGAAACCGGCGACGAGCCGAACCTCGAGCTTCGCCCACGCCACGGCAAAGACGCTCGATAGAGCAACGAAGCCGCTGCGCCGACATTGATCCGGCGCAACACTTTCCCGAAGTGCATCGGCACCGCCTTTGCCGCGTCCTTCAATGGCCGGCGTGGTTACCGGTGAGGCTGCAGCGCGGCGCTCCGCCACGATCATGACCATGAGGTCGCATCCGCAGCCGCACATGAGCTTGCCGCCCCCGCTGAGCCCGGAACCGCTATTTGCCGCCGCCGAGGCTGTGCACGTAAACAGCCAGCGCCTTCACCGTGACGGCGTCGAGGCGGCCTTCCCACAACGGCATCATGCCGCCACGGCCGGTGCGCACGCTTTCCATAATCGCTTGACGGCTGGCGCCATAGAGCCAGATCGCATCGGTGAGATTGGGCGCGCCCTGCTCGATGCTGCCCTTGCCCTGATCGCCGTGGCAAGCGGCGCATTGCTCCTTGAAGATCGCCTCACCTCGGGCTGCTGACGCCTTGTCGTGCTCGGCCTTCGACAGCGCGAGGACGTGCTCGACGACGTCGGCGATCTGCTCGTTCTTGAGCAGTCCATCGACGCCATAGCGCGGCATCGCGGAGGTGCGCGTATTCTTGTGCTCGGAGCGGATGCCGTAAAGGATCGTCTTGTGGATCTCCTCGATGCCGCCGCCCCAGATCCAATCATCGTCGTTGAGATTAGGGTAGCCCGTGAAGCCCTGCGCGCCGCGACCGTGGCAGGGGGCGCAGTTCGTCTGGAACGAGGCGTTGCCGCCTGCCACAGAAAAGCGCAACAGATCCGGGTTCTTGCGCACATCGGCAAGGGGTGTTCGCGCCAACAGTTCGCGGATCGCGCCTTGTGCCGAGTGCGCGGCCTTGACCTCTGCCATCACGGTGGCACGCTGGCTGTAACCCAGCATTCCGCGCGTGTAGTCGTTGAGCGTCGGCCATGCCGGATAGGCAATCATGTAGCCGATGGCCCAAACGATGCAGGCGTAAAAAGTAAGGAGCCACCACCGCGGCAGCGGCTTGTTGAGCTCCTTGATGCCATCCCATTCGTGACCGGTGGTCTCGACCCCGGTGACAGTGTCGATCTCGCGCTTGGTGCTCACTTTGTCCCCCGTTTCGAAGCTGCTTTGCCATGTTCGGTCTCGAGATCGAGCGCCCGGCGCTGTGACGCCTCGAAGCGGGGCCCGTTGCTAGGCCACAGCGCGTAGGCGAGAACACCGGCGAACATCGCGATGAACATCAGCAAAGAGGTGACCTGACTGATGGTGGCGACGGTATCGTAGCTCATGTTGGGATCACCGCAGGTTCGGGCCGCTCGCGTCGAATGTCGCGAAGTCGACCATCTGGCCAAGGATCTGCAGGTAGGCGATCATCGCGTCGAGCTCGCTCGGCGTGCTGCCGGGCTTGCCGTCGAACTTGGCGACACGCGCCTTCGGGTAGCGCTTCAGGAGATCACGCGCCGCGCGACTGTCCGGCTCGATCTGAGCCTTAAGGTCCTTGTCGACGTTGGCGATCATGTCGTCGGTGTAGGGCACGCCGACGGTCCTCAGCGTTTTCATGCGGGCGGCGATGTCCTCGGTGTCGAGCTTGCGCTCGGCCATCCAGGGATAGCCCGGCATGATGCTCTCCGGCACGACGCTGCGCGGATTGATCATGTGATCGGCGTGCCACTGATCGGAGTACTTGCCGCCGACGCGCGCGAGATCTGGTCCGGTGCGCTTCGAGCCCCATTGGAAGGGATGATCGTACATGCTCTCCGCGGCGAGACTGTAATGGCCGTAGCGCTCGACCTCGTCGCGAAGCGTGCGGATCATCTGGCTGTGGCAGCCATAGCAGCCTTCCCGGACGTAGATGTCGCGGCCGGCCTGCTCGAGCGGGGTGTAGGGCCGCATGCCCTTCACCTTCTCGATGGTGCTTTCGATCCAGAACAAAGGCGCTATCTGGACGATGCCTCCGATCGACACCGCGAGGAGGATGCCGATCAACAGGATGATGGAGTTCTTCTCGAAGATCTCGTGTTTCATGTTTGGGCGCCCCTCACTTCGCCAGTTGCATGCGCAGTGCCGGAGCCGCCGCGACGTCGGGCTGCTCCTCCTCGCCGACGGCGACATCGCCGCGGATCGTGCGCCACACGTTGTAGGCCATGATGAATGATCCGAAGACGAACAGAAGGCCGCCGATGGCTCGGATCACGTAGTAGGGCTTCATCGCTTCCACGGTGTCGATGAACGAGTACTGGAGGAAGCCCAGGCTATCGTAGGCGCGCCACATCAAGCCCTGCGTGATGCCCGACACCCACATCGCGGTGATGTAGAGCAGGATGCCGATGGTCGAGATCCAGAAGTGCCACTCGACGAGCTTGAGCGAGTAGAGACCCTTGCGGTTCCACAGCCATGGCACGAGGCAGTAGATCGCGCCGAACGACACCATCGCGACCCAGCCAAGAGCGCCGGAATGAACGTGGCCGATGGTCCAGTCGGTGTAGTGCGAGAGCGAGTTGACCGCCTTGATGGACATGAGCGGCCCCTCGAACGTCGACATGCCGTAGAAGGCGACCGACACAACGAGCAGGCGAACGACAGGGTCCGTGCGCAGCTTGTCCCATGCGCCGGCAAGCGTCATCAGGCCGTTGATCATGCCGCCCCACGACGGCATCCACAGCATGATCGAGAACGTCATGCCGAGCGTCTGCGCCCAGTCGGGCAGCGCGGTGTAGTGGAGATGGTGGGGACCGGCCCAGATGTAGAGGAAGATCAGCGTCCAGAAGTGCACGATCGAAAGGCGGTAGGAATAGATCGGCCGTTCGACCCGCTTCGGGATGAAGTAGTACATGATACCGAGGAAGCCCGCGGTCAGGAAGAAACCGACCGCGTTGTGGCCGTACCACCACTGCGTCATCGCATCCTGTACGCCTGCATAGACGATGTAGCTCTTGGTGCCCGTCAACGCGACGGGGATCGTCGCATTGTTGACGAGATGCAGCATCGCGACGGTGACGATGAAGGCCAGGTAGAACCAGTTCGCCACATAGATGTGGGGCTCTTTCCGGCGGGCAAGCGTGCCCACGAAGACGAGGAAGTAGACGACCCAGACGATTGTGAGGAAAAGGTCGGCGTACCATTCGGGCTCGGCGTACTCCTTGCCCTGCGTGACACCGAGGAGATAGCCGGTTCCCGCAATCGCGATAAAGACCTGGTAGCCCCACACGACGAACCAGGGCGACCAACGCCCGACAAGGCGCGCGTGGCAGGTGCGCTGAACGACATACAGCGATGTCGCCAGCAGCGCGTTGCCGCCGAAGGCGAAGATCACAGCCGAGGTGTGCAAGGGCCGCAGCCGGCCGAAACTAATCCAAGGCAAGTCGAAGTTCAGCGCGGGGATGGCGAGCTGCCATGCCAGCACATCGCCGACGATGAAGCCGGCGATACCCCAGACGATCGCGGCAATCGTGGCGACCTTGATCGGACCGTCGTTGTAGCCTTCGGCGCTTGCCGCCGGCTTGCCGTTCCCGAATGCCGAGCCCACGATATAGGCTGCGCCGATCAGCGCTGCGATCGTGAGAATAGCACCGTGAAACGCCATCGCCGGATCGCGCGAGCCAACAGCAAGCGTTATTCCGAGAACTCCGGTTGCCACGGCTCCCAACACGGCGATCGCATCGCTGAATGCATGCCGCTCTGCTGTCGTATCTCGCATCTAGCCCTGCCTATCCGCAAAAATGCTCCCCCAGCACGCGCGCAATGCACTCGGGCCGGCATGCCCTTATCAGCACACGCCCCGAGCCAGCGGCTTGACCGCGATCAAGTCTCGTCACCCTGCGCCGAACGACCGCGCGCCTACCAATGGCCTATAGAGCGATCGTCAGAGATGGAACCACCGAGCCCCTGAATCACACGGCAAATCAAAGACTAGAGGCTTGCCCACGATTCTACTTCCGGCGGAAAAGCACCAGAGCAGCAACCAGTCCCAGAGCGCCGTATACAGAGCGACTGAGCGGCAAGCGGTCGCTTCAAGCAGTTCCGACGTGGCGGTTTGTCGGGCCTGACAAGGTGGTAGTATGTGACCGTGTCACACATGAAGACGGGTGGCCGATGCCACCCGTCATTCGCTCGAATATGCAACCGGCCACGCGACCGTGGATGCTCAGTCGAGGTCGGCTACCGCGCGCACACGGAAGGTGCGCATGACGCCATCCTGCTCCTTGATGGAGACGTACTCGCCCGGCACGAAGCGGTGCGTGTCGAGGTGGAACCCGGTCTCGTCGTGATCGGGATCGCCGTGTATGTCGTAGTGGAAGGCCCAGTGGCCGCCGGGCTTGCGCACGATATGGCCGACCTCGGTGGCCTCGTGGGCCCAGAAGCGCTTGACGCGGCAGCGGTCGCGCAGTGTCTTCCAGGCCTCGGGGACGAGATGACCGTCGTCGTCCAGGGGGGCAACGAGCTCGTACCCGCGCTCGGGACTGCCGTTAGGGAAATCGTGATCGCGCGCCAGTTCCAGGCGCACGTGCCTCAGCAGCCTGGTGGCATCCGCCACGCTCATGCTCTTGGATTTTGCCGTGCGCATGCAGTGTTCCATTGGTTGAAGGGAAGACCGGCCGGCTCAGTGGGACAGCAGCAGCGGGATCGTCGTCTCGCGCAGCAAATGACGGGTGACGCCGCCGAGCGCCATCTCACGCATGCGCGAGTGGCCGTAGCAGCCCATCACGAGAAGGTCGGCTTGCTCGTCGATCGCGCGAACGCGTATCTCTTCGCCGGTGGTGAATTCCGTGGCGAGAGGCCGGGAGACGACCGGATCGATGCCATGCCGCCGCAGAACGCCGGCGATTTCGTCGAGCGAGCCATCCTCGCCGACGGCGCCGGCCTCCATCGCGGTCATCAGATGAACGCGCGTGGCGAGCGCCAGAAGCGGCATCGCATCGCCGATCGCGCGGGCGGATTCGCGACTGTTCGTCCATGCAACCAAGACATTGCGGGGCACGGCCTTGTGCCGGCCGAAGTTGGGCACGACGAAGACTGGCCGGCCCGCGCCGAGCGTGAGGCGATCGGGGAAATCGAGCACGTCGGAAAGCTGCCAGTTCGGATCGGCCTGGCTGACCACGACGAGCTCGGCGGTGTGCGACTGCTGGAGGACGGTATGGGCTGGATCGCGCCGCTCGTTGACGATGGAGCGCCATTCGAAGGTGAACGGCTGGGCCTCGGTCATCTCGTCGAAGACGGCCTTGATCGCCTCGTCCTCCTTCTTGATCGCGCCACGTATCTGGGCTGCGACCTCGCCGACGAACGGCAACGGGACAGGCGGCGTCATGCGGTAGGCAGGAAATACATGCAGCCCGATCAGGTGCGCATTGAAACGCTGGGCCAGCTCGATGCCGACCTCCATCAACGAGCGTGCGCGGCTCTCCCGATTGAGATGCACTAGAATGGTCTTGTAGCTCATACCTCCAAGGCTCCTTCACCGATATCGTCACTCAGCCGCGAGCCTTCAGCCTCGAGACAGCTCACGTCGTAGCGTTGAAATGACGGGGACCGATCGCCAGGTGGTCCGCCACCACACGGTCACCGGCCAACTCGCGGACGAGGATCAGCAGCGCACGCCGTTGGTCCTCCGAGGAGACGAACCCCCACAGCTCGACCGTCTTGTCGGTGGCAATGACGTTCAGATAGCTCGGGTTCACCCAGGACTGCTGGTCGATCCGCGCGTTCAGCGCCTTCTGCAGCTGGCCGTTGTCGCCGACGCCGACGCCAGTGGGTCGCGTCGCCTCCGCGTTGGCGAGGGCGCGCACCAGATCGCCACGGGTGATGATGCCGACGAGCTGGCCCGCTTTCAAAACGGGAACACGCTTCAGATCGTTGGTATCCAGCATGTCGGCGACCTCGGCCAGCGTGGCGTCATCGCGCACGGAGACGACGAAGCGGCTCATCACGTCTGCGGCGGTGTGGCCGTGTCCCTTGATGAAATCACGGGCGCGCATGTCGGTATCGATGAACAGGGAAATCCACCACTTGCGCTTGCGCTCCGTGCCGGTCTCGGCACGATGCAGCAGGTCCGTCTCGCTGACGATGCCGATCATGCGGCCGTCGTCGTCGACGACCGGCAAGCCGCTGATCCGCTCCGTCGCCATGAGCATGGCGATTTCGGCGATGGACGTCCCCGGCTTCACCGTGAACACTTTCGAGGTCATTATCTCGTGGGCGCGCATGGGCTGCTCCTGGCATCCAAGGTCTGGATGAAACTGTGCGCCGGCCAGCTCGAAACTGCGTTGATGCCGATCAAGTTGAATAGGACGCTGATTTGTTGACGTGGAACACGGCGAATGCCGCCGGCGCCTCCCGCCTGGCTGCAAGCAGAGAAGGGACGAACCGTGCAGAACCACTCCGCCATCAACGCCTCCACCCCCTTGGCCGCGCTCGACTGCGTGGTGCTCGACACGGAGACGACCGGTCTCGACGCTCGCACAGCGCGGCTCGTTCAGATCGGTGCTGTGCGCATCGCGGAGGGGGCGATCGACGGCACGCAGGTGCTCGAGCGGCTGGTCAACCCGGGTATCCCCATCCCACCAGCTTCGTCCAGGGTGCATGGCATAAGCGACGGCCACGTCGCCAATGCGCCGCACTTTGCCGAACTCGCAGGCGAGCTCACTGCAATGTTCGAGGGGAGCTACGTGGTCGGACATACGATCGGCTACGACCTGACGATCCTGCAGCGCGAGGCTGGTCTTGCGGGTGTCGAATGGGTGAGCCCGCGCGCGCTCGACGTCCGCACACTCGCCGAGCTCGCCCAGCCAGGCCTTGCGCAATACGACCTCGACCGCATCGCGGCCTCGCTGGGTGTCGACATCGAGGGACGGCACACGGCTGTGGGCGACGCGATGGCGACGGCGCGCATTTTCCTCGCGCTACTGCCGCTACTGCGGCAGCGCGACATCCGGACCGTGGCGGAGGCGGAAGCGGCCTGCCGCCATCTCGCCGACCGCCAGCTCAGCGGTGGTATCGCGACGATGCAGATTACGCCCGGCACCGCGCCGCCGCCCGTGCTTGCCAGGATCGACAGCTTTCCATACCGGCACCGGCTCGCAGACGTGATGTCCGCACCGGTATGGTGCGAGCCGGGGACGGCCCTCAAAACGGCACTGCAAACCATGATCGAGCGCCGGATCAGCTCGGTTCTGGTAGGCACGCCCGATGCGGACGCCGGCATTCTGACGGAACGCGACGTGCTGCGAGCACTCGATGCGGGCGGAGGGGCATGCCTCGATCAGCCGGTCGGGGGGATGGCGTCGCGACCACTGCAGGCCCTGCGCGACAGCGACTACCTCTACCGCGCCATCGGCCGCATCGGTCGGCTCGGCATCCGACATCTGGGCGTTTCGGACGCGGCCGGTCGCATCGTCGGCATCGTCTCGACGCGCGATCTGCTGAGACAGCGGGCGAGCACGGCAATCATGCTCGGCGACGGCATCGACGCGGCCACTTCAACGGCTGCTCTCGCCAAGACCTGGGCGTCACTGATGCCGATGGCGCGAGGTCTGCTCGAGGAGGATGTCGACCCGCGCCGGCTCGCTGCCGTGATCAGCGCGGAGATCTGCGCGCTGGCGCGCCGGGCGGCCGAACTCGCGGAGGAGCGGATGCGAGCGGATGGGCAAGGAGAGCCTCCGGTGCCCTACGCCTTGCTCGTGCTGGGATCGGCAGGACGTGGGGAGAGCCTGCTGGCGGCCGACCAGGATCATGCGCTCGTCTTCGCGAGCGGGGCTCCAGGTGGACCGGAGGACACATGGTTCAAGGCGCTCGGTCAGCACATCTCCGACATTCTCGACGAGGTCGGCGTGCCCTATTGCAAGGGTGGCGTGATGTCGAGCAACGCGGAATGGCGCCACAGTGTCGAGGGCTGGCATACGCTTACCGACAATTGGATCCAGCGTCAGCGGCCGCAGGATCTGCTCAACGTCGACATCTTCTTCGACGGTGCCGTCGTGCATGGCGATGCAGCACTGGGCGAAGCGATCCTGACCCATGCCTTCGAGCAAGCCCGCAAAGCGCGCGACTTCCTGATGCAGTTGACCTTGATGACGCCGCGAACGTCGCCGCCCGTGTCGTGGATGGGACACCTCAAGACTGATGGCGACGGGCGGCTCGATCTCAAGGCCTACGGCCTGATGCCGGTATTCACGGCTGCGCGTGTTCTGGCCATCCGGCATGGCGTTCGTGCGCGATCGACGCCCGATCGCCTCGAGGCGGTGGCCGAGCTCGGCATCGGATCGCGGGAGGACATCGAGAAGCTGGCAGAGGCGCACCGGGTGATCATCGGACAGATGCTCGCCCAGCAGCTCGTCGATGCGGAGAGGGGCGTGCCGCTGTCGCCGCGGATCGTGCCGGCACGACTGGACGAGACGACGCGACGCGCATTGAAGGCTGCCTTGCAAACCGTACCGATCGCCGCCGGGCTGGCGAACGAGGGGCGTCTCCAATAGACAAGCAGCTTGCCAGCTCGAAAAGGCGGCCGGTGCGAGCACTGCGCTGCGACAGTGGAGGGTGGATGTGACAGGCTGCCAGGGTCGAACTGGGGACGAAAAGGGGATGAACCGGATATGAGCAACGGCCATAGCGGCGGCTCAACAGCTGCAGGCGGGGCCCCGGGCGGGGCGGCCCCGGCCGGCAAGCCTGGCCTCGTGCGCAACTTGAGCCTGGGCCACGCCGTGCTCTATGGGCTCGGCGTCACCATCGGCGCAGGTATCTACGTGCTGGTCGGTCCGGCCATCGGCCGCGCGGGGGCCTGGGCGCCGCTGGCGTTCCTGATCGCGGCGGCTCTGCTTTCGCTGACGGCGGCCTCGTTCGCCGAGCTCGGCTCGCGGATGCCGGTGGCTGCGGGAGAGGCCGCCTATGTGCGGGCCGGCTTCGGATCGGACACGCTGGCCACCTTCACCGGCCTCGTGGTCGTGGCGATCTCCATCGTCTCGGCAGCCGCGATCAGCGTGGGGAGTGCTGGCTATGTCGGTCAGATCGTGCCGCTGCCCCAGGCCGTCATCATCGCAGCCGTGGTGATCGCGATGGGCCTGGTCGCGGCCGTCGGCATACGGGAATCCGTGACGTTCGCGGGCGTCATGACGGTGATCGAGTTCGGCGGGCTCCTGGTGATCGTAGCGGCGGGCGCGATGATGGCGCCGGTCGAGGCCGCGCAACCGTCCCCAGCCGCTGCCGGCGTCGCCACGATCACTGTCGCGGGGATGCTGTCGACGACACTGCTCGCGGTGTTCGCCTTCATCGGCTTCGAGGGGCTTGCCAACGTGGCAGAGGAGGTTCGCGAGCCACAGCGCAACCTGCCACTCGCGATCTTCATCACACTGCTCGTGACCACTCTGCTCTATATCGCGGTGGTTTGGGTGTGCCTCAGGGCGGTGCCGGCCGGCGAGCTTGCCGGTTCGCCCGCACCGCTGGCGATCGTATTCGAGCGGACGACCGGGGCGGACCCGCGCATCATGACACTGATCGCCATAATCGCTACGCTCAACGGCATCATCGTGCAGATCATCATGTCGGCTCGCGTGCTCTACGGGCTCGCTGCCCAACGCAGCATCCCGGCCGCCTTCGGCTCCGTCCACGCCGTGACGCACACGCCGATCCTGGCCACGGCATTCACGATCGTCTGCGTGCTTGTGCTGGCGGTCGCCCTGCCGCTCGATGCGCTGGCGGACTGGACGTCGCGGCTGATCCTGGCGCTGTTCGCTTTCGTCAACGCAGCGCTGGGTTTTCTCAAGATGCGGGAGAAGGTGCCACCAGCCGGCGTCTTCACGGTTCCTGTCTGGGTGCCGTGGGCAGGAGCGGTGGTGACCACGGCCGTATTGGTCGCGGAGATGATCTCGAGCGCGTGAGGGAAAAGCGCCTGCAGCTCGGCACATGTAAGCGCAAACGGCTGATCATGCCCGTTGGGATTCCAGCTCCCGTGGGAGTGCGAGATCGAAGGTCTTTACGCGGTGCTGGCTGCGTCGCAGCAGCATTTGCGTCGCGGTGCGCTGCTGAGCGGATTCGTTGGAGAGCACGACAAGTGCGGGAGCGCCCTGACGAAGCGAACTCTCCGGATCAAGACTGTTCTCGTCGATGATGAGTTTTCTGGCCGTGTCCCCTCGGGCCAAGCCACCGAGAAGCAGCTTGAGCACGGGCCCCGAAGTCGCGAGGACAGCCTTCGCATCGCGTAACTTGCAAACCGGCTCGACGTCTTCACAAAGGTCGGCCAGTTGCGAACCGATGTGCGGACCAGCCGACATTGTCCGATCGTCATGCGTCGGCCTCAGGCGCCGAAGCAATGCCATCGCCGGCGCAGTGGCGACGATACAGAGTTGCGTTGGATCTATCCCCCGATCAACGAGCCCACCGATCATGCTCCAAAGCTGCTCGGCGTCATCGAACGTCGTGACGGCAATTCGAATCCGATCAAGCGTCGTTGCCATAATCTTCGTCCTCGTTCTCCATTGTTCTCCAATCTCGATCAACGTGCCAGCGCGCCCCGACATCATGCACACCGGCAGTGGGAGGGCCTCGCTAGATCTCGCGCCGACCAGCCCAGGAACGTGATTCCGTCGCCTGGTGGCCCGTCGCGCCAAAATCGTATCATAGCCGCAACCACCGTCCGATTCAGGCGCGACGCCTCACTAGCCGTTCCTGGAAGCAAGACGCCGGGCCGCACGGCGCGTCCGTCAGTGACCCTTGCTTTCGGCCAACCGAGCCAACGCCTCATGATCGACAATGGTCACGAGAACGCTTTGCGACAAGTCAATCAGCCTGTCGACGCGCAGGCGCGTGAACGTGCGGCTCACCGTCTCGATCGTGAGCCCCAGGAAATCCGCGATGTCGCTGCGGGTCATGGGCAGCACGAACTCCAGTGGATCCTCGCCGTTCCGCTCGCAGCGGCGGGAGATGGCGAGCAGAAACGCGGCGACACGCTCCATCGCATTGCGCTGGCTCACCGTGAACAGCAACTCGCGGGTGGCCTGCAGCTCGCGCGAAACCGCCTCGTAGAGCTTCACGCCCAGCCGACCATCAGTGCGTGCGATCTGATGCAGGGAGGCCAACGGGATGCCACGAACGCGGGTCCTGCTGGTTGCCTGCGCGCTGCACTTGTGCTCGCCCATCGCCCCCAGACCGACCAGGTCGCCCGGGTAGGCGAAGTCGATCACCTGGCGGCGGCCGTCCGGCAGCATCTTGTAGATGCAGACGTGGCCGACCTCGACGACGTAGACGTGAGCGGCCACATCGCCCTCGCGATAGATGTGCTCCTTGCCCTCGAAGGTGCGCACGGTTCCGTCGGCCAGCCTCTGGGCGAGCGCATCGGGGGCAGGAGCGCGGTTGTTCGGCCGGTCCTCACCGCGAACGGCGTAAGCTGTATCTGCCGTAAATGCAGTTGCCAGCATGTCGTTCCCCTTGTGTTTGACTGGACATCGTTCTTGAATGGACGCCAATCAAACAGCTCCCTGCTTCTGCAGGATGGCTGGCATGTGAGGCTTTGTGAGACTATGTGAGAGAGTGCTCCCGCGGATGCTCACCCACGCTCCCCGAAAGACAAGCCATGCCGACGGCTCCCTGCTCGACGACCGGCTCCGCCCACATCCTCGTCGTCGATGACGACGAGGGGGTGCGTGCGCTGCTGAGGGATTGCTTCGAAATGGAGAGCTATCGCGTGTCGGAGGCTGCGAGTGGGGCGGAGATGACCGCGGTCCTCGCAGCCGGGCCCATCCAACTCGTAACGCTCGACGTCGGCCTGGGCGGAGAGAACGGCCTCGATCTCGCCCGGCAGATCCGCACGTCCAACAACGTGCCGATCATCATGATCACGGGCAAAGGCGACACCATCGACCGGGTCGTCGGGCTGGAGCTCGGGGCGGACGACTACATCACCAAGCCGTTCCATCTGCGGGAGGTGCTGGCACGCGTCCGGGCCGTACTGCGGCGCTACGACAGCGCTGCGGCGACGGTGGAAGTTGAAGCCGAAGCGTCCGCGGCGGCGCCCAATGCGCAAGGCGATGACGAGCGGATCGTGTTCGAGGACTGGATCCTCGATGTCCGCCGGCGGGAATTGGTGTCGCGTGCGGGGGAGGCGCAAGCGCTCACCACGGCCGAGTTCAATATGCTGGAAATGTTCCTGCGACGACCCAGCCGCGTGCTGTCACGCGACAACATCATGGACCTGCTCAAGGGGCACGACTGGTCACCTTACGACCGATCGATCGATTCGCTGATCGTGCGCGTTCGGCGCAAAATCGAGCCAGATCCGGAAAATCCGCGTATCATCAAGACCGTGCGCGGCATCGGCTACGTGCTGGTCGCTGAGGTCCGCAGGGGATGAGATACCAGGTGCCCGAATGGCCTTGCCGACTGGCCTTACCGAATGGCGCGAGTTAAAGCGCCGGAACGTCTCCAGCCGCCGATGCGAGAGTGCTTCCCACTCACGGTGAAGCAACCTCGCTTTCACCTCGCCCGATCAAACCGTGAGCCACCATCGAGCGCTGTGCGCAGCGCGTTGGCAAGCTCGACGTTGCCATAGGGCTTCTGCACGACCTTCACGTCGGCTCTTGCGGGATCAACTCCACCGGCGGCCTGCTCGTGATAACCAGAGGTCAGCAGCATGGCGAGATGGGGTGCGTTGGCCCTCACCCACTTCGCCAGATCGAAACCCGAGACGTTGCCAGGCATCACGATGTCGCTGAATACCAAGGAGATAGCGCCGGCGGAGCGGCCGAGCATCTCGATGGCGGCTGCCCCGCTTTCAGCCTCGACGACGTCGTAGCCGAGCCCCGCGATCCGCGCGACCGCGGGCGCGCGGACGGCTGCGTCGTCCTCCACCCCCAGCACCCTCGCGCCCGGCCGGGCGAGCGG
>CAMAYR010000022.1 GCA_945862355.1 Devosia equisanguinis | reverse complement strand
GGCCATGCCGGTCGAGCGCGTAGATATCGGCAGCGCTCACGGTCGGGCACTTGCCGAGCCGCTTTCCGCGCAGCATACGCAGCCACCGTTCAACGCCTCGGCGATGGACGGCTATGCGGTGCGCGGTGGCGACGTCGTGAGCCTTCCTGCGCGTTTGCGCGTGATCGGAGAATCCGCTGCCGGTCGGGGTTATGACGGCGCGATCGCAGCCGGCGAATGCGTGCGCATCTTCACCGGCGCACCCGTACCGGAGAGCGCCGACACCATCGTTATCCAGGAGAACACGACACGGGAGGGCGCTGTCGTCGTCGTCGGCGCCGGGGAACTCGATTCTGATCATATTCGCAAGCGGGGGTTCGACTTCGCACGGGGACAGTGTCTCCTCGAAGCGAACCGCGTGCTCAATGCGCGCGAGATCATGCTTGCCGCCTCGATGGGCCATGGCTCCGTTCCAGTGCGCATCCGGCCGCGCGTCGCGTTGCTGGCAACAGGCGACGAGCTCGTCTTGCCGGGAACCTCGCCGAGCCGAGACCAGATCGTGTGCTCGAACCCGTTCGGCATCGCCGCGATGGTGACTGGCGCCGGCGGCAATCCGTCATTCCAGGGTATCGCCAAGGACACCCGCGAGGCCCTCCACGCCAAGCTCGATGCCGCGCGCGAAGCCGACATCGTCGTCACGATCGGCGGCGCCTCGGTAGGCGATCATGATCTCGTGGGACCCGTGCTGGCCGAGCGCGGCATGAAACTCGAATTCTGGAAAATCGCGATGCGGCCGGGCAAACCGCTGATGTTCGGCACTCTGGACGGACAGCGCGTCATGGGACTGCCGGGCAATCCCGTCTCGTCGATGATTTGCGCGCGCGTGTTTCTCGTGCCGCTGATCCGGCGTCTGCTCGGACTTCCGGAGACGGATTTCGCGCGCCTCACTGCGCGGCTCGACGTCGATATGCCGGCGAACGGACCGCGACAGCACTACGCACGCGCTGTGCTGGAGGGCGGGAAGGTCCGTCCGGTCGCCTCGCAGGACAGCTCCCTGATCGCAGCGCTTGCGCGCTCCAACGCGTTGATCGTGCAGCCGCCGCATAGCCCGCGGTGGCCCGCCGGCACCGACGTCGAAGTGCTTTTGCTCGACTTCTGAGCGGACCGCAGCGGTAGGGGGCCTCAGTCGAGCGCGCCTACGACTTCGTCGATCAAGTTGTAGATCCTGGATATTTCAGCCTCGCCGCAGCAATAAGGCGGCATGGTGTAGATCGTGTTGCCGAGCGGACGCAGCAGCACGCCCCGTTCCATGAAGGCTGCATAGAGCCGTGGACCAATATCGGCCAGATAGCCCTGGTCCGCGACCTTCACGTCGAGCGCCGTGATCGTTCCAAGTTGGCGAACCGAGCTGAAGCGCGCATCCGACTGGAACGGCGCGAGCGCTTCACTCTGCAATTCGGTGAGACGGACGATACGTTCGAGCACCGGCTCGCTGTGCCAGATGTCGATATTCGCGCGGGCGGCTGCACAGGCGATGGGATTGGCCGTGTAGCTGCTCGAATGGAAGAACGTGCGCCGCCGGTCCGTCGAAAAATGCGCCTCGAAGATCTCCTCCGTCGCGAGCGTGGCGGCGAGCGGCATTGCGCCGCCGGTCAGGCCTTTTGCGACACACAGGATATCGGGCGACACGCCGGCCTGCTCGCAGGCGAAGACCGTCCCGGTGCGGCCCCAGCCGGTCATTACCTCGTCGGCGATCAACAGTACGCCATGCTTCCGGCAGATCCGCGCCATCTCCGCGAGCACAGCCGGCGGGTAGAGGAGCATTCCGCCTGCGCCGAGGATCAATGGCTCGACGATGAGCGCTGCGACGTCGCCACCGCTGCAAGCCACTTCCAACGCGCCTGACGTAGCGCCGATGCTGCCATCGGCGGGGAACGGAATCCGGCCCACCTCGAACAGCAGAGGCTCGTAGGCGGCGTTGAACACGCCGCGTGCGCCCACCGACATCGTCCCGATGGTGTCGCCGTGATAGGCGTGCTCCATTGCCAGAATGCGGCGCCGCGCAGGTTTCCCGCTATGCAACCAGAAGCCGAGCGCCATCTTCAAGGCGACCTCGACGGCGGTTGAGCCGCTATCGGAGAAGAACACGTGCGCGAGTCCAGCCGGCGCCATCTCCACTAGACCGGCTGCAACCGCCTCGGCCGGCTCGTGCGTGAGGCCTGCGAAAATCACCTGATCGAGGCGTTGGGCCTGCTCGGCAATCGCCGCGACGATGCGCGGATGGCAATGACCGTGTGTCGTCACCCACCACGACGAGATGCCGTCGAGCAAGCGGCTGCCGTCGTTCGTCTCGAGCCAACACCCATCGGCGCTGACGACGACGGGCACATCGGCCAGCAGCGCGTGCTGCGTGAACGGATGCCAGACTGGCGAAGGGCGGCGCAAGTAATCTCCTCCGTCAGGTTCACGCGAACGCGGCGATGTCGAATGCTGCGGCGAAAGCCGTTTTCAACGCAACCGCATCGAGTGTCTCGATCAGCGGCAGACGCCCGAGGCGGGGAACGTGGCCCATCGCAGCAATCGTCGCCTCGACCTCCGGCTCGGCGCTGCCGATGAAGGCTATCCCGTGGACGGGAACCCTTCGCCGGCGCAAGGCCTCCAGCGTCAAGAGCGTATGATTGATGGTGCCCAGCGAAGTCCGCGCGCAGACGATCACGGGTTGCTGCCAGTATGCCAGCACGTCGATCTGCAGGAGCTGCGTGGAAAGCGGCACCATCACGCCACCCGCCGTCTCGATGACGAGCGGCCCCTCGATGCTCGGCAGCTCGAGTTGGCGCTGGCGGATGTCGACGCCGTCGATCCGCGCTGCGATGTGCGGGGACGCTGGCGTGCGCAGCATATGCACGCTGGGAAGGATGCGATCGTCTTGGAGACCGCCCAGGCGGCTTACCGTCTCCGCATCCGTTTCGCCGTCGAGCCCCGCCTGGATAGGCTTCCAGTATCGCGCCCCGATTGCTCCGGCGAGCGCTGCTGAAAACACCGTCTTGCCGACGCCCGTGTCGGTGCCTGCTACAACGAAGGCTGTCGTCATGACGAAAGCGCCCTAGCGATCGCATCGACGACCTGATCGACGCCTGCTTCGTCGACGTTGAGTGTCACGGAAAGCCTGAGACGGGCGGTGCCTTCCGGGACGGTCGGTGGCCGGACGGCTCGCACGTCGAAGCCCTCGGCCTGGACCTTGGCTGCCATCGCGACGGCACGATGATCGGGACCGATCAACACCGGGATGATCTGCGTTCCGGACGGCGCGATGCCGCATTTCGTCATCAGGCCGCTGTTGGCGCGGTCGACCAGCGTGGCCAGTCGCGTGCGGCGCTCCGGTTCGTCGCGCACGAGACGAAGGGCAGCACGGACGGTTGCTGCCATCAACGGTGACGGCGCCGTCGAGAACACGAAGGAGCGACCGCGGTTGACCAGGAAATCACGCACGACACGCGGTCCGCACACCAGCGCTCCCGATACACCGAGCGCCTTGCCGCAAGTATGCAGCGATACGATGTAGTCGGCACCTTCCAGATGCGCGCCGAGACCGCGGCCAGCCTCGCCGAGCACGCCGGTTGCGTGTGCTTCGTCGATGACGAGCATTGCATCGTGGCGGCGCGCGATGGCGGCCAACTCGTCCAAAGGTGCCTTGTCGCCTTCCATGCTGTAGAGGCTCTCGACGGCAATCCAAATGCGGCCCGTGCCGCCAGCCGCGCGCCACCTCGCAATCGCATCCTGGAACGCACCCGCCTCGTTGTGTGGGACCGAGACCCGCTCGGCGCGGCCGTTGCGCAAACCGTCGTGGACGCTGGCGTGGATGAGCTCGTCATGGACGACGAGATCCCCGCGCTGCGGCAGCGTTGCGAAGAGTGCGTAGTTCGCCGCAAATCCGGTTGCAAAATAAAGCGCGGCCTCCGCACCGAAATGCTGGGCAGCCTCTGCCTCGAGAGCCTCGTGCTCGGGGTGATTGCCGCGCAAGAGGCGCGAGCCGCCCGAGCCGACAGGGACGCCGCGCGCGATTGCATCAGACACCGCTTGGCGTAGCGCTGGCGCTTCGGCGAGCCCCAGGTAATCGTTGGAGGAGAAATCCCACCCCGCCCGAGGTGCGAGCCGCCGCAGGCGGCCGCCCGCTTCGAGCCGCTCCAGATCGCTTCTCAGTTCAGCGGTCATGCTCCGTCTCCGGCGCGTCGAGCGCCATCGGCGAAAGGCCGAGCCGACCGAACAGTGCTGCGTCGGCGTCGCTGTCGGGATTGTCTGCCGTCAGCAGCCTGTCGCCGGCGAAGATCGAATTGGCACCGGCGAAGAAGCACAGCGCCTGCATCTCGTCCGTCATTTCGGTACGGCCAGCAGACAAGCGCACGAACGAGCGCGGCATCATGATCCGGGCTGTGGCGATGGTACGCACGAACTCGATGGTATCGAGCCTGGCGGCGCCGGCCAGCGGCGTGCCGTCGATGGGGATCAGCAGGTTGATGGGGACGCTCTCGGGATGCTCGGCCAGGTTGGCGAGCGTGACCAGCATGTCGACGCGATCGTTCGCACCCTCGCCCATGCCGAGGATGCCCCCGCAGCAAACCTTCATGCCGGCCGCCCGCACACGCTCCAGCGTATCGAGCCTGTCCTGAAAGGTGCGCGTCGTGATCACCGCGTTGTAGTAACGCTCCGACGTGTCGATGTTGTGGTTGTAGTAATCGAGACCAGCTTTCGAAAGACGCCGAGCGTCGTCATCGCCCAGCATCCCGAGCGTCATGCATGTCTCCATGCCGAGCGCCTTCACCCCTTCGATCATGGCGACAATCTGGTCCATGTCGCGGGCCTTGGGCTCGCGCCAGGCAGCGCCCATGCAATAGCGCGTCGCGCCCTCCGCCTTGGCCTTGCGTGCCTCATCCAGCACCTTCTCGACCGCCATCAGCTTCGAAGCCTTGAGACCGCTCGCGTGGTGGGCGGACTGGCTGCAGTAGCCACAGTCCTCCACGCACCCCCCCGTCTTGATGCTCAGAAGGCGACTTATCTGGATGCGATTGGCATCGAAGTTGCGGCGATGAACGGTGTGGGCCGCAAACAGCAGATCGTTGAACGGCGCGCCGTATAGGCTACGCGCCTGCTCCAGCGTCCAGTCGTGCCGCGGCGGCCTGGCGACATGGTACTGAGCCTCCGCGGCGTCCTGACTGTCCACGGCAAGTTGCATCGCGATTGGGCTCCTGGCCTCTCGAGGTTCCGGCAAATTCACTGCACCGCGTGCCGCCGAGGCGCAAGAGGGAATGGTCCCCCGGGCCCCGCAAACCGACGTAGCAGCCGCCTGCGCTCGGTTTGTCTCGGCGCATCAACGTCTCAGTCTTGCCGACACCCCTCGCCGAAAAATGAAACACTTGCAGAACACGTAAAGAACACATATCGTGTTCCCAGTTTGTGCTTCATCGGCGAATCGAGCCGTTGACGCTTATCGGACGACGTCAGGCCCGTCCTGTCCCGGGCCCGCCGGCCGACGCAACAGGGAGAATTGGAACGTGCTTACACAGAAGCAGAAAGAGCTGCTGCTCTTCATTCATTCTCGGCTTCAGGAAGAGGGCGTACCGCCGTCGTTCGACGAGATGAAGGAAGCCCTTGATCTGAAGTCGAAGTCGGGCATCCATCGGCTGATCACGGCACTCGAGGAACGTGGTTTCATTCGGCGCCTTCCCCATCGCGCACGCGCGCTAGAGGTCATCAAGCTGCCCGAGAGTTCGGGAGAGCCGGCGCGTCGACCAGGGCTGAGCGTGATCGAAGGAAACCGGCTGAAGCCCGCAGCGCTAAGTTTCGCCCCGTCCCAGAACATAGACAGCCGGACAGTATCTGTTCCGGTGATGGGACGCATCGCGGCGGGCGTACCGATCAGCGCCATCCAGCACCACAGCCACGACATCGCCTGCCCGCCCGATCTTCTGACCGGGGGCGAGCACTTCGCGCTCGAAGTGAAGGGCGATTCGATGATCGAGGCCGGCATCCACGATGGAGACATCGTGATCATCCGCAGGTGCGATTCCGCCGAGAACGGCGACATCGTCGTGGCCCTCGTCGAGGGCGAGGAGGCAACGCTGAAACGGTTACGCAAGCGGGGCGGCGCGATCGCGCTCGAGGCAGCCAATCCGAACTACGAGACCCGCATCTTCGGACCCGATCAGGTCGACGTTCAGGGCCGTCTCGTCGGCTTGATGCGGCGGTATTGACGGACAGAATGATGAAGCCTGCTCAACGCGCCTGCTGGTCGTCCTCGTCGTCGTCCTCGATTTCGGGTCTGCGGCGCAGGTCGTCCCCGAGCAGATCGTAGGGCGACGCGAACATGCCGATGCGTGATCCCGTTCGGCTGGCGGTTTGGTTCGTGGCTGAGCGAGCGGCAGTGGCTTGGCGGTTCCTGGTGGCCGTCCAAGGGCGTTCACCTCGCATCTGGGCGACGGTGACGACGCGCAGTCGTTCACCTTCAATGTAGATGGCGTGGGTGCCTTCGTCCCGTAACGCGTAGAGGTCGATCGTCGGTGCAGCGGTCCTGCATGCCACCGGCCGCGGCAATGTCAGAATGAGCAAACCTGCCTGTCGGCAATCGTCTGCCAGTGCTGATGATCCGCGCACGAGCGATACCTGCACATTGCCGGCCCGCGCGATGCAGCCCCCTGCATCGCAGCGAAAACCTTTCTGGTCGGCTGTGATGTCACGAGGGAGGCGCATGTCTCCGTCGTGCTCCAGCCAGCGGCCGAGCTCGAACCAGGTGTTGCGCGGTCCGAGTGCGGCGAGGTGGCCATCCTTGCCGCGTACGGCCAGAACCTGGCCATCCCGCCCGACGAGAATGTCCGGGCGCGCAAGGGTCGGGGATATGGCCACTCCAGCAGCAATCGCGGCGATCCCCAGCAAACGCCATCTGGTCTGCCAGATGCACAGCCACAATCCGCCCATCGCCATCAGTAAAAAGGCTGATTGCGGGATCGCTGGAATGCGCCCCACGGCGCCGGGCAGGGCTGCCACTTTCACTGCCACCCAGTTCATGACGTCGAGACCGATCGCCATCACCCACAGCGGCAGGCTCTCCAGGCCGAGCGGCATCGCCACGAGTGTCGCCAGCACGCCGGGCATGACGATCACATTGCAGACGGGGATGGCGATGAGGTTGGCCAGCACCGCATACTGCTGGCTCTTGTGGAAGTGATAGGCCGCGAACGGCGCGACTGCTGCACTCGCGATCAGCGTCGTAGCGACGATCGCGCCGAGTAAGAGGACGGCGCCGGTGATCGGGCCGCGCTCGGTTGGCCCTTGCCGGTTCTCGCTTCGCCAGCGGCCATAGGCCTCGTAGGCGGCAACCAAGGAGACGACGGCAGCGAAGCTCATCTGGAAGCCGACGTCGAGCAGGCTTTCGGGGAGCACCAGAAGGATGATGAGCGCGCTCACTGCGACATTGCGGAGGGCCAGCGCGGGCCGATCGAGAAGGATCGCCAGGAACATGATGGAGATCATTACCCAGGCGCGAACCGTGGCGAAGGCGCCGCCGGAGATCATGAGGTAACCCAGCGCGGCTAGCGTGGCGGCGACCGCGGACCATTTCTTCACCGCAAAGCGCAGCGCGATGGCGGGTATTGCTGCAAGTGCAAACCGCAACGCAAGGAAAACGGTGCCGGCCATTACCGTCATGTGCAGGCCGGATATCGACAGGATGTGGAACAATCCACTGTCGCGATAGGCATCGTTCGTGGCTTCCGAGATGCCACCACGTTCACCGGTGATCATCGCATCGGCGAGAGCGCCGCGCTCGCCGGGTAGCGCCTCCCTCACCCGCGCACTGATGGCCTGTCGGAGGCGCGTCACCTGCGCTTCGAAGCGCAAGGCAATCGGCGAGGGGCCGATGGTTTCGTCCAACTCCGGTTTTGATAATGTGTAGCCGACGCCGCCGATACGCTGGAAGAACGCCTGGCGGGCAAAGTCGAACGCGCCGGGAAGAGCTGGAATGGCGGGTGGTGCCAGGGTCGCGCGGAGACGGATCGGATCACCGGGCTTCAGCGCGCCATGCGTGACCAGCGTGCGCACGCGGATGCGGTACGGGCGGCGTTCGGGAGCGATGCCACGCATCTCCGCGACGCGTAGTGTGATGCGTTGTCCCCTCCCCGCTCGCGGCTCCACCAGCTCCACCCAGCCGCTCACCGAAACGAGGTTCAGCGATCGCTCGAGCACGGGCGCCGTCACCCAGGCGGTCCGCAGCTTCGCCGCGGCGAAACCGAGCGTCATCGCAAGAAATACGCTGGCGGCCGACACCGCGAACGTTCCACGCTTCAGAAGGAGCCAGCAGACGAGCGCAATAGGCACCGGCATAAGCGCCAAGGCCAGCGGCGGTTCGGCAAGCTGTCGGAAATAGAGCCCTGCGCCGCAGCCGTAGAGAACGGGGAGCCAGAGGAACCAGCGGTCCCGCTCGGTCTCGAGACGCCGGACGAGCGCGCCCATTGCCGGGGGGTAACGACGGGCATCTATGCCGCGCTGCGGCTCACCGTCGATACCGCGTTCAGCCGGCGCGAGCCATGCCACGTGAAGTCACCCCTAGCATCACCCCGACGGCCCCGGCCCGCCCCGTAGCATGCGGTGGGAGCCGCTCGCCTATGCCAGCCAAGCACGACGAGGTCGGAGGATCAACCGCCAGGCGCGTTGGTGTCAGGCGGAGGGGGAGGCCTGCACGATGAGCGGTGCGATAGCGTCGGGTGCGCGGAAGCCACGGCCCGTGCTGGCGAGCACTTCCAAACGCGCGCCGCGCCGTCGGCAGACGATACCGTCGACGTCGGTTCCTGCGTCGTCGTTGGAGCCCACGGCGAGGATGCCGCCATCGGCGACGACATCGAGCAGGTTGCAGACGGCGCGGCGCATTTGATGGGCGTCGAAATAGCCCGGATTGAGCACGTTCATGGCGCGCACGCAGGTCGCCTTGTCTGCTTGCCAAGGTTCGAGAATGTCCCAGCTACGGAATTCTATGCACGGATCGCTTTCGAGCATCTGGCGGAATTCCGGCGCGAAAAGCAGGATCTCGCGGGTCTGGATGCCGGGGTCGCGATTGCGCCAGCGCTTCAGCAATCGGTCCGCGAAACGCTGCGCCGCCGGCCGCAACAGGCGATTGAGCGGAAACAGATGGCGACTTTCCCTGTGCGTGAAGAGGAACGGCGGCACGATGATCTGCACGACCTGGCCTGCCTCGGAGACGATCACCCGCCGCTGTGGGGCGGCCTCGTCGCAGATCCTCAGATAGCGGCCGTCAAGATCGGTTGCGGTGAAGGCGAAACGCCCGGCGCTGAGCGCCGACACCGCTACGATCAGTGCCAGCGATGTCGATCCGTCAGAGACTGCTGCATCAAGTACGCGCACATTCTGGGTCGGCAGGCCCGAGCGCTGCCAGCAGTCGATGATCAGGGCGTCGAAGGCGGCGAAGCGGTCACGATAGGTGCGTTTGAACGCGCCCCGGGCATCGACGATCCGCTCGAACAACGCCGCTCTGGTCTTGCCATCGCCGAGCCGGTCGATGTCGTCGATCAGGTCGATTGCGATACGGCGACGGCGCCCTGTCCACGATGACGGATCGAAACCGGCCAGTTGGCGGGCGTCGTGCAGACCCGTGAGAAACAACATTGCCTCAAGCCCCTGACGTCGGCGCGGCACTCACCAGACCGTCGAGCATCTCGGCCAGCCGCGCCCCTGTCGCTGCAACCGAGTACTGCTCATGCGCGCGAGGGGCCGCCGTCCCCGACCGCAGCGCGTCAAGGGCCGCGGATAGGGCCGAAGCGGCAGCATCCGGATCGTCGGGCGAAGCGGCCCAGAAGCCCGCCTCCAGCGTCACCCGCCGCGATGCCCCCGGCGGCGTCAGTGACAGGATCGGCCGTCGTGCCCCCAGATAGTCGACGAGCTTGCTCGGCAGAAAAACGCTGAGCCGGGCCGGTGCATCCACAATCAGCAGCAAGTCGGCCGTCTCCATCAGAGCCAGCGACTGGCGGTATCCCACCGATGGAATGACGCGGACAAGACCTGTGGGGAGGCTACGCGCAAGCGCGGTTTCTGCCATCCCCGGATCGAGCTTGCCAACGATCTCAACGACGACGTTGTCGAGCGTGCCGGGCGATCTCGCAAGCAGGGTGTGCAGCGCCGCGAACAGCGGCTCGGGCGTCCTGATGCCATAGAAGTTGCCGAGATATCGCAAGACGAGCGGCCGCCCGTCCGGCGGCTGCGGTCGGGCGCCGCTGTAGAGCGCGGGCTCGTAGCCGTGTGGAATGACGACGACCCGCTCCCGCCACGACTGCGGATACTTCGCCATGACGAGGTCCGCCGTCTCGGGCGTCGTCAGCAGCAGCCGGTCCGCGGCGCCGATGACCGAACGCTCCAGCCGCCGGTTCAGCGCGCCCACAAGGCCCCGATGGTCGACGAACGGATTGTCGACCCAGGGATCGCTCATGTGCGCCAGCCACGGCAGCCCGAGCCGACGCTTCAGGGCCCGGCCGACGAGATGCACCGAGTGGTATGTCGACCACGTCAGCACCGCATCGAACGGCGCATCGCGATGGCGGGCGAGAGCGCGCCGCAAGGCCTGGCCATTGAGGACGCGCATCGTGTCGGGAAGATGGGCCAGGGCGCCGAGCCGATGCAGCGGCAAACGCACGGCGGGTGAAAGCCGCTCGATGCGAGCAAAGCGCGCCTCCGCGTAGGCCGCCATCTCCTGGTCGTTGCCCATGCCCGGATGAAACGGCGCGGCGCATATCGCCTCCGCCTGCCAGCCCGGAATGTTGCCCGCACGCTTCGCCGACAGCATCGCCTCGGGCGCGGTGGCAGGCGGGAATGCGTAAGATAGGAGGAGGAGACGGCGGGACCGCGCCGTCGATTCCGAAGCGCTCACTGGACGGCGCCGACTTGCATCAACCAGGCGTAGGTGCGCGACAGCCCCTCGCGGAGCGGCACCTTAGGCTCGTAGCCGAGCACCGCGCGTGCCTTCGTCGTATCGCCGCGACGGGTCATCACATGGTCCCACCCGCGCCGGGGCTTGAGCTCGATGCCGGCGCGGTTGCCGACTATCTCGTTGATCGCCTCCGCTAGCACGAGGATCGTCGTCTCGCGACCGCTTGCAAGGTTGAATACGTCGGCCGGCGACGTCGGGCTCTCCATCGCCAGGATCATGCCGGCGACCGTGTCGGCGACGAAATTGAAATCGCGCGTCTCCTCGCCCGTACCCGTGATCGGCAGCGGGCTCCCGCTCATGGCGAGCTTCATGAAATTCGGAATGACGTTGCGGTAACGGCCGGGGAACTCGCCGGGACCGTATGTGTTGAAGAGGCGGACCATCACGGTGTCGAGCTTGTGATGATCCGACCAGAAGCGGCAGTACTGCTCGCCCAGCAGTTTGGTGATCGCGTAGGGCGTATCCGGCCTGAAATCGATGTCTGTCTCGCACATCACCGCCTTGTTCCCGTAGACGCAGGAGGAAGATGTGTAGAGCACCTTCTCGACGCCTGCGCGCTGGGCGTGCTCGAGTACCTTGATGAGACCGATGCCGTTGGCCGTGAGGTCCTTAGCCGGATGCTCGACGGAATTCTGGTTTGCGAACAGCGCCGCCAGATGGAACACCAGCTCCGGTCGACTGGCGAAGGCAGCGCCGAGTGCATCGTCATCGCTCACGCTGCCGACAATGAGCCGAGCGGCCTCGGGCACGAGCGCGCGATGGCCCGAGGACAGATCGTCGATGATCGTGACCGTGTGACCGCGCAAGATCAGAGCGGCGGCGAGGTTGCTGCCGATGGCGCCGGCCCCACCGGTAACGAGAACCCGGCTCATGCCGTGCCGTCCAGCGCTTCGGCGTAGGAGGAGACGGCCCAGGGCGCGAGCAGTCCAACTGCATCGAAGAAGCCCGGCCAGTCGTGGACCTGTGACGGATCGCCGTAGACATTCACGAGCAGTGGCCGGTTGTTTGTCATGTAGTCGCGATAACTCTCGTACTGCCGCGTGTAGCCAGCCTCTCCACCGTGCTCGCCAAGGCAACGATGCGTCCAGGTATCGAGGATGTCGAGTGGCCTGTCGAAGGTGCCCGACACCGGCACCTCCCGAATGCCCAAGTGATCGAACACCGGCCCATAGCGCAGCCCCCAGAACGGCACCGTGCTGGTCGAATAGCGGTATCCATGCTTCTTCAGTTCGCCGTGCAGGAAGACGAGCTCGTCGTGTTTCTGGAAACTGCCGAAGTGCGGCGTGCGAAAACCCGCAGGCGCACGGCCGGCGATCTCCGACACGCTTTGATGGCCACGACGAATGTCCTCAGCCACCCAGGCGCGGGACTGCCGATCGTAGAACAGAAAGCTGTCATAGATGCCGGTCGCGCGATCGAGCCGCGTGTGCTCGGCCCAGCCGTGGTTCATGAATTCCGCGCCTGTGCTGGCAATGCGGCCGTAGACCTCCCGCCCGCGTTCCAGCAACTCGCCGGGAACCGCGTAGACCGGGCGAACGCCCCTCCGTCCAAGTTCGGCGTGCACTGCCTCGACGACCTCGATGTCCAGATCCGTGTCGCAATCGAACGAGAGCAGGAAGCGTGGCTTAGCGATCCCGGCAGCAGTCGTCAGCCGCGACAACCGATCGATCAAGCCGACCGGCGACAGCTTGGAGCGCAGCACATAGACACCGAGAAGCGGGTCCCTCGTCAGCGTCAGGAGTTTGTCCAGCATTCGACTTTGTCCCTTAGGGCTGCCAGTCCGGTCAGGATCGATCACCCAACATCTCCGAGCCAGGTTCGTGCATCGCCCTCAAACTGGCAAGCGCGCGGCCCACTGCCGTCGCGTCCAAAACATCGTCCTCGGACAGGCTCACGATCCGCTCAGAAGCTATGCCCTCAGACTGAAGATTCCGGACGCATTGTCCCGACAATGTCCACAACTGATCGCACATCGAGTCGGTCACCGCGCGTTCGACGTTGCCGGGTGCGAGTCGGGCCCCGTACCGCCTGCCAGAATCCAAATGCACAACCGGTAGCTGAAGCTTCTTGGCTGCAATCGCTGCAGCCATCGCTACCAGGTCGCCACCAGCCACGATCACCAGTACCGGACGAGCCTCACTACAAAGCGCCTCCACCGTCGTCATCACCGCTGCAGTCCTTTCGCCCGCGCTCATGCCTGCCAGGTCGATAACCCGATCAGGGAACTGCCCCATTTCTCCTTGCCAAACCACATGTTCACTGTCGCCGGCGCGCACGAGCAGTCCATCAATCCAGCGCTCAGCTGCCATGCACCTCCACAACGGCATGAGAAGGTGATCGATGCAATCTCCACTGGCCACGGCATAAATCGAGCTCATTCGCATCGGGCGGCCAGTGCTCCCGCAATGATGGCGCTGGCTTCGCCCGTGCCGTAGAACCGCGGCGCGCTCTCGGGCTTAGGGGCACTCGCTGCCTCTGCGATGGCCTCTCGAATACTTTGGGCCGAGGTCGGTGGCACGAGCCTGTTCCATCCGGCAGCGACAAGTTCGGGCCATTCTGTCTCGGTCCGCACCGTCACACATGGCGTCCCCGCGAAGTAGGCTTCCTTCTGCACTCCGCCGGAGTCCGTGACGACGAGCCTTGCTGCTTCCAGAAGCCGCAACATGTCGAGATAGCCGACGGGCTCGATCACTTGCAGTGAGGCTGGCACGGCCGTGCCGCTCTCCTGAAGCCGTCGCACGGTTCGTGGATGCATAGGAAGACAGACGGGCATCCCCGAAGTCCCAAGCGCTTGCATGATCGCTGCCAGGCGCATAGGATCATCGGTGTTCTCTGCGCGATGCACCGTTGCCAGAATGAAGCCACCGTCGGGCAATCGATGCTGGTGCAAGACTTTACTGGTCGCGCGCGCTTGATGGGCGAACATCACAGCGGCGTCGAACATGACGTCGCCACTCACGACGATGGCGCCGTCTTCGATGCCCTCCTTGCGCAATTGTTCCGCCGCCGTCGAGTTCGGTGTGAACAGCAGCGTGGACGCTCGATCCGTCGCGATGCGGTTGATCTCCTCTGGCATCCGCATATTCCCGGATCGCAACCCCGCCTCCACGTGTGCGACCCGAACGCCGAGGTAAGAAGCGGCTAGCGCGCCGGCCAGCGTCGTGTTGGTGTCACCGTAGACCAGCAGCCAATGCGGACGCTCCGCCCGGATCAACCGCTCGAGCGCAACCAGCATTCGCCCCGTCTGTTCAGCATGTGTGCCCGACCCCACGCCGAGATGGTGTGCAGGGTCGGGAATGCCCAGTTCCTCGAAGAAGCGGGCCGACATCGCCGCATCATAGTGTTGCCCCGAATGAACCAACACCTCGCGCAGACCCGCTGCGGCAAGCGCACGGGAGACCGGAGCGGCCTTTATGAACTGCGGCCTCGCGCCGACGAGAGTGAGTATATGGGGAGTCAGACGTTTACCCCGGCCCTGCAATTGCCTTGCCCGATCCTTTGCGCAGCGCGGCGAACCACTCCGGCCACTGCGACTCATCAAAATAAAGATTGAGGGGATAGCGTTCCTTGGGGAGCCCTTCCTTCACGGCCCGTACGAATAGCCAGGAATCACGCTCAATGGGCCGGCCATATCCACGCTGCCATATGCGGTCCCCGGACCGAACGAGCCTTCTTAGGAGCTTTCCCTTCCAGCCGCGAACCGACAGGTCATAGGACCGGCTCGTCACCGTTTCCAACCGGAACCCCGCCTGATCCAAGATCTCGGCGATCTCGCGCGCGTCATAGATCCTGTTATGGCGGTTCGCGCTGAAGCCGTTGAACTCGAGCGAACCGATCGGACACCTACCTTGGATGATCCGAATCAGGCTGTCGAATGATGTGGCATTTGGCGTGCTAAATACGATGCGCCCACCGGGCTTCAGTACCCGGTTTGCCTCCCAAAGCGCATGCATAGGATCAATGGCGAAATGTTCGAACACTTCCATCATGATGACCGCGTCAGCCCACCCGTCAGCGGCTCGTAATCGCTCGCGCTCCGCATCGACTGCCGTCATGCTGGCCCGTGCCTCACCGTCTTGATACGCGAATTGCTTGTTGCACTGTCCCTCTTCTTTGAAACAACCTAATACATCCTTCCAGCCGAGGTGGAAGTAGTAGCCCACACTCGGCTGGTAGCAGCCCACCTCCAGAAGGCGCGTCTCCCCACGCCGCGGCGACGGTACCCAATCGCGATACCGACACAGAGTATCGTAAGTTAGCCAAGCATTGAGCGAGCGCTCGTCACTCAGACGCGAGTGCTGCCTAAAGATCCGCTCCAACTCTTTGTTGTCGATCACCCTGACGATCCCCCTTCGTTCGTGCGTTCCAAAGCAACGCGCTTACCGATCACCTTCGCCGGCACGCCCGCCACGATGTCGAAGGGAGCGACGTCTTTGGTCACCACCGCGCCGGCGCCGATCACCGAACCCCTGCCGATCCTCACGCCTGCGACAATCACTGCGTGCGCACCCACCCACACGTCGCTCTCTATAACAACGGCTGCGCCCACCACGCCCTGCGAGCGGATCGTCTTCGAAGTATCCGCCATGCGATGATCCGACGTGACGATCGAAACGCGCTGACCGATCAGCACGTCATCGCCGATCTCCAGGCCGCCGTAGGCACTCAGAAACACCCCTTCATTGAGGCTGACGCGCGCGCCCAAGCGAACCTTGTGCGGGTACCAGAGCGTCACACCCTCTCGAACGAGCAATCCGCTGCCGGCGCCGGTGAACAGCTTGAACAACACTCCGCGCAGCACGTCCCCGACCGGAGAAGGCAGGTACTTCACGAGGAAGTAGAGATTTAGGAACAGGCCGTTCCAGATGTAGTCGGCGGTCGTGTAATCGGCCCCTCGGTTGAGTGTGCCCATCAGTAGTGCTTCGGGATGGCGGAGACGACCTGCATGACCCGGTCGAAATCGACGCCGATGGTCTGACAGTACTCGATGATCGAGCCGAAGCGGGGCCGATTGTCATCCTCCAGCAACTCAAGGGCCTCGTGCCGCGGGATGACGCCCTCGCGGACCTGATTGGAGCGAAACGTATCGAACTCGGAGAGCCCGGCGACGGTGTGGTAGACGAAGTTGTAAAATGCGGCTGTTCCGTCACCGATGCGCCACGTGCGGTCCGTGTCCTTGGCCCGCTCCCAGTCGTAGCCGCCGATCAAGCTCGCCTCGACCTCGGCCTCGTCCCACGGGAGGTAGTGGAACAGCCAAAGGTAGTCGTGCGGAATGAAATAGTACGACCCCGATGCGGTCACCGTATCCCACAGCGACGCGTTCAAGAAGCGTGGATTGCGGGCAAACGCTGCGCCGTAATATCCAGCCATCTGAGCGAGCCGGGCGCCTCCGATCTGGTAGGATCCAGCGCCGCGCACGAATTTCGGCGGAATGCCGCAGAAGCCGGACTTGAAGTCGGTCCGCTCCAGCCGGTTCTCGGCCAGCACCATCAGCTGCAATCCTGTCTGTTTCTGCAGCCGATTGGCGTGATAGAAAAAGTGTTTGTCACCCGCAATTAACAGCGGGATCAAACCGAGCTTGGGCGTCTTCAGCCACGCATTGACGTTTCGCCTTATGTTGGCACGCTTGGCCTTGATGTCGGCCGAGATCCAGATGTGCTCGACGCCCAGCGAGGCGCACATACGCGCCTGGTTACGGCGCGCGAGGTCGGTCACCATCCCCCAGTCGTAGGTGAATGCGAGCGGGTGCATGTCGAGCTCTTTGACGAGCAGGTGCATCGCGTAGCAGGAATCCCGACCACCTGAGAATGCAACGATGCAGTCCGGCTCGCCGTTCGTCTTGCGATGCGGGGCGAGGATGCGTTCGAGCTCATCACGCCCTTTGTACGTTATCGGCTCATGATGCCGGCAGTAGTTGCACACGCCTTCCGCGTCGAACTCGATGTGGGGCATGGTAGCCGGCAGCACGCAGCGCGTGCAGCGACGGATGGTGCGCCGGCGCTCCTCTGCCAGAAGCTCTGTATCCACGAGCCGGAACTCTGGTCGCTTGGATGGCAGGCGCGGGGCCGCAATGGCGAACTCGGACGAGGCCCGCAGCGCAAACTCGTGCTCGGCGTGCTGGGAAAGCTCGATCAGCGTCCCCCGCCCGGGTTTCAGATGCGCTATCGACCATTGATCGGCATTGCCCGGCAGATACGATTTAGCGACCACCTGCTGGGCAATGTACATCTCAGATACGAAGACGGACAGGCGCAGAGACTTGTTGTCGAGCCTGTAGAGCGAGCCGGTGTTGGTCGCGAGCAGCAACGCGTCGTCCTGCGGACGCAGCGCAGCAATATTGGTCTCGCCTTTGACAACGGCGAACGTATCGATGGTCGCGCGCTCGACGGTCTCGCCCCTCGCGATCGCGGCATCGAGCAGGGCTGCGATCACCTCGGTATCGACCTCGGCCACGCGCTCCAGCTCGGGCCGGGAGGCCCACAGCTCTTCAACGTTGACGACGATCCCGTTGTGCACCAGCGCCATAGATCCACGCACCAGCGGCTGATTGTTTGAGCCGATGCCCTGCATGCCGTTGGTGACGAGGCGCGAATGACCGATGAGCACGACCGGTGTCGCCGGCCGGTTGCCGCCAGCGTAGGATCTTTCCAGGCCGTCCGCGACCAGATCGGTAAACACTTTGCTGCGAAGGAGCACGCTGGCTGACGCCGCGGTCCGGTGCACGTTGATCGTATTGCCGCCAAGCATGGCAACGCCAGCGGCTTCCCGCCCGCGGGTTTCCGATAAGCGATACAGGAGCCGCATCAACCCCAGCAGGTGATCGCGTTGCAGGGGGCTCCCCGACCGGGCGACGAAACCGAATATGCCACACATGATCGCCAGCTACTCCCTTGGCCCGGGCACTAACCGGACCCGAAGGCGCAGCCAAGCCAAGGATACGATCGCAATCCCAGTTACGACCGTTGCAATAGCCGTTGCCAGTGCAGCACCCGTCAAACCCCAGTAGGGGATCAGCATCAGATTGAGGACGATGTTCACCGCAACCCCGAGAGCAACCACCAACGAATGCAGGCCGGGCCGTCCGCCGATGATGAACACGAAGTCCAAGGCGAGGATGCCGGCCACCAGCACAGTACCCGTCAACAGGATAGCCAACAAAGGAATGGCCTGAAGATAGACGGTCGTGTCCCCGTAGAGCACGCGCAGTGCCAGCCAAGTCCCCGCGACAGCCGCGATCGCCGTGATGAAAGCGCCTGAATAGGTCCAACGATAAACTGTACCGACCAGCGCCGGCAGGCCTGCCCGCCCCGGAGCAGCAAGCGCCGTAGCCAGCGACGGGACCATCATGTTCCGCACGACCGCGATTGCCGCCAGCATGCCCTCGGCCACCAGTCCGGCGAAGCTGTAGATCCCGACGTCGCGGTCATCGAGCAGCAATCCGATCACCAGAAGATCGATCCTGATGTTAAGCTCTTGCAGCGTGCTGCCGATCAGCGACCGTGCGCCGAACCCGGCCAATTCCAGCATGCGCACGGCGCGCGCGTGAGACAGCGCTAGGCCTGCGCCTTTGGGCCGCTCTCTCCATGTCGCTACCGCTACTGCCAGAACCAACAGCTCTGCCATGACAAATGCGCTGGCAAGCGCCGTACCGGCAACCCCCAGCATGGCGCACACCAGCGCGGCCACGAGCAGGCCGAACGCACGCGCAGCCTGCAACAGCGCGACGTGCTGCAGGCGGCCTGTTGCAGTGAAACCCGCCTGAAAGCATTTGTTGAGCCCAATTAGCGGTAGCGCAAGCGCAGCGATCCGAAGGCCGTTCGCCACGTCGGGACTCCCCAACACACGCGCAATCAGCGGCGCGACCGCCGAGAGCACGATGGCGCAAGCCGTGCCTGTCAGGCATACGGCCGCCAGTGATGACGCGACAATCTCCTGTCGTACCGCCGCGTCCATCCCCTCCCGGCTTGCCAGCGAGAGGATTGCAAGATGGATCCCGGCGACGCCAAGCTGCGAGCTGACAATGTAGACCGCAAAAACTTGATTGAAGACTCCCAAGGTCTCGACTGAGTAGTGCCAAGCGATGATGGCGTTGACGATGAGACCGGCAGCTGCTGCCAGGGCCAACGCTCCGTAGTTGGCAATCGCACCGGCCGCGATCCCTCGATTGCCAACTTCCCTTGGGCCGTTGCTCAAGCCGGCCTGCCCTCGAGCGCGCGATTGTCTTCCATGTCCATCCACATGGCGAAGAACAACGAGAAAAACGCCATGGAAGAGCAAAAGGTCAGCAGGATGAGCGTCGTCTGCGGTGCCTCGCCGACCGTGAAGTACAGATACAGAAAGCGAACCAGAAGCACCGGTGTGATCAACAAGCCCTGGAAAGCTGCGAACAGGTAGAAGAACACCAGGGGGTGGAACTGCCGCAGCATATACTTCCGGAAGATCCGGCTGACCGTCAATCGCGTCAGCAACCGGGACACGTTCCAGACATAGCTTTTCAATTTGATCTTGCTGACTTCGTCCCGATAGACAGGCTCGACCTCGACATCGACCACCCTGAAATTGGCGAGGTTCAACATGTGGAGTATATGCGCGTTGTAGCCGTAACCTTTGATCATGTCCTCGATCGGAATGCGCCGGAGCGCGGCCACGGATATCGCCGTGTAGCCGCATTGCGGATCGATGATCCGCCAATAACCAGTGGCGAACTTGGTGAGCAGCGTCAGGACGTTGTTGCCGATGAATCGATAGAAGGGCATGCGCTCGACGACATCGGCGCGTAGCAGGCGATTGCCCTTGACGTAATCCGCCGCCCCAACCGCGATGGGCCTGACTACGGCGGCTAGATCGGTCGGCGCCATCTGTGCATCGCCCGCCATGATCGCAACGATGTCCGCGTCGCTGTCACGAGCCGCGAGATACCCAGTGATGAGTGCCTGCCCAAGCCCTTGGTTCTTCTCCTGGTGAATGGCGACAATTCGGGCGTCCCGGCTCACGCACTCCGCGATCCGCTCGGCCGTCGCGTCCTTGCTGCCATCATTGACGACAATAACCCTGTCAACGATGTCGGGCATGGTCGTCAATGTCCGAGCGATCAGGCGCTCCTCGTTGTAGGCGGGAACGACAACGCAGATCCGCTTACCGTCAAGCATACTTGCCAATGTCCTTCGCGAGCCAGTCGAGGGTCATTGCCAAGCCGTCCTTGAACGGCATGGTGAACTCCATTCCCAGCTCTTTGATCCTCGCATTCGAAACGTCGAACACCTTGATATCGCCGATTTTCCAATCTCGATACTCGATGCCGATATGTTGCTTCTTGTAGTGGGCCAGCACCGCGTCTGCCAGCTCCTTGATGGTCACGCGACTGCCAGAGGCACAGTTGAATGCCTGCCCGCTGATACCGGACGTCCTTGCAACCAGCTTGTTGATGTTGACGACGTCGCCGACATATGTGAACGAGCGGACTTGGCTGCCGTCACCAAAGATGATCAGCGGCTCGTTCTTAACGGCGCGGCGTCCGAAAATACAGGTCACGCCGCCGAGGTCGCCCATCTCCTGGCGCGGTCCGTACACATGGAAATAGCGCAGGATAACCGCGTCCATTCCGTAAAGATGTTGGAAGGCACGGACATATTTCTCGCCGGCGAGTTTGCTGACCCCGTAGTAGGAGGTGGGATTGACCGGATGCGCCTCGTCGGTCGGGTAGTACTGGGCCACGCCGTAGACAGAACCTGTCGAGGCGTGCACGAATTTATTGACGCCGTGCTCGCGGGCCGCCTCGAGCATGTTGAAGGTGCCCTGGGCGTTGACCTCGAGATCGCGAGCGGGATCGATCAGGCACATCGTCATTTTCGAGCACGCCTCGTGGAATACCACATCGGCGCCGGCTAGGTGGGGAGAGACGGCGGCCTTATCAGTGATGTCGCAATCGACGATGCGCAACCGCCGCTCTGCGCTGAGGTGCTCGAGGTTGGATCGCTTGCCGGTGCTGTAGTTGTCGATGCTTACGACCTCCAGACCGTCGGCGAGCAGCGACTCGACCAGGTGGCTACCGATAAAGCCCGCGCCGCCGGTCACGACAGCGCGCTTGTAGACGCCGCGCAGCGAGTATTTTCCTACCATGTGCCTCAATCCTATCCTGGGCCGAACTCCGGCCAGCCGATCGCAGTCGGCATGCTCGTTTACCAGTGGTCACGCCGTCTACGGTACACGGGGTGCAGGCATGGAATCCCGCCGGCGGAAGCAGTCACGAGGCCCAACTCACACCATCTCGCCACACGTTCCGTCACTCGCCTTCGCCATGATGGCGAACTCAGGCACCGTAGCAATCAACTCGTCGTAGGTCCCGACGTCCGCGATGCACCCGTCTTTCATGAAAACGATTCGGTCGCAGGCGCGAATTGTGCTCAGCCGGTGGGCGACCATCACCAGTGTTCGATCGCCGCCGAGGCTATGGATCGCCTGCGACACGAGAGACTCGGTCGTGTTGTCGAGCGCCGAGGTGGCCTCGTCGAACACCAACACGGCGGGGCGTCCGTAGAGTGCACGCGCAATCACGATCCGTTGACGTTGCCCCCCTGATAGGCGCACGCCACGCTCGCCGACCATGAGATCCAAGCCCTCCGGATGCCCGCGGTAGACCTCCTCCAACTGCGCCAGCCGAGCAGCCTCGGCGACCGCCGGCTCGTCTATCCGGTCGTCCTCGATACCGAACGCGACATTCCGGCGCAATGTATCGTCGAGGAGGAACGGTGTCTGCGACACATAGCCGATCGAGCGCTGCCAACCGCGTATGTCGCTTCGGGTATCCACGCCATCGACAAGCACGCGCCCCTTACCGGGTTCGAGGAGCCCAAGTAGAATATCGACCAACGTGCTTTTGCCCGATCCCGTGGGACCGGCGATGCCGATCGTCTCCCCGCGTCTGATTACCAGGTCGACGTCGCGAAGTGCCGGTACGGTGGAGCTGGGATACGTGTAGGACAGCCGTTCGAGCTTGATTTCGTGATGGACGTCGAGGCGACCCGAGCTGTGCTCGTTGTTCGGCAGGAGACCGCACGCCGCCATGTCCTTCTGCAGATCGACCACCGCTGGCGCGCCAAATCGGACATTCTGGAGGTTCACGGCCATCCGGCCCACAGCGGGCAACAAACGGAACCCAGCATAGGCATAAAGCCCGAGCAGAGGCACGAACTCGCCGCGGTACTCCGTGCGCACGACAGCCAGTGCGATCAATGCCGTAAGCACGAGTACCAGCGCCGACTCGAGCAGCAACCGCGGCATGCCGCCGACTGTCTCCTTGTGGAGTAGGACACGTGAAAGGGCGTGACGCTCTTGCTGGTACCTCGAAACGAAGAACCCTTGGCTGCCCCGTACCTGCACTTCTTTCGCGCCGCTTAGGGATTGTCCGACAATCTTCAGAACGGCCGTTGAACGATCCTGCACCTCCTCACCCCATGCGCTCATCACGCGCTGAGTCATTCGCAGCATCACAGCCACCAGCAATCCGAGGCTAGCTACGGCGAGGAGTGCCTCGAAGGTAGAGGCGGCCAGCAAGATCAAGACGAGCGCGACGACAACGAACGCGTCCGAGATGATCCCGACGATCGAGATCATCGCCATCCGGAACACGACATCGACCGACGTCATGACGTTGCGCACCAGTTCTGCCGAATTACGATGGACATGGAGCGCGTAGGGCATGCGAAGGTAGTAGTCGAGCAGCCGGGCGGAGACCTGCACGCTGGCAGCGTACGGCACGGACAACTGACAATAGGACTGCACCAGCAAGAACAGGTTCTTGAGCAGATAGAAAAGCGCGACGGCAAGACAAAGCCAAAGCAAAATCCTGTCGGAATCGCAGCAGAAGGATCGCGACCACGCGCCGATGAACGGCAATTTCGAGACCGACGCCGGATCATGCAGCAAGCCGATCAGCCAAAGCACGCCGAACGCGCTGAACACCTCGAGCACGACGGCTGCAATGGCAAGTGCGATCAGCCCGATGCACCGCATCCGCAGCGGGTGATCGAGCATTGTTAGAATCAGACGGAAGGTTCGAAGCTCGTTCATGCGACCGGGCTTCCTGCTGTGAGCGGATGTTGTTTGTTCCGTATCACAGGGCCGCGTTGATCTGCTCGGTACGCAGTTCGCCCGACTGGACCATGGCGCTGAAGCGCTGCAAGGCTCGGGCATAGTGCACGCCCGCATCCTCAGGCAATGGCCAGGGTGTGTTCGGCTGCGGCGTGCCGAGCGGGTGGCAACCTTGCGCCATGGCAGCAAGGAATGTGCGCCGCTCATCGAGCATCGAATGCGGCCGCCAAGCGGTATCCGCAAGGTGGCGAAACACGTCCTCCGGATAATCCAGACGTCGTACACCCTTGTAGATGTCGTAGGAGGGCCGGCCGAGCACGGCCACCTTCTTGCCCAGCGCGATCCCCTCCATGCCCGCGGTACCAGCGATCGGGAATATCGCCTCCGCGCCCTGCAGCAATGCGCTGTTGGAAACGGTTGGATGGATCAGGTCGACGTTGGGAAGAACGCTGAGTTTCCAGTAGTACTCCTCACCGCGCGAACCAAACTGCTTCGGATTCTCCTTCACGGCGATGCGGATGCCGCGGGGGGCATTGGTGGCGAGCTGCTCGACCACGCTGTCCTGGTCGATCCAGCGCGGCGCCACCATCGTCGTGGAGGCCTCGGGCTGATAGTGCAGCGAGACGAGGATGTATCGCCCCTCGGGAACCGCGCGCTTCATGCTGGCATCGAGCCAGCGTCGGTTGCGCTCGTGCACCAGGCGGGACGGCAAACCGCGATAGGTAGCGGGAGAGTGCAGCTTGCGCCATCCCCGCATCACGCGCGCGGGGAGCGGTGCGCGCCCGGAGATCCGCGTCTTGTGATACTCGACATAGTGGGCATCGTGGAGGCCCGTATTCGAGAGCTTGGCGATCAGCGCGTCGGCACGCGCAAAACTTGCCGCATCGATCAGCGAGGGATTGCGATAATAGTGCTCGAGCAGCGGACTGCGGCGGTTGCTGCCGTAGGTGAAGTACGCGATGCCGTCGCCGAAAATGTTGTTGAAGGCGTTTCCGAGCACGAACGTGCCGCGCTTGCGACCCATCGCCTGTGCCAACCGGTAGGAGATCGTATCGGGCGTCTCACAGAAAGCGAGCACCGGCGCGAAGCGATCGAATATCTCGTTGAACAGGTCGTGGGCGCCGACGTACTCTTCGATGATCTCTTGCTCGGTCGCATAAAGTGGCTGCTTGATGTGGAAGTAGGCAGCAGTGAAGCGCTGATAGAGCAGGTGGTTGCTTGCGCTGCGGTAGAGCGAGAGGCCGGTCTCGGCTTCGATCTCCGTTGCCCGCGCGGCAAGATCCCCGGTCGCCCGCGCTTTGACCTCTGCGAGGAGGTCGTAGAACGTGATGCCTTCCGCGCCGTTCCAGAGCGGGCGCTCGTCCTCCACGGCGTCATCGGCCCCGCTCATCCGCACGACGACGACGTGAAAACTTTCCGAAAGGTGGCGTGCTGTCGTTAGAAGTATTTTTGCGAGCCGGCGGCCGGGTGAAAGCAGCAGGATTGTCTGCATAGGCGCTACCATGCGGTCCTGCCGCCATCGATCGAAATAATAGAACCGGTCATGTAGCTCGAGGCATCCGACAGCAGGAACACGAGCATACCTTGATACTCGTCGGCACGGGCCATGCGCCCAAGCGGGATAAGACTATTCAGTCGCCGCATGAAGTCGGGATCCTGGCCGGCCTCGACCCCGCCTGGGCAAACGGCATTCGCCCGAACGCCGGCCTCGCACCAGTAGGTCGCCAGATAGCGCGTCAAGCCGACGAGCCCGGCCTTGACCACGGAGTAGGTGACGGGCTTCACGGGCTGCTCATGATCCGGCAACCCAGGCTTGCGATACAGGCGCTGATCGGGTGCGATCAAGGCCAAGTCCGACGCGATGTTGACGATCGAACCGCGCCGCTGCCGGGCCATCACCTCCCCAAACACGCGCGAGCACAGGAAGGCACCGGTCAGCCCAACGGCGATGTCGGCGTTCCACGCCTCGACCGGAAAGTTTTCAAGGCGGCTCCAGTTCGTCTGCCCGTCCTCGACCTTCGGGTTATTGGCGGCGTTGTTGACGAGGCCGTCGATCTTGCCGAAGCGCGCCAGGATTCGATCCCTGGCCTGCTCAACGGCCTCGGTCCGCGTGATGTCGAGCGTGATCGTCATCGGCTCGCGGTCGGTAACCTCTTTCAGTTCCGCTGCTGCTTTCCCGAGTGCGCCCGGGCTGATGTCGCACAACACGGGCTCGCCACCCATATCCGCCACGGCGCGAGCGTGCTGTCGCCCGAGCATTCCGCCGCCACCGGTGATGATGACGACGCGGTCCTTCAAATCGAACACGTCGCGCACCGTCATGCGATCACCTCGACCGTCCCGCGGGCCATCGCCCGATGCGCCGCAACGCAGACTTTCAGCGTCTCGACGCCGTCGAGAAGTGGGACGCGCGTCGCCGAACCGTTTCGAACGGCTTGCACGAAGTCGCGAACCTCGGCGACGAACATGTCGTTGCGCTCGAACGTTGCCCAGCTGCGCACTTCGGGCTCGGCCGGCGGCGGGCGCACGATGCGTGCCGTGCTGGTCGGGTAGTCCCACTCTATCGTGCCGATGTCACCGTAGATGCGGCCATAGCGGCGCATCGGCCGTTGCAGAAAATCGAGGTGTACATGAACGGGCACGCGCCGGTTGCCGACAGCGCAGCTCAGCTGCAGATCCGCAACGTCCTCAACCCCGTTCATCTCCAGATTGCTCAAGTGTCCTCCGCTTGCCGCGACCGTCAGTGCGGGGCCGACCAGCCAGCGCGCCAAATCGATCTCGTGACTGAGGCAATTGATGACGCCACCTCCTTGATCCGCGCGCGCGGCGTGGCTATCGCGGTAGTCCTCGTAAGGGTGCATCCCCGGCAACCATTCCCCGAAGTGCAACTCAGCAGAAATGATGTTGCCGATTTCACCCGCCTCGACCCAACCGCGGACGGCCTCGAGCATAGGGTGGTAACGCAGCTGGAAACCGACCATGGTGACAAGGCGCCGCTCCTTGACCTCACGCATCAGCTCCGCGATCCCGTCCATCGTGCTGCTAACCGGCTTTTCCAAAAACAGATGCGCGCCAACTCGTGCCGCGGCCAGCGCAGTCGCCACGTGCATCGAGATCGGATTGGTAACGAACACCGCATCTGGTCGGTCTGCCAGCGCCACATCGAAGTCGTCGAACACTTCGATGCCGTAATGGCCCTCAGGCTTCACACCCTCGGTGGCCTCGAGCTTGTCGGAAATCACGATCGCCAGCTTCCGCGACCGGTAAGCCGCAATGCGCACGCTGGCACCACACACCTGCCGCAGCATCCGCACGTGTCGCTGGCCGATCGCGCCCAATCCGCAGACGAGCACCTTCATGACGGGTTCCGAACTTCTTTCGTCTTGGCGGCCTGCGAAGAATCAGGATTGCCCATGCGACTAGCGCCTGGCGCCGAGAGACCGCCCAAAATACGCTCGGCAGCAGCAATCTGGTCTTCGTAGTCGATGTCGACACACTCCTCCTCAATCAGGAACGGCAAGATGCGCCTTCCCGTCGTCGAGCGCTGTTGCCGGATCACCGAGGGTCGGGTCACGTCGACATAGCCGTCCTGCCAGTAAACCATCGGCAGCACCTGCCGCGGCTGGTTATATGGCTCCTCGACGCCATCGACTGGGGCGACGGGCAGCAGATAGCCGTCATCACCTTCGCGCCACATCTTGTAGGGCGACAGCTCCGATCGCCGCACCGAACGCAGCGAATCGGCCTCTGGCGTCGCATGGAACTGTTCGATCGCACGATCTATGGTCGAGACGCGCCGCGTTGGGTGCGTCGGCCGCAAGTTGACGACGGAGCAAGCCTCATAGCCTTCGTGCTCCGCGAGCCAGTCTACGGCATGCGCATGGAACTCGATGTCGAGCGACAAATCGCCAGCCAGCTCTGCCGGTCGCAGAAAAGGCGTTTGCGCGCCATGCGCCCGCGCAATCGCGGCGATCTCCTCGCTGTCCGTCGTCACGATCACACGGCTGATGAGGCGAGAGGCCAGCGCTTGCTCGATGCTGTAGGCAAGCAGCGGCTTGCTCGCGATCTCTCTGATGTTCTTCTTCGGGATCGATTTCGAGCCACCTCGTGCCGGGATCAGCGCGAGCACGTGCCCGAGCGGTCCGGCGGCATTGTTATGATGATGCATGATTCAGTGCCGCTTAGCCCAGAACCAGACCGGCAATCTCGCGCGCCACACCGTCGCCGCCGCGGGTCACCAGTACGTGGCGTGCATTCGCCTTGACAGCTGGGTGGGCATCCGACACCGCGACCGGCAAGCCGACCCGCGCCATCGCCGGCAGATCGTTGACGTCATTGCCCACGAACATCGTGCGAGCTAGATCGATTCCGCGTTCCCTGCAGATCATCTCGATGGCCACGCCCTTGTCGGCCACACCTTGCACGACGGGTATCTTCAATTTTAGGCCGCGAGCAGCAACGACCGGATTGGTCTCGGTCGAAAGGATAAGTGCGGGCAGCCCCTTGGCGCGAAACATGTCGAACGCCAAGCCATCTGCACGATTGCAAAACACCGCCTCTTGGCCGTCCTGCATTACCAGCACACGATTGTCGGTCAGCACACCGTCGAAATCAAAGACGACCAGATCTGTCTCTCCGACGAAGGACGTCATACGGGTACGCTCCCATCGAGCAGCGCAATGACCCGATCGTTGAATGCTGAAAGACGCTGGCGCATGCCAGCCTTGGCAGTAGCGAACCGGGCGCGGGTCGCGTCGGGATCAGCGAGGACGCGCTCCACGGCTGTAAACAGTCGCGTTTCCAGGTCCGGTGCCAGCGCATCGACTGCGAGGTCGGCCAGCCCTACGTCGGCAAGAAAGTCAACCATACGATCCTGCGTGACGAGCGGTATCATCGGCACGCCCAGCCCAATCGAGGGCGACATCGAATGCACCCGCATGGCGATGACGAGATCGGCGCGCGCATATCGGCCAAAGAACTGCCGCGTATTGCCCACGCGGGCGAGCCCGCTGGAAATCATGCGCTGGTGCGCCAACCGCGGTGGGCACATGTCAATGAAGTCGGCAATCATACGATGATCGTCGAAGTAATGCGGCGCGAGTATAATGTTCATATCCCAATGCGAGAGCATGCCCGTGACCGCCCCGGAGAGGCAGCGTAGCATCCGCTCGCGCGAACCGGCCTCGGCGTAGCGCTGCGTTGTATCCTCGTCGTTCAGCGCCACGATCACGTTCAGTCGCTTGGACTCGAATTCCGGCACAGGGGCGCCGTCGTCGTAGGGCACGAAAACAGCGGTATCGGGCACCTCTACGACACGCGCCACGTCGATGCCCATCGTATCCCGCAACCAAGCTTTGGTGCCGTCGTTTCGCACGCCCAGCAGCATGGCGGCGTTGCTCTGGATCCGTGCGACGGCCGCCTTGAATTTGTCGAGGTGGTGAAACGGTTGTCCAGCCCAGTGCCGATAGGAAAGTCCATAAAAAATGACGGGCCGCTTGATCTCACCCCACAGATCCTCGGGAAGGTCGAAGCGCATCCCGGCGTTGCGAAGGTAGCTGCGGCCATTGATGGCGACCGCGCCGTTCACGATCAGGGCGTCGTGCTGATTGACGAGGCTTACGAACTCACGATCGAAACGCTTGAACTCAAATGTATAGTCGTCCCACGGCTCTCGCCGCCAATCGATCGGCTTGATCGAGTCTTCCGCCAGCACGCGCTCGACGCCCTCTATCAGCGCGCCATTGCCAATGTTCGTGCTGTGGGCGTTGACTAGATGAAGGAGGCGCCGCGTCATGCTGTGTCCGTTCCTTGGGCCGCGTCTAACGCTCAACCCACCCGGCGCAACTTCTTCTGTATCTCGATCTCCGCATCGAGCACGCGCTTGGTGCCGTCGCCGCGGATCTTGCGCCATTGCGCTATGTACTCCGCCAGCAGCTCCATGCCGCGCGGCTCCAGGCGTGCCGCGTGATCGCTGCCCCACATGGCGCGGTTCAACGTGATATGGCGCTCGACGAGCACCGCGCCGTAACCAACGACCGCCATCACTGAAGGCATGACGCCGGTCTCGTGCCCGCTATAGCCGATCGGCAGCTGGTAGCGATCGCGCAGCGTATTGATGCAGGCGAGGTTCAAGTCCTCGTCACGCGAGGGATAGGTCGAAGTGGTGTGGAGCAGCATCAACTCGGCGCCGCGCAGCACCTCGACCGCATGATCGATCTGGGCTAGCGTGCTCATGCCGGTCGATAGGATGAGCGGACGCTTCTTCGCCTTCATATGGCGCAGTAGGCCATCATCCGTCAGACTTGCCGAAGCGATCTTGTAGCAAACGGGCTTGTAGCGTTCGAGAAAGTCGACGCTTGCCTCGTCCCAGGGTGATGCAAACCACTGGATCTTTTTTTCACGGCAATAGGCGTCGATCGAGTTGAACTGCTGCTCCCCGAACTCCAGTCCGTATTTCAATTGCCCATTGGTCGTGCCGAATGGCGACTCTCGCGGGCGCTCCAGCTCGGCCTTTGAGTAGACGACATCGACAGTCCGCTTCTGGAACTTTACGGCGTGAAAACCGGCCTCCACGGCCCGATCGACGAGTTTCTTGGCAAGCTCGAGGTCACCATTGTGGTTGATACCGATCTCTGCAACGAGATAGCACGACTGGCCCTCGCCAACCTTCGTTCCCCCGATGGTGATGCTGTCGCGCTTCATAGTGTTCCTCCGAGTGGTTGCTGCTCTTATGCCGCCGGTCATCCCGATTCAACTACCGACAATTGGCTTCAACACGGCCGCACATGTAGTGGTAGAGGCAAATGTGAATCTCCTGGATACGCGGCGTGCTTTTCTCGGGCACGTCGAGCAGGATGTCCGCCACGTCTTTGATACGGCCGCCGCCGTTTCCAGTCAGCCCGATCGTGCGCATGGATAGGTCTCGTGCCCGCTCGAGCGCGTTGACGACATTCCGCGAGTTGCCACTCGTGCTGATCCCGAGACACACTCCCCCCGCAGCGCCATAGGCCTCGACCTCGCGTGCGAAGATCGTGTCGTAGGCGTAGTCGTTGGACCATGCTGTGAGTGTCGCCGAGTTCGCACCCAAAGCGATCACCGGCAGGCCTTTGCCTTCACGCAGGAAGCGGGAAGCAAGCTCCCCAGCGATATGCTGGGCATCGGACTGGGAGCCACCATTGCCGCATACCAGCACAGGATGTCGCGCTTTCAACGCCGCGCTCATGGCTGCGATCGCGGCTTCCATCTGCTGATCGAGACCGGCATTTGCCGCACGCTCGAGATTGGCAGCCGCGGTCCTGATGTAGGCCGTCAGTGTCTGATCCATGGTGGTCCTATCGGCAGGCGGGAACGGATCGGCAGTTGGACCGGATCGGCGGAATGCGCCATCGCGCACACAGGATCTGAAGCGTCTGAGCGTTCAAACGAGCGAACGCATAGCGGTTAGGGTCACAATAAGTCTTTCTGGCGACCGTTCTTCGCCGCAATAGCCTGCTGCAGTATGGCTAACCGCTCGCCAAGCCAGACGGCAGCCAGCGGTGCGACGTGAACGAGCATTCGCGTGGCCGAGTCGCTCCAGTTGTACCGATAAGGTCCGCGCATGGCCCCAACAAAGAACAATAGACCGACGACAAGGAACGTCACCGCAGCGAAACTCGCATAAGGACTGGGCGGCAACTGCACACGACACAGGCGTGCTCCAGCAAGCCCCAACGTAACGAGCAAAGCCACGTCCCAGAATACGCCCCATCGAGCGAACACAAGCATGTTCTGCGGGACAATCGAGATGTTGGAAAGCGTCGTTGCAGGGCTCACTACTGCACCTCCGACGATCAGCAACAGCCCCCCGACCGCGCAGAGCCACTGCCAGGAGGCGAGAACGCGAGCCCCCGACGGCCATCTAGCCAGGAACAGGATTGCAGAAACGCCGCCACACACCAGAGCAAGGGCCGCATAGTTCAGTAGCAGCTGGGATAGACTGAGCATGCCGTCGCTGCGATGCGCGGCAATGAAGGCGAACCAGGGAAATGCCACGACCAAAGGAATTCCGGTAACGAGCGCTGCCCGGGCCGGTGTCGCCAGCACCGGCGCAAGACCGAGCGCGAACAGCCCGACCAGCATTGCTCCTTCCATGCGCATCAACGGCACCGAGGCCAGCATAACGCCAGCAGCGATTGCCGCTTGCCTGGAGTTGTCACGGACCAGCAACACGCCAGCCACCAGTAGGATGAGCGCGACCATCATATGGTGATTGGCCATCTGCGCCTGGATCACCATCTGGTAGCTACCGAACAAAAGCACGACAGGCCCAACTGCCAGCAGCATTTCGGCCTTGCCGGTTGAGGCCGTTGCCGCCCGGATCGCCACCCAGGCAGCCAACAGGTAAGCTACCGGAAATACCCAGCGGATGAACGGCTCACCCAACGCATTGGCCCAGATCTGCGCGACATGCAGCCAAATCGGATGACCCAGGAAGTGCCAGCCGTAGTCATCCATCGCAAGGCGGCCACGGTCGATCGCCAAGTCGACAATGTAATGCAAAAAGAACGAGTCGTTGGTGAGGTAAGTCCAGTTGCGCAGTGTGAACAGCGCCAGCACAGCGATCAATGCGACGAGCAGCCGGGGCTGCGCGAGCAGATGCCGCCGATGAACTATGGCAGCGATCGTTGCCGCTATGGTCAATACGACCAATGCCGCAGGCACACGGCGAGGTATCAGCCAACCACCCAGCAATATGACCACAAGGCCGCAAACAGCGAACGCCGTAAAGCCAAGGCACAGCGTGATCGCCAAACTCAAGTCACGGCCTGACAAACCGATCCGCGAAGCGATCCAGGCACCGGAGCCCAGACACGTGGCAAGCAAGGCGATTTCCGCCATGACAATCCGGAACCAACTCAACGGCGTGAACCAACTGTTGGTAATGGCAAAATCGCATCTGCACCGTTCTCACGGCAAGACCGATAGGTCGTCACGGTGCTGTCGAGCACGACGGTGACAGGCAGCCGCCAAACCTTCGCATCTTTCGCCCTGAAGAGGCCGAACGGAGTCTCATCGGTAGCCAGGTCGAAGCGGCGTGCGGTGGGCTCCAGAGTTGCTCCAGCAATGGTTCCCGGGCACGATGCTGCCTCCACATGTACGAGGCGGACTTTGCCGACCTCCGCAAGCTGTTCGGCTGGAAAGCCCTCCTCCCCAGACACCTCAACCGTGCACCCGCGGCAATAGTCCCGGAAAATCCGGTGCAGACGATAGCCCGTGTTCCAGGAGCCGTACTCGTTATAAGCGAGCAGATCGGCGATTGTACCGTCACCGCGATGGACGAAGATCTCGGTTTCCTTTTTCGCGATTGCGTAGACGAGATAGATGGCTTGCACGAGCAGCATCGCGCCGATGACCCCGGGAAGAACATGCGCGCGCTTCACGCCGTCATTTCCCGGTAGATGTCCGCATAACGCTGCTCAGTGGTCTCTGGCGCCCATACCTTCCATGCGTGCACGCCGGCCGCTCGGCCCAATCGTTCGCGGGCGCCGTCGTCGCCGATGAGATCGGCCAGCGCAGCGCGATAGCCCTCAACGCTATTCTCAACCACGCGGCAAGGTGCGTCCTCGTACTCAGGCACGCGGTCGCTCGCCGGCCGGTTGATGACGATCGGCAAGCCAACGAGAAAAGGCTCGAGTACCGCCTTGGGGATCTCGGGGTAGTCGCTGTGCGTGGCGAAGACGTCCCATTCATGCAGCCGGCTACACACCTCGTCGTTCGGCATCGATGCTATGAAGCGGCACCTATCCCCGATGCCGAGTGTGCGCGCCTCGACCTCCAGAGCACCGCGCAGCGGGCCGTCGCCGATAATCGTCACTTCCACATCTTCGATGCGAGCGCAGGCACGCAGTAAGTTAAGCGGCAACTTGCCCGGGATCAGCCGCCCTACCGAAACGACACGCGGCCGGCCCGAAACCCTGGAGTCCGCCTTCCTGACAATGCGCGTGGGATTGATGATGTTGTAGGCCAGATCGAACCGTTCGATTCCGATGCGAGCCAAATAGGGTGCTTGTGATCCGTAGATCGCAACCACGCGATCGGCAAGACGGAGGCCGCGCCGATACAGCCGCTCGACCGCGGTCATGCGATAACGCTCGGCCAAGCTCTGCGCGTAGTAGACGTCCGGTCTCGTATGTAAGCTGACGATCAAGGGCGCGCCTGTCGCAACCCGAGCAGCAGCGCCAGCGAAGGCATTGATGTGGGGTTGATAACACCGGATCAGGCTCGGCTTGATCTCCCCACCGAGCCTGGCAGCACGGCTAAGCCACGTCCCCATCAGCGTGCGCTGCCAGCCGAGCGTGCGCCAGAAGAAGAGCGGAGGCGTATCGAGTTGATGGCACACGAGCCGCGCTCTCCCGGCCATGCGCTGGATGCTGGCCGGTGCGTAGGTATCGGCGCAAGTAGTGACCAGATGTACCTCGTCGAACAAGTCGCCTGGATTGAAATAGCGATCGGTGATCTCGCCCTTCTCGATCAACGGCGTGACCGGATCGGGGAACAGTACCAGCAAGCGATGGAAAGCACTCATGCCGAGGCTCTCGCAAGCAAGTAGGTGCGGTGATTGGTTGGTCTCAGCGCGACGGTCACGTTCTCTATCGCATGTTTCCAAGGCATGTAGCACAGCGGCCGCAGATACGCGAACCCTGCAATCGTCCCCAATCGCCGCATCTCAGTTTCGTCGGTCACGTGGTGGCCACGCACCGTGGCGGTTTCCGGCAAGGCGAGGCAGTTCTGGTGGATCTGCTTTAGCGTCGCGAGATCATAGGTGAAGATCAGGCACTGTCCGCCCGGGCGCAACACACGGTGAAACTCGCCGAGCACGTTCTGCGGGTTCTCGAAGTAGTCGAAAGCCGCGACGGAGAACACAATGTCGACCGTCTCGGACGCAATCGGCACCCGCTCGGCCGAAGCAAAGAACGACGGCGGTCGAAGCCGCTCATACCAAGTTTCCGGCAGATCGAAACCCAACCACTCATGTCCCGGCAGCGCATCGGCGTATTGACCGCCGCCACATCCCGCCTCGAGAACCCGCAACCGTCCCCGATGTTTACGGGCAAAGTGCGCGAGCCACGCGAGCACGTGCGGATAAGTTTCGGGCTTGCCGCTCATCCGATCGACCGCACGGCGCTCACCGCAATTCCTCCGGCACCGAATACGAGATCAGCACGGCGCGATGCGGCCCCTTGAACACAAACATGCTGCCGGCCGCGGCAGCACACGCGCCGCCTTCGCGCACGGCTTTGCGAAGATCGTCCGAACCGCCGGCACCGCCAACGGCGACCACCGGCACCTCGACCGCCGCTGACACTTGCTTGACCAACGCCAAGTCGTAACCCGCCATTTCGCCGTCACGATCAATTGAGTTGATCATGACCTCACCAGCCCCAGCTGCTGCGCACGTCGCGGCGAACTCGACGGCCGTGAGCCCGGTCTTGCGCCGGCCGCAATCGGTATAAACGCGCTGCCCCGCGAACATCGACGACTTCACGTCGATGCTCGCCACCACTGACTGAGAGCCGAACTTGCGGGCGCACTCAGCCAATATGTCGAAGTCCTCATGTAGCACGGTATTCAGCACGACCTTCTCGACGCCTATGCGCAGCAGCGCCGCCACTTGGTCGGGCGAGCGGACGCGACCACCATATGAAATCGGCACGAACGCTTCGTTGACGATATCGCTCAGCATCTCGAGATTGGGTGGCGCACGCCGATTGCCCAGACTGATGTCCAGTATCGCGATCTCATCGACACCCTTTTCGTTGAAGATCCGGACTGCGTTGATGGGATCACCCAGATAGACATCGCCAGCAAACCGGCGCGTCTTGAC
>CAMAYR010000021.1 GCA_945862355.1 Devosia equisanguinis | reverse complement strand
CAGCGTCGCAGTGCCAGCCGCCGGGGCGTGTCGCCCCCGCGAAGTGCGAAGCCTGCGCGCTTTCGCCCTTCTGCCACCGGCCACCCCGATCCAGCCACTTGCAAAGCAGCCAGCCGAACGGTGCGCAAAGTCACCGATTCAGGTTTGAGACAGATCTTTCCCCATGACCAGCCAGCCACGCTGCCCGTCGATAACCGGCTGGTGGTGGCCGTTGTGGTCGGCGTTCTCTATTTCCTGCTGGCGCGCCTCTCGCTCGGTCTCTCGAGGGAGGCGGAGGTGGTCGCGGTGTTCTGGCCGGCAGCCGGGCTCGCAGCCGGCGTCATGGTCGCGCTGCCACGCAATGCCAGGACCTTCGTTCCATTCGCCATTCTTGCTGCGACTGTCGCGGCCAATCTCCATGCACGCGAAAGCTTTGGGGCGGCGTTCGTCTTCGGCATCTGCAACGCTGGCGAGTGCATGCTGTTCTGCCGGCTGCTGGAAAAAATCGACGGTTCGGGCCGCCGGCTGGAGAGCCTGGGGAGCGTCGCTGCGTTCCTGGTGGCGGCTGGCATCTCCGCTGCAATCGCCGCTCTCGGTGCCACGGTGGCAATCCATCAACTGGGTCTTTCGCCTGCCGCGCCGCTTCAGATCTGGCTGAGTTGGTTCCAATCCGATGTGCTGGGCATCATCGCGCTAGCTCCGGTCCTGATCACGCTACCGGCAATCCTGCGCGACTTGCCGCGCCGGTTGGTGGTGGCCGAAGGCCTGGCAGGGGTGGTGATCACTCCCGTCGTGACATTCGGTTCGTTCAGCCTCGTATACTCCAATGTGCTCTCCACGATGTCGCCGCGTTTCGCGCTGCTGCCTTTGTTCCTGTGGCTGGCAGCCCGCACGCCTGCGGTGTTTCCCGCGACAAGCGCGTTCCTGATGTCGGTCGTGATGGTTTTCGTAGCGTTGAACGAGAGCGGTGCAACCGGCGAGCACGCTTCGTCGATGGCTGAACGCCTGACCTCTGCGAAGGTGGCGATACTTTCTGGCTGCCTCGTCCTGCTGGCTCTGACGGCGATGTTCGCGCGACTGCGAAACCAAGCCACCGCACTTCACTCCAGCGACCGCCGGCTGCGCCTCGCGCTCGAGGCGGGCCATATGTATGCGTTCGAGTACGACCATGTCACCGGAACGACGCATCGCGTGGGCGGACTTGTCGAGCGGCTGGGATTGCCGGCGCGTGGCGGCGCCGACGACTTCTTCGCCGTCCTGCATGGCGATGACAAGAATTCGTTCGAGGGCATGTACAGCTCAGTTTCGCCGGCGCAACCCAAGTCCGAGCGGTTGATATGGATGCGCGGAAAGAGTGGCGAGATCCTATTGATCGAGCACCGCTCGGAAGTGGAGTTCGACGAGAACGGCGCCCTCCTGCGCCTCTACGGCACTTGCGTGGACGTGACCGAGCTCAAGGCGCAGTCGGAGGAATTGCGCGCGGCGCTCCAGGCCGGCAGGGTCTATGCGTTCGAGTACGATGTGGTGAAGGGTACGGCAAGGCGCAGTGACAACGCCGCCGAGATACTGGGGGTTCCCCTCGAGACCGCACGGACCTCGAACAGCCTGATCTTCGACCTCGTTCATCCCGAAGACCGCAAGTCGCTGCTTACCTACGGTCGCCGGTCGATTTCCGATACGACTGCGACGGGAACATTCCGCTTCATCCGTCCGGACGGGCGCGTCGCGTGGCTGGAGGCGAGCTACCATGCCACGACGGACGAGGGGGGCAAGATTCTCAGTATTCGAGGTCTCGCCCGCGACGTCTCCGACAAGGTTCGTGCCGAGCAGCGTCAGGAGCTGTTGATCCGGGAGCTCGACCACCGTGTGAAGAACGCGCTTGCTCGCATGGCTGTCGTCGTCGAGTTGTCGAAGGAGGGTCATCAGTCGCTCGATGAGTACGTCGCCGTCATCCGCGGCCGTATCCAATCCATGGCACGCACGCAGGAGAGGCTGAGCGGCAGCAAGTGGGCGGGCGTGGGAATCGCGTCCCTGATCGAGGACGAGCTCGCCGCCTACCGCCGATCCGACAACTGCCGCATCGAGGGCCCCGATGTGTTGCTCGAGCCCGACATCGCCCAGGCGTTCGCCTTCACGATTCACGAGCTTGCCACCAACGCTGCGAAGTACGGTGCATTTTCCCAAGCTTCCGGGCGGGTCGAGGTGACATGGACACTCACGCCGGTGGACGGCGCCAGGAGTGCGCTGGGCTTCGTGTGGCGCGAGATGGCAGCGACGCCGATCGTGGCGCCGACGCGGGAAAGCTACGGCCTGCGCACCATTCGCAACCTGATGCACTACGAGTGCGAAGCGAGCATCTATCTCGATTTTCCGCCGAGCGGCCTCGTATGCAAGATCACCCTGCCGCTGGCTGAGCCCGCGCTGGCAGCGGACATCGCAGCAGCAGATGTCAGTCACGCCGGTTCGTCAGCGGGCGCGCCAGCGCTGCAATGAGCACGTCCGTCGGGACTGGCTTGGCCAGATACTGATGAATGCTGGCGACAAGCTGGGGTGACGGTTCGTATCCGGTCAGCACGATCACCTTCTTGCCCAAGTCGGCAAGGCGCATGGCCAACGCGTCGGCATGTCCGCCGCGCAGGTTGATATCCATAACGACTGCGTCGAAGCAGCCGGCGGCAGCCAGCCTCTCTGCTTCCGCCAGACTTCCAGTCGGCCCGACTACTTTGCCGCCTGCGTCCGACACCGCCAGCCGAATCAGGTCCGCGAGGAGCCAGTAGTCCTCCGCGATCAGCACGGTAATTCCCGCGAGCGGTCGTTTGCTGGTGTTTGTCATCGGCGAGCATTTCCAGCAAAGATCAGCCCGGAATTCAAGTGGAGCCGTTCGCTTCTTGCATCGGCGGCTGCGTCCAGGTCTCGGGCAATCGGAGCCGCCATGGCAAGGGCTGACGACAGGTCTGACGACGGTGCTATCGGCAACCGGACTGCGACGAGTGCGCGCGGTCGCAGCGGGGCTGCCCGACGAAAGGAGGCGGGTCTGTGGCTGACGGCCAGCCACGATTTTCGCCAGCCGGCCCAGTCGCTCGAGTTGCTGGCAGGAGCCATGGCTGATGCAACTGGCTCAGCCGCGCGGGAGCGCCTGGCGGCAATGGTGCGTGAGGTCGCCTCGTCTCTGCGGGCAATGGTGGCGGGCATGACACTCGTGGCCAGGCTGGAGGCGGGCGAGATCGCCCCCGTGCCGGCGCCAGTTCTGGTGGCGGAGGCTGTACAGGCTGCGCTGGCGGCGCTCGGGCCAGCGGCAGCGCTGGTGGAGGTCCATGCAATCTCCGTGATTGTGCAAGCCGACGCGCTATTTCTCGATGCAGCGCTGCGCGGGGCGCTGGCTCACGGCCTGCATCATGGCGAGCGGCGTATGCTCCGCCTCGAGTGCCACGAGGCGGGTGCGAGGGTGCAGATTTCGATATTCTTCCAGGGGAAGCATCCCGAGGGGGCCAGTGAGTGCCCGGCCTTCGTCGAGCTCGAAACGGGGCAAGGCGCTCTGGCAGTGACGGCGCTGGCGCCGGCCATGACGAAGCGGCTCATGGCGGCGATGGGGGGGGAATTGTTGCTGGTCCCGCCGGCAAACGGCTGGTCTGCCGTCGTCCTCGAGCTTCCCTCGGTCAGAACTGCCCGACAGCGGCGGGCAAAGCGCGGCACAACCCTGGTCAAGACCAATGGGAGCACCTAAACACCGGGCATGGCCGCACATCTCATCAAGCTCGACGACATCCATCTGACCTTCGGGGGGACCCCGCTGCTGACCGGCGCCGGCCTCACCGTGGCGCCGGGCGACCGCATATGCCTCGTCGGCCGTAACGGCTCGGGAAAATCGACGCTGCTCAAGATCGCGGCCGGCTTCGTCGAGCCGGACAGCGGCGAGCGGTTCGTGCATCCCGGCGCCCGCGTGCGCTATCTGCCCCAGGAAGCCGACTTCGCCGGTTTTGAGACGGCGATCGACTACGTCGAGGCCGGCCTCAGTCCGCTCGACGACAGCTACGCCGCGCGACGGATGCTCGAAAACCTCGGTCTTGAGGCGGACGCGGAGCCGCAACTGCTGTCGGGCGGCGAGGCTCGTCGGCTGGCGCTCGCCCGCGTGCTGGCGCCGGAGCCCGAGGTGCTGCTGCTCGACGAGCCGACCAATCATCTCGACTTGCCGACCATCGAGTGGTTGGAGCGGATACTCAAAGGGCTACGGTCGGCGATGGTGCTCATCAGCCACGACCGGCGGATGCTCGAGGCCCTGTCGCGGTCGTGCGTATGGATCGATCGGGGGCGAACGCGCCAACTCGACCGCGGCTTCGCCCACTTCGAGGCGTGGCGCGACAAGTTGTTGGAGGAGGACGAGATCGAGCGGCACAAGCTCGACCGCAAGATCGAGCGCGAGCTGGAATGGATGTACGGCGGCGGCGTCACGGCGCGGCGCAAGCGGAACATGCGGCGCGTCGGCGAGCTCCATAAGCTGCGCGAGGAGCGCCAGAACTGGCTGAAGGCGCCCGGCCAGGTGCGGATGAACGCCAGCGAGGCCAGCCAGTCCGGCAAGCTGGTGATGGAGGTGGTCGGCATCTCCAAGAGCTATGACGGCAGACCGATCGTGACCGACTTCTCCACGCGCGTCGGGCGGGGCGACCGGGTGGGCCTCGTCGGACCAAACGGTGCTGGCAAGACGACGCTGCTCAATCTTCTGACGGGACAACTCGCGCCGGATGCGGGCGTCCTGCGCTCCGGCACCAACGTGGAGATGATCACGCTCGATCAGCGGCGCGCGGCGCTCAATCCGGATGATCGCGTGGCCGACGTGTTGACGGGGGGACGCGGCGATTTCGTCGAGATCAATGGTCAGAGAAAACACGTGGCCAGCTATCTGGCCGACTTCCTGTTCCTGCCCGAGCAGTCGCGCAGTCCGGTGAAGGTGCTCTCGGGGGGCGAGCGGGCGCGGCTGCTGCTCGCCAAGGCGCTTTCCAAACCGTCGAACCTGCTGGTGCTCGACGAGCCGACCAACGATCTCGATATGGAAACGCTTGATCTGCTGGAGGAGTTGCTCGCCGACTACACGGGAACGCTGCTTCTGGTGAGCCACGACCGTGACTTTCTCGATCGGGTGGCTACGTCGGTGATCGTCTCGGAGGGCGAGGGGCGGTGGGTCGAATACGCGGGCGGTTATTCGGATATGGTCGCGCAACGCGGCGCGGGCGTCGGCGTGCCCGTGATGGCTCCCTCGGTGCTACAGGGCAGCCCAGGGGGGACGGGGGTGAGGCCGGCGGGCGCAACTACTCGACCGGATGCGACCAAATCGAAGCGAAAGCTGTCCTTCAAGGAGGCTCATGCCCTCAAGACGCTGCCCGAGACCATTGCCCGGCTCGAGAAGGAGGTGGCCGTGCTGTCGGTCAAAGTGGGCGACAGCGGGCTTTACGCGCATGATCCGGCTGCTTTCAACGCTGCGACCGAGCGCCTTGGAGCTGCACAGAGGGAGCTTTCGGTTGCCGAGGAGCAGTGGCTCGAGCTGGAGCTTCTGCGCGAGGAGATCGAGAATTGAGGCGGACTGCCGCCGGTCGAGGGCGCGCCGATCCGGGCTGCGTCAACCCAGCACGATGGCACCGGTCGGTCTCATAGGTTAGCTTCGCTTTTTTCAGGTTCTGGACGCGGACGGAAATTCATGGCCGAGCGACGACATCTAGAGACGGACGTGCTGGTGATAGGCGCGGGAGGGGCCGGCATGTCGGCTGCGATCGCCGCGGCGGACGGGGGGGCGAACGTCCTGCTCGCCGACCGCAGCCTGATAGGGCGGGGCGGCGCCACCATCATGGCGATGATGACCGTTGCCGTTGCCGTCGGCGAGGAGACGCCCGACGACTGGCACTACCACTATCGCGACACGCTGATCGCCGGGCGCGGTCTGTGCAAGCCAGAACTCGCTCGTCTGCTGTGCGAGGAAGGCCCCGACGCCATCCGTCAAATGGATGGCTGGGGGGTCGGCTGGGCGCGCCGCGACGGCCACATCGCGCAGGCCCATGCGCCGGGACACGACAGGCCGCGCTGCGTCTACGTGGACTTTCTCAATACTGGGCCGGCGGTATCGAAGACGCTTCGCACGGCGCTTCACAAGCGTGAGCGGGCGCGCCGCATCGGCGACCTGATGATCATCGACGTCGTGCGGGCGGGCAATGGGCCTCACGCGCCCGTCACGGGGGCGGTGGCGCTCGACGTGACGACGGGAAAAGCCGTCACCATCGGCGCCAAAGTGACGATCATCGCCACGGGCGGGCTGACGCGGCTCTACGCACGCAACAGCGCGTCCGGCAACATGGGCGGGGACGGCTACGCGATCGGCCTGCGTGCGGGCACGAAGCTGATCGACATGGAATTCGTGCAGTTCTTCCCGATCGGCCATCTCGCGCCGCGCATGATCGGCATGGATCCGATCATGTGGGACCCGTTCCGCTACAAGCTCGGTGGTCGGCTTCTCAACGGCAACATGGAGGAGTTCACCGGACGCTACGGCACGCCGGAGGACGGCAAGTATGTCGTGACGCGCGACAATGCCACCTACGCGATCATGCAGGAGGTGGCCGCGGGGCGCGGCAGCCCGCACGGCGGCGCGTATCTCAGCTTCACGCATATTCCCGTCGAGCAGCTCAAAGCGGCGTTCGGTCCGGTGATCGACAAGCTGACGACCAACGGCATCGACCTGACCAAGCAGGCGGTGGAAGTGGCGCCGATCGCGCACTACCACATGGGCGGCATCGCCGTGGACGCTGCGATGGCGACGGGCGTGCCGCAATTGCTGGCGGCCGGCGAGGCCGTCGGCGGGGCGAACGGGGCAAACCGGCTTTCGGGCAACGCCATCACGGAGGCGCTGGTGTTCGGGCGGCAGGCAGGCCGCACGGCGCTGGAGGTCTTGGGAGGCGGTGCTGCGTTCGATCCGGCGGATGCCGCAGCGAGCCTCGCGCTCGTGGAGGCAACGGGGGCAAGCGCGCGAGAGGTCAACACGGCTGCGATGCTCGCCCGGCTGCAAAGCCTGATGTGGGAGGATGTCGGCCCGTTCCGAACGGAAGCGGGGCTGCAAAGGGCGATCGAGGGGATCGGCGCGCTCGACAGGCAACTCGGCGCGGTTCCTGTCGGCGTGCCGAACGCCTACGACATGGCGAGGCTCGACTGGTTCGATCTGCGCAACATGCTGCTCGTCGCGCGGGTCGTCACCGAGGCTGCGCTGTTGCGCACGGAGAGCCGTGGGGCGCATCAGCGCGACGACTATCCCGGTCTCGTCGAGGAATGGACGCGCAACCAGGTCGTCGTGCTCGAAGGTGGCCGCGCCGTCATCGAGAAGGGCCCGCTCATTCCTGACGAGAAGGTGGCAGCATGAGCGATACGGCCCGTTTGACGATCGAGCGCCGCGACGAGAGCGGCGCGGTGAAGCCCGAGAGCTTCGAGGTGCCGTTCGAGCCGGGGCAATCCGTGCTCGACGGCTTGCGCTGGATCCGCGTGCACAAGGATCCGACGTTGGCATTTCGCTATTCCTGTCTCAACGCGAATGCGTGCAAGGAATGCATGATGGAGGTCGACGGGGAGGTGGTCTATGCCTGCCTCGCTCGCCTCGAGCCGCGCGAGATCCGTGTTGCACCGCTTTCGAACAAGCCGCTGGTGCGCGACCTTGTGACGGAGATCGCACCGCCCGCGGAGCGGTTGCACGGAAAGAAGCGACCGTAGTCTGGGTCAAGCCCGCAATTCTGCGGGCGCAACCCGGCGTCCACCGAGCGTCCACCGAGCGTCGAGAATTGCAGGGTCGCGCTTCGCTTGACCCAGCCACGGTACAAGGCCCAATCATGACTCTATGGCAGTTCTGGATCGACCGCGGTGGCACGTTCACGGATATCGTCGCGCGCGATCCGGACGGTAAGCTCCATGCGCGAAAGTTGCTGTCGGAGAACCCGGGCGTCTATGACGATGCGGCGCTGGAGGGCATTCGTCGGTTTCTCGATGTCGGGTCGGGGGCAGCGATTCCGGCCGGGCGAATCGCGGCCGTCAAGATGGGTACGACGGTCGCCACCAACGCGCTTCTAGAGCGCAAGGGCGAGCCGACTCTGCTCGTCATCACGCAAGGTCTCGCCGATCAACTGGAGATCGGCTATCAGGCGCGGCCGGACATCTTCGCGCGCCGGATCGTCAAGCCGGACATGCTTTACACACGCGTCGTCGAAGCGCGCGAGCGCGTGCGCGCGGATGGCGCTATCGAGACGGCTCTCGACATGGCAGCGCTTCGCGTCGATCTTCAGGCAGCGCTGGATGCGGGCATCCGTGCCGTCGCGATCGTGCTGATGCATTCCTATGCGCATCCAGAGCACGAGCGGGCGGCAGCAAGTCTAGCGCGTGAAATGGGGTTTGCGCAGGTGTCGGCGAGCCATGAGGTGAGCCCGCTCGTCAAGCTCGTCGGCCGCGGCGACACGACGGTCGCGGATGCCTACCTTTCGCCGATCCTGCGCCGCTATGTGGAGAAGGTATCGGGTGCGCTAGGCGGGGGCGGCTCCTCCGCTGTCGGTCTTTCAGTCTCTGACACCAACGCCGCGCGCGTGATGTTTATGGCCTCCTCCGGTGGCTTGAAGGCTGCCGACCAATTCCAGGGGCGCGATGCAATTCTCTCGGGTCCGGCGGGCGGCGTCGTGGCGGTTGCCGAGACGGCTAACCGCGCCGGCTTCGACAAGGTCATCGGTTTCGACATGGGCGGCACGTCGACTGACGTGTCGCACTATGCCGGCGAGTACGAGCGCTCGTTCGAGACAGAGGTTGCCGGCGTGCGGATGCGCGTGCCGATGCTGCGCATCCACACGGTTGCCGCAGGTGGCGGTTCGATCCTGAAATTCGAGGATAATCGGTTCCGCGTCGGGCCTGAGAGTGCAGGCGCCAATCCAGGACCGCGCTGCTATCGGCGTGGTGGACCGCTCACCGTCACCGACGCCAACGTGATGGTCGGCAAGCTGAGCGCTGCCAATTTTCCCGCGATCTTCGGCCCCAACGGCGATCAGCCGCTCGACGAAGCCGGCGTGCGTGAAGGTTTCGCGGAGATCGCGGCGGCGATCGGCGATGGCCGCACGCCGGAGCAGGTCGCCGACGGCTTTCTGCGTATCGCGGTCGAGAACATGGCGAATGCGATCAAGAAGATCTCCGTGCAGCGCGGCTACGACGTGACGGAGTATGCGCTGGGTTGTTTCGGCTCGGCCGGCGGTCAGCACGCCTGCATGATCGCCGACACGCTCGGCATGGAGACGGTGCTGATCCATCCGCTTTCGGGGCTGTTGTCGGCCTACGGTATGGGGCTCGCAAAGCTGCGCGTCAGTCGCGAGCAGTCGCTCGAGTTGCCGCTGGCCGGTGAGCCGGAGAGATCGTTGCTCGCGAGTGCGGATGCGATGACGCGGGGCTGCGTCGAAGAGCTGATCGCGCAAGGCGTCGTGCGCGGCGACATCGAGACCACGGTTCGGGTCCATTTGCGCTACGCAGGCGTCGATACGGCGATCGCGGTGCCGATCGGGGCTGAAACCGGGATGCGGGCGGCCTTCGAGGAGATCCACAAGCGGCTGTTCGGATTCGTCAGCCCGGACAAGCCGGTCCAGGTCGCGATGCTCGAGGTGGAGGCGGTCGGCGGCGGTGCTTTCGTGGGCGAAGGCAACATACCTTCCGGGGCCGGCGACAGTACCCCGTCGCGTAGTGGCGCCGGCACGATACCCGCTGTGTCGCCAGATGTCGGACAGGAAAGCTCGGACGGCGTTGTGACACGCTTCTTCTCAGCCGGAGCCTGGCACGAAGCGCCGGTGGTGAAACGCGAAGCGCTGGGGCCGGGAGTGAAGCTCGCCGGCCCCGCGCTCGTCATCGAGACGCATCAGACAGTGATCGTCGAGCCGGGCTGGCGGCTCGAGGTCTCGCAGAGCAACGATCTCGTTCTCAGCCGCGTTGAAGCGCGCCGGCGCGAGTTGGCGGGCGCCAAGGCCGACCCGGTGCTGCTCGAGGTTTTCAACAATCTGTTCATGTCGATCGCCGAGCAGATGGGCGAGGCGCTGCGCAACACCTCGCAGTCGGTGAACATCAAGGAGCGGCTGGACTTCTCCTGCGCGATCTTCAATGCCAAGGCGCAACTCGTCGCCAACGCGCCGCACATCCCTGTGCATCTGGGCAGCATGGATCGCGCGGTGGAGACGATTGCGCGCGAGAACGCCGGCGATATTCGGCCAGGTGACGTCTTCATGATCAATGCGCCGTACAACGGCGGTACGCATCTACCGGACATCACGGTGGTGACGCCTGTGTTCGATGGTGATGGCGTCGAGATCCTGTTCTACGTCGCCTCGCGCGGGCATCACGAGGATATCGGCGGATTGACGCCGGGCTCGATGACGCCGCGGGCAACGCACATCGACGAGGAAGGCGTCTACATCGACAACTTCAAGCTCGTCGAGGCCGATCGCTTTCGCGAGGTTGAGACACGGCGATTGCTCACGGGTGCGAAGCATCCAGCGCGCGCACCCGACAAGAATATCGCCGATCTCAAGGCACAGGTGGCGGCAAACGCGAAGGGTGTGGCCGAGCTGAAGAGAATGGTCGATCACTTCGGCCTCGATGTCGTGCGCGCCTACATGGGCCACGTGCAGGACAACGCAGAGGCGAGCGTGCGCGCGCTGATCGACCGTCTGAGCGATGGTGCGTTCACGATCGAGACCGACCAGGGCACGCACATCAAGGTGGCGGTGAGGGTCGACCACGCGGCGCGCGAGGCGACATTCGATTTCACCGGCACGAGCCCGATGCAGCCGAGCAACTTCAACGCTCCAGAGCCGGTCGCTCGCGCTGCCGTTCTCTATGTCCTGCGCGTGTTGTGCGACCAGCCGATACCGCTCAATGCAGGCTGTATGAAGCCCGTGCGTGTCATTGTGCCGGAAGGCTCGATGCTGTCGCCACGCTATCCTGCTGCCGTTGTTGCCGGCAACGTCGAGACGAGCATGGTGGTGGTCAATGCACTGATGGCGGCACTCGGCGCGATGGGGCCGAGCCAAGGCACGATGAACAACGTGACGTTCGGCAATGCCCGCTACCAATACTACGAGACGATCTGCTCGGGCACGCCGGCCGGTCCCGACTTCGACGGCGTTGCGGCCGTTCACGCGCACATGACCAACACGCGATTGACCGATCCGGAGATCCTCGAGCTTCGCTTTCCTGTGCTGCTCGAGCGCTTCGTGATCAGGCGCGGATCGGGAGGGCGGGGACTGCATTCTGCCGGCGACGGCGTAGAGCGGCGCATCCGGTTCCTCGAGACCATGAAGTGCGCGCTTCTCACGTCTTCGCGCAAGGTCAGGCCCTATGGCCTCGACGGTGGCGAGCCGGGCCAGTGCGGCGCCAACAGCGTGCGGCGCAAAGACGGCAGGATCGAACCGCTCGAAGGTTGCGACGAGACCACGCTCGAGCCCGGCGAGGCGATCATCATCGTCACCCCGACGGGCGGTGGTTTCGGCACGGCAGGTTGATGTTTCTTACCGACCGTGACGGCTCCGCCATCGCAGTATTCATCATCCGACTTCCATTATAGCCCGCGAATGTGGGCCACGCACGACAATTTGCCATCGGACTGCCGTTGCGAATGGAGAGAAGCCAAGAAATTTCGGGGCCGTGATCGGTCCGCCTTCGCGGGGGTGACGTCGAGGATTTGAGCCTCGATGGCCGCGCGGAGAGACCGGGTGATAAAGTGGCGTGGTGATCGCGAAATTCGTTACGGGCTGCAGCCCGCGTCGATGTGCCTTGAGAATACCGGGTGGCCGGGCACGCGCGTGCGTGTCAATTGCTGCACCTGTAAGAGTTCGCGCATCGAGCACGACGCGCGCCCCTCTATGATCCGGTGCCATGTCCGACATAAAGGAAAAAGCAGCTTTCAATTCCATTCTCGCGAGTGCGGGGCTTGCGGCGGCAAAGCTATTCGCGGCGAGTGTCAGCGGCAGCCTTGCGATGCTGTCGGACGCATTGCATGCACTGCTCGATGTCGGTGCGACCATACTGACGTGGTTCGCCGTGCGCATCAGTGCCAAGCCGGCGGACGAGCGCCATCCCTACGGTCACGGCAAGGTCGAGGCGGTCGCGGCACTGATCGAGACAGCGCTGTTGTTCGTGGTCGCGGCTTACGTGGGGGCCGAGGCGATCTCGCGACTGTGGAAAGGCGCGCATGAGGTGCCGGCTTCCATCGTCGCATTCGTCGTACTGGCGATCTCGATCGTCGTCGACATCGTGCGCTCGTATACGCTGAACAGGATCGCAAAGGAGACGGGCAGCCAGGCATTGGAGGCCGACGCGCTGCATTTCTCCTCCGATCTCGTCAGCTCGACGCTCGTTCTTCTGGGGCTGGTCGCTGCCGGTTTCGGCTATCATCAGGGCGATCTTCTCGCGGCAATCGGCGTTTCAGTCTTCATCGGTATCGCCGGCTATCGGCTGGGAAAGCGAACCATCGATACGCTGATGGATGCGGTTCCGCACGGCTTGTCAGAGCGGGTGAGGGAGATTACGGGGGACGTTCCAGGCGTCGCTCACGTCGAGGGCGTGCGGGTACGCGCGGTTGGACCGGAGGTTTTCGCAGAGGTGGCCATCAGTGTCGCGCGAACATTGCCGCTCGATAGGGTCAGCCAGATCCGAAGCGACATTACAGCGGCGCTGCACGCCGAGTATGCGGGTGCCTCGGTCGTCGTGACCACGTCGCCGGTTGCGCTCGACGACGAGACGCTCATGGAGCGAATTCTCCATGTCGCGTCGCTGATGCGCCGGCCCGTCCACCACATCACGATCCAGCGGCTCGACGACAGCCTGTCGGTCAGCCTCGACCTCGAGGTGGACGGGCAGATGGGATTGCGCGAGGGCCACGCGATCGCCTCGGAGCTGGAGCGGGAAATCGAGGGCGAACTCGGCTCGGGTGTGGAGGTCGAAGTTCATCTCGAGCCACTCGAGATGCACGCGCTGGAAGGGATCGACGTGCCGGCCGACGAGATCGCGCGAATCGGTGATGCGCTGCGGATCATCGCAAGCTCCAGCACCGTCATTGGGGACATCCACGACGTTCGCGCACGCCGCGTACACGGCGGGCTGGTGGTCAATTATCATTGTCACGTCGATGGGGATCGCTCGATAGCGGACGTGCACGAGCATGTCGATGCGTTCGAGCGCGCGGTGCGACAGGGAATTTTAGAGATCGTTCGCGTCGTCGGCCATGCCGAGCCGTGGCCGACCTAACCGGCGTGATGCAGGCAGTGGGAGCGGGCTTGGGTTGCGGCATTCGGAAGATGGCGACGGTGACGGCGGCCTTTTTTCAGGCTGTCGAGGAAGGGCATTCCGGAACGTAATTCAGTCGCCCGCGCTATGACTGCCCGCGCCATTACTGATCGCGCTTTTCTCGCCCTCGTTGCTCCACGTTGTTCCTCGTCGGACGATCACAATCTAGTCGCCGCGGTGAACGCGCTCGCGGCGCTCGTGCCGCTCCTGAGCCTCGAGTGACAGCGTCGCGATCGGCCGAGCGTCGAGACGTTTCAAACCGATCGGCTCGCCGGTCTCCTCGCAGTAGCCGTAGCTGCCGTCCTCTATGCGGGCCAGTGCGGCATCGATCTTCGCGACGAGCTTGCGCTGGCGGTCCCTCGCGCGCAGTTCGAGGGCTCGGTCGGTTTCGGAGGTCGCCCGGTCGGCAAGGTCGGCGTACTGGATAGTATCGTCTAGCATAACTTGGAGGGTTTCGCGTGTCTGGCGCTGGATCTCTTCCCTCCAGTTCAGCAGCTTGATCTTGAAATACTGCCGCTGCATCAAGTTCATGAACGGCTCGGAATCCGAAGGCCGGTATTTCTCAGGCAGCACGATGCTCGCCTGGGTCGCTGTCGTGTTGCCTGCCGTGACTGTCAGCTTCTGCTCCGTGACCGTGGCACCGTTCTTGACGCCGGGACTAGCCCCCGAGTTACCCTTCATCTTGACCCCCGATTTGGCCTCGGTAGCGACGTGCATCGCCTTGTGGAGCGCTGCCTTCGCGTTGACGCTGCTGGAGGGGCCGCTATGCCCCACAGTGGCTTTTTTCGCCGGCGGCGCAGCCTTGCCGGTGTGACCGCGCGCCGTAGTCTGTTTGGGTGCTTTGGCGGCAAGCTTTGGCGCTTTGGTGGCGAGAACCTTATTCGACTTGGAATTCGCCGCGCTTTGCCGCGGTTGGGGAGCTTTGGTCGGCGCTGCCCGGGCCTTGCTCTTGGCGATCGTGGATCGTTTCGGGGGAGACTTCGCCTTGTTGCGGGCCGCAGAAGCTGGCGGGCCCCGGTGGCCGGGGCTGGGGGGTGAGCCTTTCATGGTGCGTCTATCGCTCACTTTTGGACCGGGGACCTTATGATCGGTGTGGTCATTGCCTTGGACGACTCGACTTTCGTTCAAGTGCGCTGGTTGTTATTCACGGGCTGGCGGCAGTCAAGGGCTTGCGCCCGCAAGTGGTAAGCGCTCGTTCGTTGCCCGGGCAATTCAGGCGATCCGCGATAATACCTATGGTTGAGTCAAGATAAGTCGCACATCTTTACCGAGCATTGACCAATTGGATGTACCTTTGCCTTTGTCTCCACTCTAGATTGAGTTGAGCCAAACCGCACCGCTGGTCCCAATAGCCGGCTTGTGAATTTTATCTTATTTACAAGGAGGTACATCCGCAGCACTCCCTGTAAGCTCCCAATCCGGAGCAACGCCCGGCACCGGTAAATCGGGACGCCGCAGGCTCACTTCGCATCGTGTTCCTCGGCGCCCCACATGCCCCACGCCGCTAAGCATCGCGAAGTGAGCGGCTAGCTCCGTTCGGCCGCGCGCCCCATATCGCGCCCATTGCCACCCCCGCTGCCCCGGGGGTGCCATTTCTCGTTCCTGCCCACAACCCGGCGCGCATCCAGCGTGAAGCGGCCGGCTTGTCGGCATCGAGGTGTGTGCTACGGTTCGCGTCGTGCTTCTGTCGACGAGCCGGAGAAAAGCCATCGCATGTCGAGCGTTTTGATAACCGGTGCCAATCGCGGCGTCGGATTGGCGCTGACCCTAACCTACCTGGGGCGGGGCTGGGATGTCGTTGCGACGGCGCGACAGCCCGAGGCTGCGGCCGATCTTGCCCGTCTGGCGCGTGACAACCCCAAGCTGATGGTCCTGCGGGCCGACGTTACTGACGAGGCCTCCCTGACTGCCGCGGCACTGAGCATTGGCGACCGCGCCATCGACGTCGTCGTCTGCAACGCGGGCGTGATGTCCAACCGCGGGGGTGTCGAGGCCGCCGGCAACGACGCTGCCGACTGGAACCGGGTGCTGGCGACCAACGTGACCGGCGTTTTCGTGACTGCCCGCGCGTTCATGGGACATCTCAAACGCGCCAACGCCGGCAAGCTCGCGCTGATGTCCTCGATGATGGCGTCGTCGCAGCTCGCGGCGGGAAACGCGCTCGGCTATCGCGCGTCGAAGGCCGCCGTCGCCAACCTCGGCGCCAATCTCGCCGTCGAGCTGAAGCCTGCCGGTATCGCCGTCGGCATCTATCATCCCGGCTGGGTCTCCTCGGACATGGGAGGGCCAGGCGCTCCGGTGAAGCCAAACGATAGCGCGAAGGGTATCGTCGAACGCATCGACCACCTGACGCTTGCAACGACCGGCGTGTTCGAGGATTACCTCGGCAAGCCCTACGCTTTCTGACCCGACGCCCCCTGAGACGAGATCACCCGAAGCGGATCCACGACATGACCCAGACACGAACCCGCTTCACGGGCACCAAGAACTACGTCGCCACCGACGATCTCAAGATGGCGGTCAACGCCGCCATCACGCTGGAGCGACCGCTGCTCATCAAGGGCGAGCCAGGGACGGGCAAGACCGTTCTGGCCGAGGAGGTCGCGCAAGCGATCGGCGCGCCGCTGATCGAGTGGCACATCAAGTCCACCACCAAGGCACAGCAGGGCCTGTACGAGTACGATGCGGTCGCCCGTCTGCGCGACAGCCAGCTCGGCGACGAGCGCGTCAGGGACATCGCCAACTACATCAAGCGCGGCAAGCTCTGGGAAGCGTTCGTGATGGACGAGCGCCCCGTGCTGCTCATCGACGAGATCGACAAGGCGGACATCGAGTTCCCCAACGATCTGTTGCGGGAACTCGATCGCATGGAGTTCCACGTCTACGAGACCGGAGAGACGATCAAGGCGCGGCAGCGGCCGGTGCTCATGATCACGTCCAACAACGAGAAGGAGCTGCCGGACGCGTTCCTGCGCCGCTGCTTCTTCCACTACATCAAGTTTCCCGATCCAGAGACGATGCGCCAGATCGTCGATGTGCATTTTCCCGGTCTCAAGGGGCGTCTCGTCAACGAGGCGCTGAGCGTCTTCTACGACATTCGCGAGGTGCCGGGTCTCAAGAAAAAGCCCTCCACGTCGGAATTGATCGACTGGATAAAGCTGCTGCTCAACGAGGACATCAGCCCGGAGACGCTGCGCGAGAAAGACCCGCGCAAGCTCATTCCGCCGCTGCACGGCGCACTGCTCAAGAACGAGCAGGATGTGCATCTGTTCGAGCGGCTCGCCTTCATGACACGGCGGCAGACCCGGGAGTGAGTGGCGGCGCGCGTAGCTGGGAGCATTCAGCTCGCCTGACGTGGCGCTAGAGTGCGATCGACCGAGATGGAACTGCCGAGGGCGTGTAGAGCACGACAAATCAGAGGCTAGAGTCTTTCTGGCGCTTCCACTTCCGCCGGAAAGACTCTAGGCGCGCTGCGCCTTCACTCCGGATCGGAGAACCTGACGGTCCAGTCGCGGTCGCCCTTGGTGTCGATCTCCATGAAGCCTGTGCGACGGTGGCCGCGGGGCTCGCAATCCTTGGTGTCGCGAATGCGAAACGACTTCTCGCCGGTACACATGAAGCTCGTGCCCGACCATTCGCCGCCGCGGTCGTAGTCGATGGCGTAGATGTAGAGATAACGGCTCGGCGGCAGTCCGCGCAGGATCGTCTCGCAAGCCTGGCCGGCAAGGTTCCACCAGCCTTCCGTCGCCCAGCCGGTCTTGTCCTCGTAGCCGATGGCCACACCGATGCGGCTCGAGGTGCCGTTGCACAGCGTGAAATCGGCCGCCGCTGGGGACGACAGAGCGAGCATCGTCGACAAGGCAACCGCACCGGTTACCTCAATACGAGCCAGGATCGACGAGAATTGCACGGAAATCATTGACGTTGGTCTGGGTTGGTCCGCACCGGACGAGCGTGTCCAGAGCTGCGAAGAAAGTGGTCGAATCGTTGTTTGCGAGGAACATGGCGGGATTGAGCCCAAGGGCCTTCGCGCGGGCTGGATCGTCTTCGCCGACGATAGCTCCGGCCGGATCCGTGGCACTTCCGCCACCACCGTCGATGCCGTCGGTGTCGGCTGCCAGGGCCTCGATGCCCGGCGCCCCGTCCAGGGCGGCGAGCAGGGCCAGTGCGTACTCCTGGTTCGGACCGCCGCGGCCGGTGCCGCGGACCGTTACCGTCAGCTCGCCGCCGGAGAGGATGGCAACTCGCCTGCCCGAGCGCCTTGCATCCAATGCCAGTCGGGCATGTGCTGCGCCTACTTCGCGGGCCTCGCCTTCGAGAGCGTCGCCGAGCTGCTCGATCTGATAGCCGGCTGTGCGGGCGACAGCGGCGGCCGCCTCGAGGGAGGCTCGCGGGGTGGCGATCAGATCGTAGGTGGCTTGGGCAAGCTCGGCAGCGCCGGGCTTCAGCGTCTCGTTCGTCGGGACCTCCAGTGCGGCGGCGATCTCGGGCGGCGGAACGATGCGAAAGCGCGCAAGTACTTCGCGCGCGTCGGCGAGCGTCGTCGGGTCGGCGACGGTCGGGCCGGAGCCGATCACGGCCGGATCGTCGCCGGGCACGTCGGAGATCGCAAGGGTCACGAGGCGGGCAGGATGGGCTGCTGCTGCGAGGCGTCCGCCTTTGATGGCCGAGATGTGCCGGCGCACGCAGTTGATCTCGGAAATGCGCGCGCCCGCCCGCAACAGATCGCGGGTCAAAGCCTGTTTTGCGGCGAGCGTGATGCCGGCGACCGGGGCCGACCACAGCGCGGAGGCACCGCCTGAAAGCAGGCATAGGACCAAGTCGTGTGCGGTGGCGTTGCGCGCCAACTCCAGCGCCGCGCGGGCAGCCAGAACGCTCGCCTCGTCGGGAACGGGATGGCCTGCCTCATCGATGCCGATCAGAACCGGAGGCAGGGCGAAGCCGTGGCGCGTGACGACCACGCCGGAGATGCGTCCAGCGTCGCCCGAGGCACGATAGTGCTCGCCTGCTGCCACGGCCATCGCCGCGCCGGCCTTACCTGCGCCGACAACGACGATCCGGCCGTCGCGAGGGGCCCGCGGCAGATGCGGGGGCAGGCAAAGGCGCGGGTGGGCCGCGGCAATGGCGGCCTCGAACATGCGCTCGAGCAACTTGGAGCGTGCCTCGTCGCCGGAGAGCGTCATTCCTGAAAAGCGACCTCGCGCGTTTTGCGGAACGTCGGCAGCACGATCAACAGGACCAGGGCCACGGTCAGCAGCAGGATGGTCAACGAGATCGGCCTCTGCACGAAGATCAGCGGGTCGCCGAACGAGATCACCATCGAGCGGCGCAGGTTCTCCTCCATCAATGGGCCGAGCACGAAGCCGAGCAGGAACGGCGCCGTCTCGCAGCCGAGCTTCACGAAGACGTAGCCGAGGACGGAGAACACGGCGAGAAACACCACCAGCGTCGTCGAGTTTCCGATCGAGTACGTCCCAACGCAGCATAGCACGAGGATGACGGGGAACAGCAGGCGGTAGGGAACGTTCAGCAGCTTCACCCAAAGCCCGATGAGCGGCAGGTTGATGATGACGAGCATCAGATTGCCGAGCCACATGCTGGCCACGATGCCCCAGAACAGATCCGGCCGCTCTTTGATCAGCGCCGTGCCGGGCGCGATGCCCTGGATCATCATGGCGCCCACCATGATCGCCATCACCGGCGTGGAGGGAATGCCCAGGGTCAGCAGCGGGATGAAAGAGGTCTGGGCGCCTGCGTTGTTGGCCGATTCCGGTGCCGCGACGCCTTCCACAGCGCCCTTGCCGAACTCGTGCGGCCGTCGCGAGATCTTCTTTTCCAGTGTGTAGGCCGCGAACGAGGAAAGCACTGCGCCGCCGCCGGGCAGGATACCGAGGAGGGAGCCCACCATCGTGCCGCGCAGCACTGCGGGAACCGCTCGCCGGGCCTCCTCTCGCGTCGGCCACAGGCTGCCGACCTTGGCGGGGAGATCGCGGCTCTCGGCCCGCTTGTCGAGATTGCTCATGATCTCGGCGAGGCCGAAAAGGCCGACGGCCACGGGCACGAAATCGATGCCGTCGAACAGCTCTGGGACGCCGAAGCCGTACCTTGTCACGCCGCTCGAGACGTCGGTTCCGACGAGCCCGAAGAGGAGCCCCAGAACGACCATCGCGATCGCCTTTATGACGGAGCCCGACGCGAGCACGACGGCTGCCACCAGACCAAACAACATCAGCGCGAAATATTCCGGACTGCGGAACTGCTCGGCGAACTTCGCCAGCACCGGCGCGAACGCAGCCAGCAGCAGCGTGCCGACGCAACCAGCGAACAGCGAGCCCAGTGCGGCAATTGTCAGCGCGGAACCCGCGCGGCCCTGCTTGGCCATCTGGTAGCCGTCGAGGCAGGTGACGACGGCGGAGGATTCGCCGGGCAAGTTGACGAGTACGGCTGTGGTCGAGCCGCCATACTGTGCGCCGTAGTAGATGCCCGCAAGCATGATGAGCGCGCCGAGTGGGGGAAGCCCGTAGGTGATCGGCAGCAGCATGGCGATGGTCGCGATGGGGCCGACCCCGGGCAGCACGCCGATCAGCGTGCCGAGCAGGCAGCCCAGCAAGCATAGGCCGAGGTTCACCGGTGTCGCCGCGCCGCTGAACCCGATCGCGAGGTTCTGGAAGATCTCAAGCACGCCTCAGAGCCCCCAGTTCCAGGGCACCATCGGCTGCCCGAGCAGATAGATGAAGAGGCCGACCGAGGCCAGGGCAGTCACGACCGCCAGAATAACCGTCTCCAGCGGGCGGGCCTCGCGGCTGCCGAGCGATCCGAGCACCACCGCTGCGGCAGCCGCCGCCAGCAACCCGAACCGCTCGACCAGCAGTGCGAAAGCGATCAGCGCCGCGATGATCATGATTTGCGGTCTGAGATGGATCTTCTGGATCGGCACGCCGTTGACCAGAAACGACCGCACGACAATGACGCCGCCGAGCCCGATCAACATCCAGCCGAGGATAGTCGGCAGGTAGCCAGGGCCCATCCGGGTCGCTGCGCCGAGCGCCAGTGATTGGCCAAACCACAATGCTGCAGCGCCGAAGGCTGCGAACAGCAATCCGGCGAGTAGATCCTGCAGATTATCGAAGCGCATTTGTCCTGATCCCGCGCGATTGACCGGTTAGATTCCTTCCGGCCCAAGTGGAATCGCCGGAACAACTCTAATCTCTGATTTGTCGTGCTCTACTCGTCCTTTGTGGTTCCACCTCGGACGATCGCACTCTAGGCACCGCGATGCCCCCTCGCATATCCGCCAGAAGCTCGCAATCGAGCTCGCAATCGTGTCTGTCCCGATCCCGCGGAGGGGACTTCGCCCCTGACCGCGCTGCGGGCTATGCTGTCGATCGGCCCGGAGTTCGTTGTGGGATGCCTGCGTGCGATGCCGCCGGGCTCGCGGACAGCTTTTATGCGGAGCCGCACCGGGCCGTTCGCTCGCACGGGTGCTGTCTTCCCGTCGTGGGGCATCGCTTCCTCTCTCGGCCGTTGCGCCTTTATCTGTTCCGGTTCGGCGACATAACGAGTGATCGACTATGCCGCCAGTCTCGATACCGGTGTAGTCGGCCAACCGGCAGAGAGTTCGGTGGGCACGATCCCGCGTGCGAAACGGTGCCCAGCCGCACCTGATGGGGCAATGCGCGCAGGGCTGGCCGCATCCGGCGACGTGGCTGCAGCGGGATCGGGAGGCGGGCGATCAGGCGCGACCGGCGTAGCTTACGAGATGCGACGCCTCGACGCCGAGCTTGGCGAGGGCACGATCGTATTTCAGCTCGAGGTTCGCATCGAATACGAGGTCGGCGTCGGCCGGGCAGGACAGCCAGCCATTGGCCCTTATTTCGCTCTCGAGCTGGCCTGGCGCCCAGCCGGCGTAGCCGAGCGCAACCAGGGAACGGGCGGGGCCGCGTCCGCGCGCGATCGCCCGCAAAATCTCGACCGTGTTCGTCAGGCGGATTGCTCCGTTGATCTCCAGCGTCGCGCTTCCGGCCGAAAAATCAGGCGAGTGCAGCACGAAGCCGTGCTCCATCCTGACTGGTCCGCCGATCTGAACGCTACGGTCCAGTACGCTGGCTGGAACCTCTTCCTCGGCGCCCTCGGAGAGCAGGTCGAGTTCGCGCAGCAGGTGGGCGAACGAGACCTTGTCTGCCCGCTGGTTGATGATGATGCCCATCGCGCCTTCCTCGTTGTGAAGGCACATGTAGACGACCGAGCGCGCAAAACGTTTGTCGGTCATGGCCGGCATCGCGATGAGAAGCTGGCCGTTCAGGTAGTCTCTGCGTGCCGCGGTACGGCCCTTGCTCGAAGCTCTTTTCGCCATGGATCAAAGTCTAGACCCGAGCGACTTTTCTGTGAAGGGCGTCGACACGCCACTTTCGGCGCGGATCATCAACTTGTGAGCGAACGTGACTTGCGGTGAAAGGGTGCGGCGCTACATGATGCAAGACGCGATCTTAATGGAAGATGGGGTCTTTTCGCCGACTTTCGCGGAGCCGTGGGCGAACTCTCTTGCTCGCCTGTCTGCCTGATTTCCAGGAGCCAAGTCCCGCATGTCGATCGCGCTCCCTTTCCGTTCTTCTCCAGCGAGAGCTGTGAGCCTGTTGATCGGTGCATTCATTGCTGTTGCAACTATCATCATGCCTGGTCTTGGGGCCAGCGCTCAGGTGGGGCTGTCGCTCCCCGGCGGCGCGTCGCGGCCGGCGGCGGGCGGGGCCGGTGGTGCATCCGCCGCTGGGGCGTCGCAGTGGGTGAAGGGACACAATTCTGCTGTGCGCCTGGTGGCAGGCGCGGAGCTCACTGCCGACGGCGGGCGGCGGCTGGTGGCCGGCGTCGAGATCCGATTGGCGGAGGGTTGGAAGACGTATTGGCGACATCCCGGCGACGACGGCGGCTTGCCCCCGACTTTCGACTGGACGGGCTCCAGGAACGTGAAGTCCCAGCGGGTCCTCTATCCAGCGCCAGGTCGCTGGAAATCGCTAAATGGCATAACCATCGGCTACGAGAAAGCGGTGACGTTTCCAGTGGTGGTCGAGCCTGCGGCGCCAACCAAACCCGTCATGCTTGCGCTGACGTTCGAGTATGGGATCTGCCGCGAGATCTGTGTTCCAGCGGAGGCGAAGCTCGTCCTGACGATCCCTGCCGGCGTGGCTGCCATGTCGCCCGGGCTCGCAGCAAGCCTCAGAAGCGTCCCCCGGATGGTGGAAGGGGCGAGCGCCGGCCGGGTTCTGAAATCGGCCAAGGCCACATTGAGCGGAGCTGCCCCCGCTATCACGCTCGACGTCGCGGCGTTCGAAAACGGGGCTTTGAGCCAGCCGGCTGGCCGGCCGGGCGGGGATGTCGATCTCTTCGTCGAGCCGCCTGCGGGCGTCGATCTGCCGGTGCCTGTGCGGATTGGCGATGTTGCGGGTGGCGCGGTGCGATTCCGTATCGACTTGAAGGGCTTGGAAAAGCCGGCGGCGCTAACGGGCCAGACACTCCGCCTGACGGTGAAGGGCTCGAGTGGCAATGCCGAGCTGCTCTGGCAGGTCAGATAGCGCTGGTTGGCCTCGAGCTTCTCCGCCTTGCTGCCGGGCCGCAGGCTGGTCCATAACATTTCGAGACAGTGCCGTTACCGCAAGCCTTTCACTCGATCTCGCAACTGCCCGTTCAGAGCCGTCGCGATCTTGGTCGCAACCGCCCGATCAAAGCCGGACCAGAAACCGAAAATGGCTATCGCACTTGGGAAGATCGCTGCGGCTGCACTGGTTTGTGCCGGCACGGCCGCCGTGGCAGCCGACACTAACGCACAGCGCCAGGAAACCCTCCGCAGTCAGCCCATCGTCCTGGCGCCGCATCGGGCGGTTTATCAATTCAATCTCGGCAAGGTGCGCTCGGAAAAGAGCATCACGGCACTCAGCGGCCGCATGGTATACGAGTTCACGGGCTCCTCCTGCGACGGCTACACCCAGACCATGCGGCTCGTCACAAGGACGACGGCGGCTTCGGGCGCGGTGAGCGTCAGCGACCAGCGCTCTTCGAGCTGGGAGGACGATACGGGCATGCGGTACCGCTTCCAGACGAGCCAGTACCGCAATCAGAAGCTCGTCGAGCAGACGGCAGGCACAGCGTCGCGCGGGGAAGGCAGCGAGGACATCCGGGTGGACCTGACGCATCCCGACAAGCGCCGGTCAGCCATCGGCAGCGGCGCGATGTTTCCGGTGCAACATTCGTTCAAGCTGCTCGAGGCCGCCCGCCGCGGTCGAGGGGGCTTCACCACGGACTTCTTCGACGGGTCGGAAGGCGGAGAGAAAACCTACGTGGTGAGCGCGCAGGTCGGAAAACCGTTGGCTGCCGGCTTCAATCGGTCGCTGCCCCGCGGCGGGCAGGTTGAGCGGCTCGACAACATGCCGGTCTGGCCGGTGCTGCTCAGCTATTACGAGCAAGGAGTGGAGAAGAAGGACGCCCTGCCGGTCTACGAGATGGGCTATGCGTTCTATGCGAATGGCGTCAGCCGCCGGCTGATGATCGACAACGGCGAGTACACGATGCTGGGCGAGATCTCCGAGCTGGAAATGCTGGAGCCGATCCCCTGTCGCAAGTAGGGCGTCGAGGCCGTAGTCTGCCCGGCTGGCCGTACGCGCCGCCTCTGGGGCGAACCAAGGTTTGCCGATCGTAAAGGAATTATTCGTATTCTGAGCATTCATCGGGCGGCCGGTTCCATCTCCGGCCGCGCACGGCTGCGTGCCTGAAGGGAATTCCATGACCACTAAGAGGCGACCTTTGCGCAAGGCTCGCCGGGCGCTGCTGACAGCATCGCTTCTGTCGGCGTGCATTACAGTCCTTATGCTTTGGATACCGGTTTTCGCTCTGCAACTGCTGGAGGCGGCGGTGCCGGCCGGCTCCCTGGAGCTGCTCGCCGTGCTCGGCGGCATTTCGGCCGCCGTCTTGCTGGTGGTGGCCGTTCTGGACTTCTGCCGCGAGCTCGTGTTGCTGCGCGCGGGGCTGTGGCTCGATCACAATATGGGTGCTGAGGCTCTGGAACGGGGCATCGTCGACGGCACGGCTGAAGGCACGCTGCAGGGCCGCTTTCGCGCGATCGTGAACGTGCGCGCCGGGCTTACGAATGGATCACTTTCTGCGATCATCGAGCTGCCCTGGGCGATAGCGGCATGTGCGCTCGTCGGCCTGCTGCATCCGGCATTGGCGCTCGCCTGCGCGGGGGTTCTGGCCGTGATGGTGATAGCGCACCTCGTTCTGGTTGGCGGCCGCGCGCCTGCGCCGGCTGCCGACGCGGACGCGGAGAGATGGCGTTCGATCGCCGTCAGGGAAGCAGTATCGCTGCGGGCCGCGGGTCTGGCTTCGGCGCTCGCGCGCAATTGGGATCTGGCGAACCGGCGCTGGATCTCCAGATACTATCGTCACTGTCTTCGTCAGGGGCTAGCTGCCGCGTTGGCTCGGGCCTTCGCCGGCGCCGGCCTGCTTGCCGTCATGGCGGCGGCGGCATACTTCGCGATCTTCGACGGGCTTGCTTTGGGGGCCGCCGTTGCAACCGTGCTGCTGATGGCGCGCGCGCTCGGCACTTTCGAGCAATCCATCCGCAACTGGCACCACTTCCGCGCCATGCGTGCGGCCTGGCGGACGCTGGCTGCCGCCGACCGAGTGACTGCGCCTGATGGATTGGTGGCAGAGCAGCTCTGGAACGGGCCGGGGCGTATCGTGCTGGAGAACGTCGTTTGCAGGCACCCTGGCGCCGAGCGGCCTGCCATCGCCGGGGTTTCCCTGGTGATCGAGCCCGGCGTATGCGTCGGAATATTCGGCAGCGCCGGCTCGGGCAAGTCGACCCTTGCGGCCGCGATCGCGGGCTTCATCGTGCCCGAAGCCGGTCGCGCCGAGATCGACGGCGAGCCGATCGACATGCGACAGCGCTCATCGAGCCGCCCGCCGATCGGCTTCATGCCGGATGCTCCCGCGTTGCTGCCCGGTAGCGTCCACGACAATATCGGCGGCTTCAGCGCGGAGAGCGGCGTTGCAGTCGTCCACGCGGCATCCACAGCGGGCGTCCACGACCTGCTTGTCGAATTGCCGATGGGCTACGAAACCCAGGTGGGCGAGGACGGTCGCGCACTTTCGCTGCGTCAGCGCCGCGCGGTGGCACTGGCGCGTGCGGTGTTCGGCGAGCGGCGGGTGGTCGTGCTCGACCAGCCTGAGCTGGGGCTGGACGAGGCCGGCATCGCCAACCTTCTGGGCTCTCTGATGGTGCTTCGCAGCGCCGGAATCGGATTGGTGATCGCGACCTCCGATACGAGGCTGCTTCAGATCACCGACCGTATCGTGGTGCTCGCTGGAGGCAGAATCGAGAGCATCCTTCCGCGGAATCATGTCCTCGAACATCCGCCCGCTTCGGAGAGGTGGGCGGCATGATCAGGTTTCGCCACAGCCGGCTTGCGATGCGAGGGCCTGCGTTGCGCAGCCCTCTGATCGCCTGTGGTCTCGGCATCTTTGCGATCGCAGCACTGTCCGCGGGTACAGCACATATTCCCTTCAGCGGTGGCTTCGTTGTGGTGGAAGCCAGGCTCGTCGCCGGCAAGGCTCATCGCATCACGCATACCGGCGGCTCGATCGCCAAAGTACATGTCGTCGCGGGAAGCCGGGTCGCCGCGGGCGATCTTCTGGCCACGATGAACGCATCCGATCTCGACGCGGGCATCAAGGTGCTCAGAGCGAGGCTCGATGTCGCGCGGCGACAGCAAGAAGCGCTGCGTATGGAGATCCAGGCCTTCAACATGCTGCTCGAGCAGCGGCTGATCTCGCGCGCCCGTGTCACGGCGCTGGAGAATGAGGTTGCGAGCCTGGAGCGGGAGACGGCCGATCTGCTGGCCCGCATCGGCGAGAGCGATCGGCTTGCGATCGACGTGGAGATCCGTGCGCCGGTCTCCGGAATTCTCTCCGTCGCGTCTCGGCTCGTCGCAGGCCGACAGATCGTCGCTGGAGAGACGCTTGCGGAAATCGCGACTGATCCTTCCCGGCCTATCCTCGAGGCCGCGCTGAGCTCGCGCCAGATGCGCTCAGCCCGTGCGGGCGACAGTGTCGCTGTGTTCATTGCGGATGGCGCGCGCGGCGTCGGACACAGGGCAAGGGCTCGCATCACATGGATTCCTGCCGGGTCCATTGCGCCAGCCGCGACGGTTTCCGCGACGCTGGAGCTCGATCTTTCAGGAAATGCCGAGGGCGCCAGAGCCCTGCAATCACATCGCTCCGCCCAGCTCGTTTTTCCGAGTGCGGACATCTCGATCGCGCAGCAGGTCGTCTCGCCGCTGCGCCGGGCAATCGCCCGAATTGGTACGAGCACACCCCAGCCGGGAGTTTGAGTCATGGCAGTGACGAAGAAGAAGCAGCAGATGTCGACGTACCACCTGCTCAGCGTGGGCAGCGGCGTGCTGCTCGTGGCCGGAATCGGGCTCGCCATTCAGTCCTCGTTCGAGAAGAAGCCCGAGACCCCCGCCTGCGAGGCCCGCTATGCCGGCGGCGTGCTGTTCTCCTATGCGCGCAAGGGCGCTGGGGCGCTCGCGCCGGAGGATCTTCAGGCCCGGCTCGGTGGTCGCGATCGTGGCATCGTAGCCAATGCCCGGATCATCGAGGACAGCAACGTGCTGTACGGCTACGCGCTCGAGGTGCAGCTGAAGAATAGCGCACTGGAATCCGACGAGCAGACGCGCAGCGGCATCGGTTTCACCTGGGCGCCGCGGCAACTCACGACGGCGACGGGCGCCTGCCTGTCTTACAATGTCTGGGTTCCACCCGGCTTCAAGACCGGCGATGGCGGCATCCTTCCTGGCCTGCTGAGCGACGCAGACACCATCCCCAGCACCGGGCTCGTGCCTATCGTGGACCGACAGGCCGCTTCTGGAAGCGAGGCGGGTGAGGAGGGTGCGCTCAAGCCGTTCTCGACGCGGCCGCAGTGGCGCAACGACGGCACGTTGATGATGTGGAGCGCGCCCAACGTCGGTCAGGCTGGCAATCTCCTGCTCGATCCGCAGAAGGCTATCTTGAAGAAGGGGCAATGGGTTCGCATCGAGCAGGAAGCTGTGCTCAACACGCCGGGCAACAACGACGGCACGCTGCGCATGTGGGTGGACGGCAAGCTGGTTCTCGAGCGCTACGACATCGGCTTCCGCAAGAGCGACCTGCAGAGCTTTCAGGCGGTCGCCGGAGACATCCACCACATCCGTTCGGGGATCTGGGCGCCCTCGCCCGACAATGTGAAGGTCCGCATGTCGCCGCTCGAGTTGCGCCTGCGCTGAGGCTGGCGCGGATCAGACGAGCAGGCGGAACATCACGACACCCGCCACGGTAAGCGCGATGCCGGCATACTCGAGGACGCTGATCCGCTCGCGATAGTAGAAGGCGGCGACCAACAACGTGAAGACCACTTCGATCTGCCCCACCGCGCGAACGTAGGATGCATTCTCGAGGGCGAACGCGGTAAACCAGCAGATAGAACCCACGGCGCTCGTCGCGCCGATGAAGGCCGATATGCGCACGTGCGGCACGACCTTGGCGGCAAGGCCCGGCTCGCGCCAAACGAGCCAGGCACCGACGATCACGGTTTGCATCAGGATCGCCAGAACGACTGTCCATGCGCCTCGCCAAAGGAACGTACCCTCGCCGATCACCAGGGCAGCCTCGCGGAAGGTGAGAAACGAGATCGCAAACGATCCCGCGCAGCCTAGTGCGACGAGGATCGACTTATCGGCGAGCAAGGCGCCGATCGAGCCCAGCAAGCCCGAGCCCGCCGACGGGACGAGACCTCCAGCACGCTGCGTTCGTTCGAGAGACATCAGCAAGACGCCGGACATCACGACGAGCAGTGCGAGGAGACCACCGGCGCTCAGCCGCTCGGAGAAGAACAGCGCGCCCAGAAGTGCTGTGATGACGACGTCGACCTTGGTCAGGATCGTACCGACGCCGAAGCTGCGCAGCGTGAACATCCGGATCAGCAGGGCCGTTGCGACGACCTGCGCCATTGCGCCGACGAAGGTGTAGCTGAGCCAGGCCAGGCCGAAACGCGGCAGGCCTTCGCCAGTCCCGTGCATCACGGCGAGCAGATATACGATCAGCAGCGGCAAGCCGAACAGCGAGCGCACATAGGTCGTCGCCATCGTCGAGAGGTGCTTGTTGAGGTCGCGCTGGGCGGCCGTTCTGATCGCTTGCAGCAACGCGCCGGTCACGGCCAGGACGATCCAGAAATGCTGCATGCTGATTTTGGCTTTCCATGCCGGCGCGTCGTTCGACGGCCCATCCAAGAGTTAAGGCCGGAAAGTCCGCTGCATTCTTTGCGGCGCGGTTGTGAAGCGGACTTGTCGGTCTCGATCGCATCAGCGCATCGATATTGCCAGTATCGTTCGCTGCAGAATGGGACGAAATTCGCGATCACGACGACACGGCGAGGTGTAGGCCCAATCGGGTCGTCGTCACAAGGCGGTTGCGGAGCATGTTCGCAACGGAGGCGAGTGTAGCCGGTGGGCAACGCTTCGCTCGATGCGGGAATCTCAGATTGACTCAGCGCGTCGTGTCTGAAAACTATCCAGTGTGTGACGGTCTCTGGGGTTGCTCTCGCGAGCAGCCTCAGGTGAAAAGGGAATACGGTGAGGGAGGAGATCTCCTGAAGCCGTGGCTGCCCCCGCAACTGTAAGCGGCGAGCTTTCGCCTCGAGTGCCACTGATGTTCAACACATCGGGAAGGCAGGACGAAAGCGCCAGAGCCGTGAGCCAGGAGACCTGCCGGCACATGTCGCCCATCTTCCGTGCGGGGCGCGCGGTGGAGCGGAATCCCGTCGTGGCGACGATGTCGTGCAACCGGCAGTGCTCACATCGCTGACGCCACCAGGGTGACTGCCACCCGAACAGATGGATCGTCTGCCCGGCCGTTGCTGGTCGAAGCTTTCGGGCTTCGTCGTCCAGTTTTTGTCATCTGGTCTACGGCAGCTACGATCCAATTGTATCTTGCGCTCGAACGGCGCGAGATCGGTGTCACTCGCGTGTGTGCGGCCTGCCCCTTACCGGGATAGTCGCCATGATACCTGCTCATCGTTCCAGCTCTGTTTGTCTGCTCCCAGGCTTGCCCACCGCCAGAGGCCTCGCAGCCGCGCTGGCATTGTCCTGCCCGCCACTCCTGTATTCTGCGTTGATGCCCGCTGGCGCGGCTCTTGCGCAGACTGCGCTGCCGCCGGTCGTCGTCGAGGGTGCGAGCCGTGCGGTCCGTACTCCGCAGGTGTCGGCGCCGGTGTCGGAGGGGGCTTCGGTTTCTACCGGAGCTAGCCCTGCGGCTGGCCCCTCCCCTGGCCCCTCGCCGACAATCAATGCTGCCTCGGAGATGATTGCGGGCGTAGAGCCCACTAGCGGTCAAGGGTCCGCTGGTGATCTTCTGTCCAACCAGGGTACGGCAGTGACGGTGATCAGCGGCGAGGCGTTGCGCGCTGGCCAAGTCAGAACGCCTGTCGACGCGCTGCGCAGCCTGCCCGGGGTAACCGTCGGACGTACTGGTCCCTTCGCAGGCTTGTCGCAGGTGCGCATCCGTGGCGCCGAGGGCAATCACACGCTGGTGCTGATCGACGGCATCGAGGCCAACAACCCGGCCGATGGGGAGTTCGACTTCTCCAACCTCGTCGGCACCGAGGAGGTGGAGCGCATCGAGGTGCTGCGCGGGGCGCAGTCCGGCATCTACGGCTCTGGCGCCGGCGGTGGGGTGATCAACATCGTCACGCGGTCCGGCCGGGGGCCGCTGACACTGACGACGCGCGCGGAGACGGGGAGCTTCAATACCAAGGATGCCGCAGCCGTGCTGTCGGCCGGCGGCGACAAGGCTTGGGGGCTCATGGGCATCCAGACGCGCAAGACCGCGGGCTACAACGTTTCCGCGTTCGGCAAGGAGAACGACGGCAGTCAGACCACGTCGTCTCTGTTCAAGGGCGGGTTCAGCCCGCTCCAAGGGCTCACGATCGAAGGCGTGCTGCGACACACGGCCAAGCGCGGCAACCGCGACGAGGAGAACTTCGAGATTCCCGGCATGCTGATCGGGCAGACCGATGCGCTGTCGCGGTTCTCCTCCGACCTGTGGCTCGGTGCGCTCGAGGGCAAGCTGTCGCTCTTCGGCGGCGGTTGGGTGCAGAGCGTTCGCGGCGAGCGCAAGGCGATCGTCAACGACGACCTGTCCGCAAATCCCTCGTTTGCGCCGTTCGAGAGCTACGAGCGCTATCGGGCCAACGCGGAGACCTATCGCTACACCAGTACGTTCCGGCTCGATACGCCGGGGTTTCCGGGCGTGCGCCACTACGTGACGGGGCTCGCCGAGCTGAAGCACGAGGGCTTCGTGCAATACACCAACGACGCCGTCGATCACGAGCGTGTCACGCGCAGCGTCGTCGGCGAGGTGCGCGGCGAATACTGGAACAGCCTGTTCCTGATGGCGTCGGTGCGTCGTGACGATACCGATGCGTTCGGCGACTTCACGACGTGGCGGATGTCGGCCTCCTGGAAGGTGCCGGGCACACCAGTGCGCCTTCACACAAGCGCGGGGACCGGCGTGAAGCTGCCCTCGCTGTTCGAGCAGTACGGCCGCACGCCCCTGTTCTTCCGGCCTAACCCCGGCCTCGAGCCTGAGACTTCGCAGGGCTGGGACGCGGGCGTCGAGCTTTCGTTCCTGTCGGGCCGTGCCGTGATCGACGCGACGTGGTTCGACACCGAGCTCGAGGACAAGATCCGCGGAAAATTCGAGGGCTTCACGGCCACCTCGATCAACCAGCCGGGCATCAGCACGCGGCAGGGGCTCGAGGTATCGGGCAAGATCATGCCGCTACCTGGTGTCGTGCTCGGCGCCAGCTATACGTGGCTCGAGGCGCACGAGCCGACAGGTCTCACCGAGATCCGGCGGCCGGGTAACTCTGCCCGCGTCGATGCGAGCTACACGTTCGACCGCGACCGGGCCCGTGTCAGCGTGGCCGTGGTCTACAACGGCTCGATGGTCGACGAGGCGCTACGCACGTCGAATGCCTGCTTCTTCGGCTGCTTCCCGTTGGCGACCGAGCGGGTGACGCTGAAGGACTACTGGCTCGTCTCGGCGATAGCCTCCTACAAGCTGACACCATCACTCGAACTCTATGCGCGGGCGGAGAACGTGCTCGACCAGCGCTATCAGGAGGTCTACGGCTTCGAGACGGCGGGTGCTGCTGTGTACGGCGGTCTGCGACTGACGTTGCAGGACAAGTCGCTCGGGGTGGCGGCTGCGCGATGACGGACCCTGGTGAGATATCCTGGTTGCGGCATCAACTGGTGGTGAATTAATCAGACATCAGATCGAGGCTCCCACTGGCTCGCACTCAGCGATACACCGATTGAAGGTGATCATCGCGGAGTGCGAGACCTACGACATGCAACCGGCCGAACGAACGCAGCCCGCCCAATGCTGTCCTGTGAAAGGGCCTGCGCTGCTCGCCGCTGCCAATGCGCACGCTTCGGGGACAAGCACCGGGCGGAGGGTCTCGTGAGAATCGAAATGGTGCTGCCGGCGCTCTACGCGGCCGGTATGGAGTTGATGGTCGCGCGACTCGCCCGAAAGCTCGCGCGGCGCGGGCACGAAGTCGGCGTCACCTGCGTGATCGAGAAGGGTGTGCTGGCCGCCGACCTCGAAGCGGCCGGCTTGCGGGTCAGTGTGCCCGGCGCGCACGGGCTCGCCAATCCGAGCTGGTTGATGCGGCTGTCGGCGCATCTGCGCGCGATCGGCCCCGATGTCGTCCATGCCCATTCCGGCGCTTGGTTCAAGGCAGCGGCCGCGGCTCGCCGGGCTGGAGTGCCGCGCGTGGTCTATACCGCGCACGGCTTCGTTCCGCGCGAGGCGTGGATCGAAACGGTGCTGAACCGAGCGGCCGTGCGGCTGACCGATACCGTCGTGTCGGTCTCCGATCATCTGGCCGTTGTCATGACGGCTCGCGGTATCGCTGGTCGCCGCCAAGAGGTGATCGAGAACGGCATCGATCTGACCATGTTCACACCAGGCGTTGGTGGCGGCGATATTCGCAGCAGGCTCGGGATCGCCGATCGGACGGCGCTGGTCGGCACGGTAGCGCGTCTCGAGCCGATCAAGAACCAGGCGATGTTGATCGACGGCATCGCCCAAGCGCGAGCGGCCGGGGTCGACTGCGCCGTCGTCCTGATCGGCGAAGGCAGCTTGCGGGCAGCTTTGGCGACCCAGGCGATGCGGCTCGGCATCGGGGAGCACGTCCACTTCTGGGGGCTCGAGCGCAACGTCGCGCGGCTCTATCCCGAACTCGACATCTTCGCGCTGACCTCGAACGCGGAGGGGACCTCGATCAGTCTGCTGGAGGCGATGGCCTCGGGCGTCTGTCCGGTGGCCACCAATGTCGGCGGCAATCCGGCGGTGGTCGGGCATGCGGGCTGCCTCGTCGGCGTTGGGCGTCCCGACGAGTTGGCCGTCGCCATTCACGCGCTCGTCGCGGATAAGGCACGGCGCGGCGCCCTCGGTGCAGCATCGCGCGACCGCGTTGCCCGCCTGTTCAGCGACGAGGCGATGGTCGACCGCTACGAAGCCCTCTACGCCGCCTGATCGCCGCGCCTCGCATTTGCTGCCGCCACTGCCTCGAATATGCGCAGCGGCGAGAACGGCATCGTGTTGATCTCGGCGCCGAGCGGTCTCAGTGCGACGGCGATCGCGTTGCCGATGGTGCCGGCCACGTTGACGATGGGGCCTTCGCCTGCTCCTTTGGCGCCGAGAGGGTTCGAGGGCGAGCGATGCTCCTCCAGCGTTACCGCGCGAACGTTGGGAAAGTCGCTGGCCGTCGGCAGCAGGTAGTCGGCGAACGAGGCGGTCAGCAACTGGCCTTCGCTGTCATAGACGAGATGATCGAGGAATGCGCCGCCGAGCCCCTGCACGAGGCCGCCGATCGCCTGCCCGTGGACGAGCGCGGGATTGATTGCGTAGCCGACATCCTCGATCGCGATGTAGTCCAGAACCTCGACGTGGCCGGTCAGCGGATCGACCGCGACATAGGCCGCGTGGGCTCCGGCCGAATAGGTCGGCTTGTTGTTCTCGAAGACGCCTTCGACGTCGAGCTTGCGTCCGCGCGCGGTGGCCTCTTTGGCGAGCAGCCGCAGCGTCTCGAGGCTCAGCTCCGGCGAGTTGACGCCGATCTCGGCAGCGAAGGATTTCAGCTCGGCCTCGATTTTTGCTGCTGTGACGAGCACGGTGCTGCCGCCCATGACGACCGCGCGGCTGGCATAAGTACCCATTCCGTCTGCGAGGTGGGTGGTCGAGCCGTGGAACACCTCGAAGGCCTCCATCGGCAATCCGAGTGCATCGCCGGCGATCTGGGAGAAGATCGTCTCGAGGCCCTGGCCCATGTTGGAGGAGCCGATGTGGATCTCGATGGTGCCTTTCGCGGATAGCCGCATGCGCGCATTCTCGCGTGGGCCGGGGCCGCTGTTCTCGACGCAGGCGGTGGCCGCGACACCGTGATAGCGCCCGTCGATCAGCTTGCCGTTGAGGGCAGCCAGGCGGTCGTAGCCGATCTCGGTGAGCGCACGCCGATAGGCGCCGGGAAAATCACCCGTGTCGAAGATCGCCTCTGGCTCGTATGGCACGAGCTTGCCGAGCGTGTAGGGCATCTCGGCAACGGTAATCAGATTACGCAGGCGCATTTCGGCGGGGTCGAGCCCGAGGTCGTGCGCGGCGATGTCGATGATGCGCTCGCGGAAGAAGCCCGATTCGAAACGGCCCGGTCCGCGATAGGTGCCGACGGGCGTCTTGTTGGTCAGCGTGAATACGACTTCGATCTCCCCGTTTGCGATGCGATAGGGGCCGAGCATGAATTGTGCCGCCTTGGCAGGCACTACGCCGCCGTTGGGACGGATGTAGGCGCCCATGTTCGCGAGGATGCGCGCCCGCATAGCCAGGATCGTGCCGTCGCGAAGGCAGGCGATCTCGACCTCGCAGTCCATCTCGCGGCTGTGGTTGGCGGCCATCAGATGCTCGCGCCGATCCTCGATCCATTTCACCGGCCGGCCGGCAACCCGCGCCGCAGCGGGGATCAGATAATCTTCGGGGTGCAACTCGCCACGCACGCCAAAGCCGCCGCCGTTGTCGACCTCTATCATCTCGATGTCGAAGAGCCCGACGCCCAACATCTGCGACAGGAACTTGCGTGCGGTGTGGGGGACCTTGGCCACGCCCTCGAGCTTGAGCTTCGTGCCGTCGTCGTGCCAGCGTGCGATGAGGCCGCGAGTCTCGAGCGGCGTCGCGGTCATGCGATGGGCGCTGAAGTGCTCCTTGTGCGTGTAATCGGCTGCCGCGAATGCCCCTGCCACGTCGCCTTTGCCGACCGTGTAGCGGGTGGCGATGTTGGTGCCCTGCTCCTCGTGAAGAATTACGTCGCCGCGTTCGGCCGCCGCGGTGTCGACGATTGCCGGCAACGGCTCGATGTCCGGTACGACGAGATCGGCGGCGTCCTCGGCGAGCGCGCGCGTCTCGGCCAGCACGATCGCTATCACCTCGCCGACGTAGCGCACTTTATCGAGAGCGATCGGCGGCTGCAGAAACCGCTCGACGCCGGCGATCGGCGCCAGGCGAAGTGGCAGAACGGGGATGTCGTCGCCGAGATCGGCGGCCGTCAGCACCGCATGAACGCCCGGCAATGCGCGAGCGGCCGCCACGTCGATGGCACGGATGATCCCATGTGCCACCTGAGATCGAACCATCACGGCATGGGACAGGCCTGCGCCGGACAGGTCGTCGACATACGTGCCGCGGCCACGCAGGAACCTGAGATCTTCCACGCGCTCGACGGCGCGCGGGTCATGGTTTCGCATCTCTAGAAGGCTCCTTGAAGTGATCGGCGCCAAGACACTAGAATTCCGAAGCGGCGCTGCCAAGGACGGCAACCGCGATCGTTCGATCGAGGATTACGATTGCACGGCGAGCAATCGAGGCGTTGTCGTACGGCCGACAGCGTAATAGTCTCGAACCCAGCCGCAAAGGACGTTCGGACAGGGCCGCTATGGCCCGGCACCACACAGGGAGGAACGCATGGCCAAGCTGAACATCAACGGGAAAACCGTGACGGTCAACACGGAGGGGGACACTCCACTGCTGTGGGTGCTTCGCGAGCAGGCAGGCCTCACGGGTACGAAATACGGCTGCGGTGTGGGGGCGTGCGGCGCGTGCTCGGTGCATCTGAACGGCGAGGTTCGCCGGGCATGCCAGATCGAGCTGAAGGACGTCAAGCCGACGGACAAGATCGTGACGATCGAGGGTCTGTCGCGGAACGGCTCGCATCCGGTGCAGAAGGCTTGGCTGCAGCTCGAGGTGGCGCAGTGCGGGTAT